>JAGNGI010000103.1 GCA_018002295.1 Fidelibacterota bacterium
GTGGAATCAGTGGACGCTTTTACCGATTCACGCATCAAAGTCGTAGCCAAAAATATTATAAACGTTAAGCCGGAGAAGGTCTATACGGAACAGTGGCAGGAGGGCAAAGGTCGTCAAAAGAAAATTCTATATCAGACCTACATGGCGGTTTACTTCGACGAAAATGCTCATCGCGCTTTTATGAAGCAATTAGTGGAGGAAACCGTTCAGCTGGGCGAAATCCAACTGAGTTCAGCAATCACCTTAGCCCGGCAAGGTCGTATTTTCCTGGCAATTGATCAGATAAAGGCGGCTACTCAACATTTACAACCGCTGACCGAGATTACCGGAATAGCGCCGACTGATCTGATAAAAATAAAAACCTTAAACGGACAAATGTTGGACTGGATTAATCTCTTGCAAAACGGGATCCGCATTGAAGGTCTGGGTGATAAACAAACTACCAAATGGGGCGCCGGATTACCTGAACCGTTGCAGGTGAGCGTATTTTGGCAGGAAAGTGGCAAGCGCTACCCGATTTCCGGACTGCCAGTCGAGTTTAAATTGCTGGCGGGCAAAGCCGCATTTAATCCCTACAGTCAAACCGATGCCAACGGCTGTGCCTTTTGTTCGGTCAGAGAAATCCGTACCGCTGGCAAAGTCGAAATCGAGGCTCAGGTTACTTTTCCCGAAGGCTATCAGATGGCGCAAACCAGTACCCGCTTTAACCTTCTACCGGACAACAAGGTAATCGTAATGGTCTCTGAAACCAATTTTTACCACCCGGTTAATACTCCGATTCTGGGTGATCTGCTTCTCCAGAAATTGACCGAATCCGGCTTTCATATTCTTGAGGCTAATCCTTTTAGTCGGTTCACAGGCTCGCAGATTGAACAAATGAGCCCAACCGAAATTCAGCAAGCCGCCACCAATAGCGGTGCTGATTTGATTCTGCTGGCGAGCGTTGCTTCGGACCAACCTAATCGGGTTCAGGACGGATTTTACTTCGCGCACGCCCGCGGCGTTTTGAAAGTTTATAACATTTCCCAACAGGCGTTTGTCGGCAATTATCTGGTTGAGGATAAAAACGCCGGGAATTCACCAGAAAACGCCGGAGCCAAAGCTATCAAAAAGGTCAGCGATGCTCTTATACAAAAATTCAGCGATGAGTTTGGGCTTTGATTGAAATTTGTTTTGTGGTATAATTCAGGTGGCTTTTTATTGAAATGGTAAGAAAGAACTCATAATGGACTGTCGGGTAGGTATTTTAAGCATTTGATTTTTATGACAATGGTCACAAACACTACTTCAATAATTTATTATCTTAAAAAAAGATTTTAAATGGCGGAGGAAATTCATGTTGATTTCCCTTAATAAAAAAATTATCCTTATTGGAACGATACTAGCATTTCTACCACTTTCGGTTTTGGCTACGAACTATTATGTCCGGAAAAGCGGCAATGACAGCCATAACGGTCTGACTCCGGCTACCGCCTGGAAAACAGTCACTAAAGCCGCTAATTATAACTTGCAACCCGGCGATACGGTCTTCATCGGCACGGGAATTTACAACGAGCAGTTAATACCCTCGCGTTCCGGCTCGTCAACTGCTTATATTGTTTATTATGGTGATTATCGCGGATTAAAAACTCAGGATCCGGTGGGGCGGGTAACCATCGGAGGCTTGACCGCCGGTGACCCGGTATTCGTGCCCCAGTCTGCTTCTCAAAATAATTTCACCTTCACTCTGGCAAACATCATCAATAACGGCGACGGAACCAGCACAATCAAGGTCGGAATCCGCAATAACAATAAATCCAATCTAAAAAATACAGCTATCAGTTTACCTTCAGGAGTCACCGCGCTATACCCAGCCAACGGCTCGACCTGGACCAGCCTTAATGGGAACACATATACTATTAATAACCCAACCAATGATCCATTCTACTGCATTAGATACAATCTTTCGAGTGGATCTGTTTATAGAGGCGGCTCTGATACATTAATCTATAAACTTACTACTCAGCAAGCCGAAGCACTGACCTCAGTTAGGATTAGAGCTACAACGGTTAATGGGACGACTGGAGACGTTACTCTTAGTGTAGTTTACCAGCCTCCATCGGGCACTCCCTATGATATTGCCTGTAAGGTTAACGACAAAGACAATTTGGTTTTCCAGGGTATTACCTTCGGTTATGTCAGCAATAAAGCCATTGATCTCTTTAACACCACTAATATCGTGATCAGGGACTGTGATACGAGAAATGCTACCAGCTATGGTATTTATGCCTCCAGCTGGGATCTGCACGGAGTCCTGACTATTGAATCCGATTCTATTCTAAGCGGCAACAGCACTGGAATCTCGGTACAAGCCAACACTGCGCATCCCGACTTTGTCATTAATATCAATAATAACTACATTTCCGATTGCGGTAAGGGCATTGAACTGTACCGTGTTTATCTCAAAAATGGTAATATCAATAATAATATCATTCGCAATAGTTCCAGCCATGCTATTTATATTTACCAACCCACAGAAAAGGCGCTTTCAGTTTCGCACAATCAGATTAGTAATGTAACCAGCGGTAGTGGACTTTATCTCTATCAATGCGGCGTCCAAAATCTCGATTATAACAAAATTAGCAATACCGGTTCGCACGGGATGTATATTTCCGATGCCACTTCCCAGGATGTTCCTAAAATAAATACCATCTGTGATAATGAGGTTAGCAATGTAAACAACAATTGCCACGGGATTTACCTCGATCGGGTATATGTTGGGCAGATAGCTAACAATCTCATATTTAACATAACCAGTCATGGTATCTATGCCAATCAGGTGGGACAGTTTGCGATTTTGGCACTGGATTCAAACTTGGTTTACAATTGCACGGGTTCAGGTATTTATACTATGCAAACGATGTCATTTAATTCGGTCAAGGGAAATACTATCTATCTGGTTCAGAATGGGCTTTATCTTTATGCCAATAATTATTTTAGTGTGGCTAATTTCAGTGATAATCGCATTTTTTCTTATTCGTTACAGGGTATCTATTGTAAATACCTTTGGAACACTACTATAGAAAATAATCTTGTTTATGGGTGCACCGGTAGCGTTTCCAGTACTTACGGTATTCAGATATACAACGACAATTTATATTCTAATACCATTAAAAATAACACTGTTTATAATGGTGGTTATTATGGGATTTACGGTAATCGCACAACCGGCAGTTGGCGCAACAATATTGTCACCGGCTCAACTTATGGCTTTAGAGATAACACTGGTTCCGGTATTACCGCCACTTATAATTGCGCTTATAATAATACTTACAATTATTCCAATATTACGCCGGGAACTGGTTCGATTACCCAGAATCCCTTGTTTGTTGATCCGGATGGAACCGATAATATTTTAGGCGGAAACAATTGGCTGGATGATGACCTGCATATCAAAAGCACGGGCGGTTCTTATCATTTCGGTGCCTGGTTATTTGACGATCAGGATTCACCCTGTCTGGATGCCGGTGATCCTAACGATGATTATAGTCGCGAGCCGGAGGATAATGGCGACCGCATTAATATCGGTTGTTATGGCAATACTCCCCAAGCGTCCAAGAAAAAAAGTGCCTGCCCGATGACGGCGGTTTATAAAAACTTTCCTAACAATAAATGGGTTATGATTGGAGTTCCGATTGCGCCTAATGAAGGTAATCCACCTGGCGATCCCCTCGCCATTTTCGGCGATGATTTCGGTGGTCAAATGCCGAATGGCACCAATTGGACCTGTATTCACTGGGTAACGGAAGACTCCGTTATGGAGTATTATGAATATGGCGACGGCACGATTTATCAACCGCCTACTCCTTATCCCGGGCTTGGCTATTTCGTCTGGCAGAATACCGGCGCTCCGGTTGATGTGGACGTCAGAGGTTGTCCGGTTGATCATTGTCTCTTAGAAGTTGCCCAAGCGCCTTATGTTGATTGGGAGTCTGAATATGGAGTTGCGCTCGGTTTTAATCAATTTGCCAACCCCTATTATTTCACGATTGATTGGTCAAATACCGAGATTTTCAAATATGAATCAGCCGCTAAAACCGGCACTCCAGTCGAGTATACTTTAGCCGAAGCCGCGGCTCAAGGCTGGATCAGTCAGTACGCCTATACCTGGGATCACAACCTCTCCCAATACAATATCGTGGTGCCTGCCAATACTCATGTTGATAGTATTTCGGTTTGGCAGGGCTTTTATTTTACGCAGATTGATTCGGTCAGCTATCTGCGACTTAATATTCCCAATCGTCGCGTTCTGGAAAAACCATCTCCGATTTCCGGAAGTTTGCAATCCTTCGGTGAAAAATATACCTATCGGAGTTCGAGCGTCTCACCCGATTGGGACTGGTTCCTCAAACTCGGTGTCGTTTCCAAAGAATTGAAATTACAGGATACGGAAAATGGTATCGGTACCGCACCCGCGGCTAAAGATGGTTTCGATGGTCTGGATGCTCTCGAAATGCTCGGGACCGACGTTGCTGGCAATTATCTTCAATTTAAATTCGTCATAGACCGTGCCCCGGAAATCGCCTATGACTTGCATGCTCCGTTCGAAACATCCAGCACCTGGAAAATTCAGGTGGAAACTCCAGCCGCTAACAAGCAGAAAACGGCGGAGATCGTCTGGCCACAGATTCGCCTGGTGCCGCAAAACCTGAATTTTTCACTCT
>JAGNGI010000033.1 GCA_018002295.1 Fidelibacterota bacterium
GATTAAAAGCGCCCAGAGAATTACATGGGTGTGATTCCGCATTTTCTGCATTAGAGCCATAGTTTATCAAGACCTCCGAATTTTATATTAACCACTTCAAAAATTGACGCTAAATATAAGTAAAATTGCCGGGATTGACAAAAAGTTATATAAGCAGGACTTCACTCAAATTTTTTAGGAAAATAGATAAAGCTTTTTAAGTCTATGAATTACGCTGTCATTCAGCTAGTTATCTCGTCTGTATCCTAATTTTTGGGGATGTCTTAGGTATTTTGAGTAAGTATCTATGAAATGAACAATCCTGATGCTCACCTCGGGGACACCGGAATTAAAATTGTCGGTTTCAGCGAGAAAATCCCTCCGCTTTTCTTCATATTTTATGGATTGCACTTCGTATCATTGTGTTTATAACGTGCCAGCGGAAGTGGTTCATTGACGCACTTGCCGTTGCGCTTGACAATGTGACCGGGAGTACCGACAACTGTGCAGTTAGGTGGAACATCACGGTTAATGATAACGGTCGTGGCGCCAATTTTGGCATTGTCTCCCACAAAAATCGGCCCGAGAAGAGTTGCACCGGCGCCGATAAGGACGTTATTACCGATTGTAGGATGGCGTTTGCCTTTGTGATGACCAGTGCCGCCTAGAGTAACGCCATGAAACAAAACGCAATTATCACCGATTTCGGCAGTTTCGCCGATGACAACTCCTGTACCATGATCTATGAAGAATCCTTTCCCGATTTTTGCGCCGGGATGAATTTCAACTCCGCTCCAGAAGCGAGCTAATACACTGATGAAGCGTGGCAGAATGGGAATGTGTAAATAGGTATGCAAAAAATGCGCAATCCGATAGAGCATAATTGCGTGGAGAGTAGTATAGCAGGTTAGAATTTCGAGCATATTTTTGGCGGCGGGATCGTTGCGCCAAATTGCACGCAGGTCTTCGATAAAATAAATCATTTTATTCCTCAAACAGTTCGGTACTTAAATAGCGTTCGCCGGTATCCGGGAAAATCACAATAATCAGACAATTATGCTGATTACGCCGGGCAATTTGAAGAGCGGCAAACAGATTGGCGCCCGCTGAAATACCCACCAGAATACCTTCTTCGGTTGCCAAACGGCGGGCAGTCAAAATAGCCGATTCATCCTCAACCAGGATAATTTCGTTGATGATGTCACGGTTCAGTATTTCGGGAATGAATCCAGCGCCAATGCCTTGAATTTTATGTGCTCCAGCCTTGCCACCAGACAATACCGGCGAGCCAGCCGGTTCCACAGCAATAATTTGGATATCCGGATAGACTTGTTTAAGAATTTCACCAATGCCGGTAATCGTGCCTCCACTGCCGACACCGGCTACAAAGTAATCTGGAGTGCGATCGCCAAGATCGGCGATAATTTCGCGAGCCGTAGTTTTACGGTGAATTTCCGGATTAGCGAGATTCTGGAATTGTCCCGGCATAAAGTAGCCATCTTGTTGCGCAAGACGTTCGGCTTCGGCGACTGCGCCCGACATTCCTTGATTGCCGGGCGTGAGGATTATCTGTGCCCCAAATTGCTTCAATATTTTGCGGCGTTCGATGCTCATCGTTTCCGGCATAACAAATACGACCTGATATCCTTTGACTGCGGCGACCATCGCCAAGCCTATTCCGGTGTTACCGGAAGTTGGTTCGATGATTGTCATCCCTTTTTTTAAAATTCCGCGCTGTTCGGCATCTTCGACCATATTCAGAGCAATACGATCTTTGACTGAAGCGCCCGGATTGAAAAATTCAATCTTAGCCAAGATTTCAGCCGATGTCCCTTCTGTCAATTTATTAATTCGTACCAGAGGAGTTTTACCAATAGTTGTCAATATATTTGGATGTATAGCCATCACTTTTCCTAATTTTCGTAAACTTTAAGGCTCTCGTAATTTAAATCCAAAGGAATTTTAGAGGGGAATTAAAAATTCCAGTAAAATTTGTCTGAAGCATCGGCATATATTTTAATTCAATCTACCGCCAAATCGTTTTGGCGCGGCAAAGTTCGGTATGGTCGGGCATTTTAACAACCGAATGGAGGTAGATTATTTCCGACGTTTTCTGGGTTGTAACAATAATTTCGTGATTGTAAAAAGCTTCAGCTAAATAGTTGATTTCCAGACGTTGAGGGCAATGAGTTTTAAGAAATTCGAGAGGAAAAGTCTCATAAATCCAGTCAATGTAGCGCCCGTTGTTAACATGTTCGTTAGTATCAATGTCCTGATAGCCGACTCGGGTATGCCAGACATAATCCGCACCGGTGAGCGATTCGACTTTTGGTGGACGTTCCGCAAAAAGTAACCCCTTATCTTGCGGCAATTGAAAAGGAAAAATCTCAGCCACTGGTTGAGGGCGACGAGTTTCTAAATCTATCACGCACCACGAAGTCGTTGCCCGACCGATTTCCTGATTGTCAGTGTTTAGGAATAAGAAGTCACGATAAGCGAAGAGATGATCCAATCCGGAAGGCCAGGTCGAAAGTATCAAAGAATTCCCCCAAATCGGTAATTCTTCGATACTAATGACAGTCCGAGTTAACACCCAGGCGAAATTTTTCGATAACAGACTGGCATATCCGGCGCCCAGCATCTCCGCATGTTGCCAGGCTGATTCCTGCATATAACGATTCAGCACCGCAAGTCGCAGGCGTCGCTCGCAATCAACTTCGTAGGAATGAATAATATACTCGTCAGTTCTGATTAGTTCGGTCTTATTCATAATTTTTTCAAACGATAGATAATATAACAAACTTCAGTGAAAATAAATTCTGACAAAACATTTGTACCTGTTAATTTTCTGCAATTACCCTATTAAAAAATTGTTGATTTGTTGCTCAGGGATTTTTAAGATTAAATCAATGAAGAAAATGGAGGATAGATTATGAATTATTGGAAAACAATTATCATTTCTTTGGTGCTTTTTTTCAATGTAATTAACGTCTTGGGTGACGAACCGGCTGCTACCGTTATTCCAGACTGGAGTTTGAAACAGGTTTTTAAAGTACCGGAATCAGCGCTGTACGATCCTGAACGAGATGTCATTTATGTCAGTAATATTAACGGCAGTCCGTCGGCGGCAGACGGTAACGGTTTCATTTCGCGAGTATCGCCGAATGGTAAAATTCTGGATTTGCACTGGATTGAAGGTTTGAATGCCCCGAAAGGTATGGCGATTTATCGAGATACAATGTATGTCGCTGATTTGAACGCAATTGCACGGATTGATCTAAAGCAGGGGCGACTCATCGGTAAAATTGACTTGAAAGGCAAATTTCTAAACGACATTACCGTTGACGAGAACGGTACAATCTATTGTTCGGACAATGTCGCTGATATTATTTATATCGTGAAAAATGGACAACCAGCAATCTGGCTCTCCGGCGGCAACTACAATCCGAATGGTTTACTGGCTGAGAAAAACCAACTTGTGATGCTATCTTCCAGTAATGGCACATTAAATTACATTGATTATAAAAACAAATCTGTTCGTAAAGTAGCTACGATTGGCGGCTCTCTGGATGGTGTAGTAGCCTGTGATAATAATTACCTTGTATCTAGTTTCCCGGGAGAGATTTATTTGGTAAGTCCGAACGGCCAGAGTAAAAAAATCCTGGATACTAAAACTAATAAAATCTCGTCGGCTGATATTGGCTACATTCCCCAGAAACGTTTACTATTAGTACCCACTTTCTCAGATAATAGCCTGATGACGTATAAAATTGTTCGTTAGATTTAATCCGTTTAATAATAAAGAATTAGGTTTATATTTTACGTGAAAATTCGGACGTTTATCATATTCCTCACGATTGTTCTATTAGCTTATTTTATTGTCAATTACTACATATTTATACACGGACTTAAAGCCTTTGGGGCAAACCAAACGGCAAAGTTGATTTATACGATTTTATTCGTTATTCTGGTTTCAGCCTATTTTCTCGGCCGGATTATCGAGAGGATTTCCATAGGAGTTGTACCGCAAGCGTTGGAATGGCTCGGAGCTTACTGGTTCGGCGCTATGGTTTATTTTTTACTAATTGTTATAATAATCGATATCTTCGGTGTCATTTATCACTTTATTCCGCTGATTCCGAATGACTTACGGCAATATCTTCAGCAGTTGAATTTAATTACCGGCATTGTCACTGTTACCGTGGTTGCGATTATTTTGGTAATTGGACGCTGGAATGCAACTCACCCGCAAATCAAAACTGTGGGAATTGATATACATAAAAAAGCCAAAGCTGAAACAATGACAATTGCATTTGCTAGTGATATTCATCTTGGTTCATTTGTAGGCCAGCGTCAATTACGTCAATTAGTAGAATTAATTAATGCCAACCAACCGGATGTTATTTTATTTGGAGGAGATCTGCTGGATGAAGACTTGGCGCCAGTAATTCGCCACAATCTCGGCGGCTGTCTCGCAGAACTCAAAGCGCCGCTGGGGAAATTTACCGTTCCCGGCAATCACGAATTTATCGGCGGGATTGAAAAAGCCACCCAATATCTTGAAAATCACGGGATAAAGGTCTTACGTGATGAAGCGTTGCAGTTGGCTAATGGCGTCTGGATAATCGGTCGGGACGATTACGATAGCAAACGCTATAGTAGTTATGTTCAGCGACTTACATTGAAATACTTGATTGACAAAATTAATCCTGAACAGCCGATCATTGTTCTTGATCATCAACCGTTAAATTTATCCGAAAGTATAGCAAGTCGAATAGATTTGCAATTATCTGGACATACCCATAATGGACAATTGTGGCCATTAAATTACCTTACCGCAAAAGTTTATCAAGTTAGTCATGGTTATAAAAAAATTGATGGCACCCATTTTATAGTATCAAGCGGTTTTGGAACGTGGGGACCGCCGATTCGCCTTGCTAGCCGTTCGGAAGTATATTTAATAAAATTGCGCTTTCAGCCGGATTTTGGGGACGAACAATATATTTAGGTAATTTCCAATATTAAGAATTATGGCGGAATAGACGGCAAATAGACAGCCTAGAAAGGCTGTCCTACGGGGATTGCGTAGGACAGGCTCCTGCCTGTAGATTTTAATGAAGGATAATGTTCATTTGACAGCCTGGAAAGGGTGTCCTACGGGGATTGCGTAGGACAGGCATTCCTGTCTGTAGATTTTAATAAAGGATAATGTTCATTTGACAGCCTGGAAAGGGTGTCCTACGGGGATTGCGTAGGACAGGCATTCCTGCCTGTAGATTTTAATGAAGGATAATGTTCATTTGACAGCCTGGAAAGGGTGTCCTACGGGGATTGCGTAGGACAGGCATTCCTGCCTGTAGATTTTAATATAAGGATGATATTCATCTGACAGCCTGGAAAGGCTGTCCTACGAGGTTATAGTGAAAAATTCTGTGGCTTTCGCCAGATTTTCGGGATTACCGACGTCCAGCCAGCGGGATTCATTATGCTGAAAACCCTTAATGATGAATTCCGGCGCCAGACGAAGATAGAGGTCTATCAGCGAAAAAATATTTTTGTGGGGTAAATGGCGGAGAATTTCCGGACTGAGCACCGAGATTCCGCTAAAAGCTAATGGACACAGAGGTGAATCGGAGAGACGCGTCTGGATAATTTCGCCGGTTTTGAGGTTTTGCCAACCACATAGGACATTAGCTTCATCGAAAAGTAAATAACGTTCCGACGAACGCTGGCGAACCGCCAAAGTGACTAACGCGCCCGATTCGCGGTGATGCTGATAAAATTGCCTCAGGTCGAGATTGCACAAAATATCAACATTATAAACCAGAAAAGGTTGGCTATCCTCGAAAAACCAGGCGGCTTTTTTTAAAGCGCCTCCCGTGTCGAAAAGTTGATCAGTTTCATCTGAAATTATAATATTTTGCCCGAGATATTTATTGACCTCAAGATATTTTATGATTTGATCGGCATGATGATGAACATTGATAATAATTTCATCAAAGCCATACATTTGTAAATATTCGATTGCGATTTGCAGAAGGGGGCGGCCGCCAACTTCGATCAATGCTTTAGGTTTTTGGTTGGTGAGCGGTCGGAGCCGTTTACCGAGTCCAGCGGCAAGTATAAGAGCTTTCATATTGGTGATCGCAAATTGTTAACGGACGGTAATTTTAGGGCAGGCTTGAAACTAAAAACCATAAAATGAGAAATAGGAGTTTTACCTAAAATGTTCATGAATGAATTTCTGAAAGTCCTGATGTATTTTCCAGCGCGGTGTGATTTAGTTCGATCTGGATTCGGAATTTATCACGTAAATGACGAGCGAGTTCTTCGGCACAATAAACCGAGCGATGCTGACCGCCAGTACAGCCGAAACTTACCATCAGATTAGTAAATTGCCGTTCGTTGTAATTACTTATAGTTTTATCAACAATGGCATAGACGTAATCCAGGAATTCGTCAATGTCGGTCTCTTCTTTTAAGAATTTAATGACTTCTGGATGATGACCATTGAGAGATTTGTATTTTTCGTAGCGGCCGGGATTTGGAATGCCACGACAATCGAAGACAAAACCACCACCGTTTCCGCTCGGATCGGCTGGGATGCCGTTCCGGTAAGAAAAGCTATTTATCTGGACTTTTAAGACGCTTGAAGTGACTGAAGTTACCGCCGAATTGTTAGAATATTTCGATGATTCTACAATCTGAGTTAGTGCTTGCCAAAGGGCTGGGATTTCAATTGGCAGAGTCACGTTATTCAAAATAAAACGCAGATTGGCTACGGCATAGGGAATACTTTTCAGAAAATGTTCTTTTTTCTCGTAGAATCCGCGAAATCCGTAGGAACCCATCGCCTGCATAATCCTGATCAAAACATACCCCCAGTAGAATTCACGGAACGATTTTTCGTCAATCGTAAGGTAGCGACTGACCTGCCGAATATATTCATCCAGAAATTCATCACGCAAATGTTGGGGGATATCGGCTTTTGCATCATAAAGTAAAGAGGCAATGTCATACTGTAAGGCGCCTTTCCTACCGCCTTGAAAATCAATGAAATATGGTTCGCCATCAACAAGCAAAATATTGCGCGACTGAAAATCGCGATAGAGGAAATAATCGCAATCAGCCTGTAGAAGAAAGTCGCAAAAGGTCTGGAAATCGTTTTCAAGTTCCTCTTCATTAAAGCTGACCTTTGCCAGTTTCAGAAAATAATATTTGAAATAATTCAAATCCCATAACATTGAGCGCTTATCGAATTTCGAACGCGGATAACAGAAGGAGTAATTCAAACCCTTGTCAGCCAGAATTTGAAAACGCGGCAAATACGCGATGACTTTTTTATACATATCAATCAGTTTATCGGGGAAAATGCCATTTTTATAATTATTAACAAGGTAGGAATATAAGGTCAAATCGCCAAGGTCTTCGATAAGGTAGATGTTATTTTTCGCATCATCGGCATAAATTCTCGGTACATTTAATCCAATTGAGCGGAAATGGTGCGCAAATTCAATGAACGCCCGAGTTTCCTTATGATCGCGATTGAAAACCCCCAACGCGGTTTGCTTGTTTCCTTGTATCCGATAGTATTCGCGGTATGAACCGGAACTTGGTAATTGATAAATTTTTTGGGCTTTTTCGTCAGCCCAGTTCTCGAAAAGATGGATTAGTGATTTTTCTTGTTCGGGGTTCATAGCTATAATTTCGGATGTTCGTAGTCATTATGGAAGGATTTTTCTGGATTGGGAAAATTATTTCCCAAACCATCATCCTGAATTTGAAAAACCGCTAATAATTAATTAATTTGAAACGGTAAAATTTATAAAGGAAATGTTAACGGTATGAGTAAAATTCGCATAGATTTACGGAGCGATACAGTTACCAAACCTTCTCCTGAAATGCGGGCGGCGATGGCGAGCGCCGAAGTTGGTGACGATGTTTATGGCGAAGATCCGACGGTAAATCGTCTGCAGGAGAGGGTAGCGGCTCTTCTGGGCAAGGAAGCCGCTTTATTTGTCCCGAGTGGGACAATGTCGAACCAGATTGCGATTAAATGTCTTACTCAACCGGGCGATGAAATTATCTGCGAGTATGAAAGTCACATTTATACCTATGAAGCTAGCGGTCCAGCATTCAATTCGTTGGTAATGCCGCGTCCGGTGAAGGGACATTATGGAGTTATGGCAATCGAGGACGTCGCCAGAGCTATACGACCAGACAATATTCAGACCGGGCAGACGAGTTTAATCGAGGTTGAAAATACTCATAATCGTGCTGGTGGTACGATTTATCCATTGGCAGAAATTGAGAAACTGGCTGAAATTGCCAATGAACATCGTATTCCGATGCACTTAGACGGTGCGCGCCTGATGAATGCGGCGGTGAGCACGGGCATTGCCCCTGCCGAATATGCTAAATATTTCGATTCGGTAAGTTTGTGCTTATCAAAAGGTCTGGGCGCGCCGATCGGATCGGTTTTAAGTGGTTCGCGGAACTTTATTGCTAAAGCCCTGCGAGTTAGGAAAATTTTTGGTGGAGCAATGCGACAAGTTGGGATTTTGGCCGCGGCTGGTTTATATGCCCTCGACCATAATGTTCAGCGCCTGAAAATTGACCACGAGAATGCCTGGCTATTGGCACAAGGACTGTCAGAAATCGAGGGACTGTATATCGATAAACAACAGGTGCAAACCAATATGGTGATGATTTTTGCCCGTAGTCCGCGCTGGACGACTGAAAAAATTGTTCAGCAATTATTAGAAAAAGGTATTGGGATGAATGCCGTTGATCAGGAAAGAATTCGCGCTGTAACTCATCTCGATGTTAGTCGTGATCAAATACTTGAAACAATTGAAATATTTAAGAAAATTATGGAAGCTTAAGCAATGAAAATAATTATTATTGGCGCCGGTGAAGTTGGTTATTATTTAGCCAAGCGTCTTATTAGCGAAGATCATAACGTAACTATAATCGAAATGGATTCGGAACGTCATCGTCGAGCCGCAGAAACACTTGATGCCATTGTTATTCACGATAGTGGTTCCAGTCCGCGAGTTTTGGAGAATGCTGGAGTAAAATCTGCCGATATTCTTTTAGCGGTTACGGGAAGTGACGACACCAATATTCTATCCTGTATAATAGCCAAAAAGTTGGGAGTAGCCCGTTGTTTAGCGCGTGTTCATAGTGAAGAATTCAGTTTTTCAAAGTCGGCTATTACCGGTCAGGATATCGGTATTGACTTATTGATTCATCCGGAACGGACGGCGGCTGAGGCGATTATCCGGCTGGTGGAGCAGTCCTCGGCATCTCAATTGGTAACTTTTGAAGATGACCGTTTGCAGATTATTTCATTGTTAGTAAAAGAGGATAGTCCGGTAGTTAACTTAACTTTGAAAGAAGTTGCCACTCAGCATGACCAGTTTTCATTTTTATGTTTGGCGATTCATCGGGAAGGTAAGACCATCATACCGCGCGGAAAAAATGTTTACAGAAGTGGTGATACGGCTTACTTTATTGCTAAAGAAGAAGATATTCCGCGTTTAACGGCACTGCTCGGTTATCCCAAGACCGAACAACAGCATATTATGATTCTGGGCGCTGGTCGGCTCGGGAGAATGGTCGCAGCTGTTTTATCGCGTGAAATGAATGTCAAGCTGATTGAGCAAGATCGTGATATAGCTGAAGAAGTAGCCGTTAATTTACCTGATACATTAGTTTTGCATGGTGATGGTACCGACATTGATTTTCTTAGTTCAGAAAGAATAGAAGAAATGGATTGTTTTGTAGCAGTTTCTGGTAGTGAAAAGACCAATCTTCTTTCCGGTTTGCTTGCCAAGCATCTTGGAGTTAAACGCGTCATTATTCACATTACTACCAATGAATATATTCCTCTAATGGACAAGATAGGCATCGATGCAGTTGTCAGTAAAAATGTTGAGACAGTTAATGCGATAATGCGTTATGTACGGCGGGGTAATGTCATCGCCGTCTCATTATTCGAGGATATCAAAGCCGAAGCCATAGAATTAATTCCACACGTCGGAAGCGACATCACTAAAAAACCAATTAAAGACCTTGAATTGCCGGAAGATATGATAATCGGAGCGCTGATTCGCCAGAAGGAAATAATCATACCAAGAGGCGATACCCAGATTCAGCCTCAGGATAAAGTAGTGGTCTTTCTTAAACCTAATTTGATTCAAAAAGTCGAAAAATATTTCAATTAAATCGAATGAAACCGCCCGTTATCCTTATAATTAAAACCGGTTCGACTTATAGCGATTTAAGAAATGCGTTAGGTGATTTCGATATTTGGATCAAAAATGCCGCTGGAGATTTTAATTGCAACTGGAAAGTGAAGCCGGTCGCCGACGTCGAACCGGATAAAATCCCAAACTATCAAGGCGTAATCATAACCGGTTCCCATTCTTCGCTTACTCAGTTTTACGCGTTTTACGGTGGAATGGAACGTGTGGTCCAACAAATAATTGACCACCGCATTCATACACTTGCAATCTGTTTTGGCCACCAGCTGGTTCATAAAATTATGGGCGGTACGATTGACGCAAATCCTTTGGGAACCGAATTAGGTGTCGTTACCATAAATCTTACTCTACAAGGCTTAGTAGATCCGCTATTTGCCGGGCAGAGCGGTAGTCGGATTCAGGTTTACGCTTCCCATTCTGACATTGTTATAAAACCAGCCCCGAGTTTTGTCCAATTAGCTTGGAATAAATTGGCGCTATTTCAGGCGACGTGCTATGACGATTTTATTTATACTACCCAATTTCATCCGGAATATACTAAGGAAATAATGGATTGGTATTTGAAAAAGAACCTTGCGCTATTAACACGACAACATATTTCGAATCCCCTCCATTTCGCAACGGCTGATGAAATTCTCAAGTGGAACAAATCATTACCAAAGTCCAAACTGATTATCCAGAATTTCCTTAATTTGATTAACAGTAAATAAATGCAACAAATTGTAAATCATCCCTGGAACGTATCAATCAAAGAAGCCAAAGCTATTCAGTTACAACTAGCTAAGGAGGTGATTCTCCAACAATTCACCGGTAATATAGCCAAAATATGGGCAGTTGATGTCTCTTATGGACGCTTTGATAGCGTCGGATATGGGGTCTTGGGCTGGTTTGTTCCTACTGATGATTCTTTTGGTGGGCAATTTGATTGCCAAATGATCAAGACTTTTACGACGATTAGTTCAGTCGCTTTTCCGTATGTTCCCGGATATCTAAGTTTTCGCGAAATTCCAGTGCTTTTACCTCTGTTTCAGGAATTGCCGGAAAAACCTGATTTGGTGTTAGTAGATGGGGCTGGAATTGCTCACCCACGCGGAATCGGATTAGCCGCCCATCTGGGAGTAATTTTCAACGTGCCTACAATCGGTTGTGCCAAGTCGCGGCTATTTGGTAATTATACCGAACCGGCTAACGAAAGCGGGGCATTTTCTCAATTGACTAATGATGATAACATTATCGGATTTGTCCTGCGAACGAAAAAGAATACTAGACCGCTTTTTATTTCACCCGGTCACCTGACCGATCCCCAATCATCGCTCGAAATTATCAAACGATTTTGTGGGAAATATCGGATTCCCGAACCGCTTCGGAGGGTAGATTTCATCTCAAAAGAATTACGTCGGAATCCCGATCAATTCCAAAGCAATATAATTTACTGTAATCAATAAATTAGAGGTGAGGTAGAAAATGAAAAAACTTTATCGCAGTCGCAAGCACCGAATTATTGGCGGAGTTTGTGGTGGCATTGCTGAGTATTTTGAAATTGACCCGGTTTTAGTACGACTAATCTGGGTAATTCTGGTTATTTTTGGCGGAATGGGCATATTGGCTTATATCATTGCCTGGATTATTATTCCAAATCGAGATGAATCGAACTCGACAGTCGAACAGCCGGATCAACCTTCCGAACCACAGTCATCAACTGAAGTAGCAACTAACACGTCGAATAAGAACCTTTTCTGGGGAATCGTGCTGATTGTTATAGGTCTGCTAATCATTGCCAATCAATTCTGGTGGCCATTTGATTTTATTCGGACTCTGGTGAGAGGAATTTTTAAGTATTTTATTCCAGCTATTTTAATTGTGTTAGGTATTTTCATCATTTTGCAGAGGAAAGAAACAAAAAAGTAACTAATTGAAAAGCATAAAAATTCATTAGCTTTTGTCTACTTCAATTTGGGGCTTATTCTTTGTATACTGGAAGAATTGCCCTTGTCTTAATGTCGGGGATTCTCTCATCTGAATAAAAGACCATCAAGAAACATTTAATAAGGATAGTCCTGCCGAAAATGACACGGTTAAGCATCGCATTGCCAAAATTTAATATCTAAAATCCGTGTATTTCTAAAAAGGTGAGAATCCCTTTTTTCTCCAAATCCATTTAACAAGTTCCATAAACCAGAGGGTACAAGAAGAAAGTCCTATCACAAGAAGCCAATCCCACCACAGTAAGGGCATAGTTTTGAACAGAGTTCTTAGAAAAGGAATATAAACTACTGCCATCTGAAGGAGAAAAGAAACTCCGGTCGCCAGAACGAGTTTTTTATTCCCCAAAAATCCGACTTTAAAGACCGATTCAGTAAAATGGCGATAATTAAACGAATGGAAAAGTTGGCTCACTGCAAGGACAATAAAAGCCGCGGTTCGAGCCCGAGCCAGACCTTCATTCTCTACTTTTAACACAAGGATAAAGGCGAGTAAACTAGTGAATGCGATAAAAAATCCTTGGAGCAGGAGAATAAAAATGGTTTTCTTAGTAACAATGCCCTCATCTTTGGGACGCGGTGGTCTTTCCATTACATGGGGATCCAGCGGCTCGACCCCGAGAGCTAGGGCGGGAAATCCATCTGTGATCAAATTTACCCACAAAATTTGAATCGGGAATAGAGGAATAGGCAAGCCCAAGAGAGAAGAAAAAAACATCATCAGAATTTCTCCGGCATTACAGGAAAGCAGGTAATAAATGAATTTTTTAATGTTATCATATATTCCTCGGCCTTCTTCTACGGCGGCAACGATAGAAGCAAAATTATCATCCAGTACGACCATGTCCGACACTTCTTTGGTTACATCTGTGCCTGTGATTCCCATAGCCACTCCAATATCGGCTTCTTTCACTGCCGGAGCATCATTTACGCCATCTCCAGTCATAGCGACTACATCACCACGGGATTTCCAAGCTCGAACAATGCGGAGTTTGTGTTCGGGAGAAACGCGGGCATAAACCGAAATGTCCTTAACTTCTTGCTGGAAAGTGGCTTCATCTATTTGATCCAATTCTTCGCCAGTCAAGGCTTTGGTTTCGGGGCTAAAAATTTGAAGGGCTTTGGCTACTGCCACGGCTGTGGTTTTGTGATCGCCAGTGATCATCACCGGTTGAATGCCTGCGGTCTTACATGCCAAAATAGCTGGCTTTACTTCCTCTCGGGGAGGATCCATCATAGCAATTAATCCCAGAAAAACCAAGTGATTTTCTACTTGTTCTGTGGAAAAAGGCTTCTCGATGCGATCCAGCGTTCGATACGCCAAACCCAATACTCTCAACGCTTCGTTACCAAATCGCCGATTTGCTTCTTGAATTTGGATTCGATCTTCTTCTGTCAAAGGGCGGATAGATCCGTTGATTTCAATAAAATCACATCGTTGGAGCAATATATCAGGAGCGCCTTTCACGAAAGCAACCCATTGTTCACCATTTTTCCGAATCATACTCATAAGCTTCCGATTCGAATCAAAAGGCAGTTCATCTACAAATGGATATTTTTTTTCCTCTACTTCCTTCCAAATTCCTAATTTGGCTCCGGCAACTAACAACGCGGCTTCCGTGGGGTCACCTGAAATTCCATAGCCCTGTTCCGTTTTAAAAAGACGGGCTGCATTGCATAATACGGCACACCGAAGGGCTTTTTCTAATTCTAATGGAATCTCTTCTCTATTTAGGGGTTTATCATCCTCAAAAAATTCTCCTTGAGGGTTATATCCTACTCCAGTTACCCGATATACTCGATGTCCCACATACAGGGACTGAACGGTCATTTCATTTTTGGTCAAAGTACCGGTTTTATCTGAACAAATTACGGTGGCAGAGCCCAAAGTTTCCACAGAAGGGAGCTTCCGAATGAGAACATGGCGTCGCACCATACGCTGAACCCCTAAAGCCAATGCGATAGTTACCACGGCTGGTAATCCTTCTGGAATTGCCGCCACCGCAAGACTCACGGCTGTAAGGAATATATCAATAAGTTTGCCCCCGCGGAGCAATTCCATAACGAATACTATCGCTACAATGGCAAAGCACAAATAAACAATCCAATGACCAAATGCTTCGAGTCGTTTTTGCAGAGGCGTGGTTTCGTGCTCAATGGTGAGAATCATATCCGCGATTTTGCCCAACTCTGTCTGCATCCCGGTACTAACCACCATAGCTCTGGCTTTTCCACTGACGACTGAAGTCCCTGCAAAAACCATATTCGTACGTTCTCCCAATGGAATTTCAGGTTTTTCAATGGATTCAGCATTTTTTTGAACGGGGAGCGATTCCCCGGTCAAACTAGCTTCTTCGACACGGAAATTCGAAGTATGCCAGAGCACTCGGGAATCAGCCGGAATGTGATCTCCTGCTTCGATTTCGATTATATCGCCGGGAACTACTTCGTTTGAAGGAATAGTCATTTGATTTCCATCTCGAATCACCTTAGCCATAGGAGTGGACAATTTCTTTAATGCCACAATTGCTTTTTCCGCCCGGTATTCCTGGACAAACCCCAAAATGGCATTGAAAATGACGATAGCGAGAATGGCTAAGGCATCAATCCATTCCCCGAGAAAACCCGATAAAATAGCCGCCCCAATCAATACCCAGATGATAAAATCTCGAAATTGATCCAAAAATAGAAATATCGGGTGTCTGCCCTTCTGTTCTCGGAGTTGATTAGGACCATATTGAGTGAGACGTTTTGAGGCTTCTTCTGGCGAAAGCCCCTTTTCAGGATCCGAAGAAAGTTTTTCACACAATTGAGAAATGTTCAATTGCCACCATTTTTCCATAATGCTATTCCCTTGTTAGAATTTTATTCATAAGCGATTGCGTGTTGTTTAAAAGAGATCGGGTTTTGTGATATATAATGAGGTTTTATTTCGAAAAATGTTGATTTTACAATCTACTATTAAGTCCGAAAGTTCCCTATTTTCGCACTCCCCAATCCAGGGGTAACAGGTTTTTAAAAGATATGCTCTTAGGGCAGGGCGCTTTTCTAAATAAAGATAATGGACTTTGTTTTGTATAAAACAAAATAAGAGAAAAATTGTAAAAATAGCTCCTATTTCGCTAAATATATTTTTTATATCACTATTTCTCATAAAAAACAAACCAATTTAATGACAGACTACGGTGAAATCAATCCATTTTTATCAAGACTTCTTCAAAATTTTAGATTGTTTAACCTCAACGGAATAAAGATATTTTGTAGGAGATAATTTCTGCCTTACTCTAAATTCTTCGGTCTATTTTGATGCCTTATTGGTAAACTATCATTTATATCAAAGAGTTACGAGGTTATTCCAAATCTCTGTCAATTACTATAAATTTTTATAAGTTTTATTAAAATCTTTATTAATTTTTACTCGTATGATTTCCATATTTTTATCATTCATTAAACAACATTCATAAAGATGCCCCAAAATCAATCGGTAAACATTTATATTAAACAAGATGGAGGTTAAATGAGATATGTCAGTTCAGTAATTGAAAGTCTCCAGAAGCGTTACCCCTGGGAAAAGGAATTCCTGCAAGCGGCTACGGAAGTTCTGGAATCGCTGGATGAGTTTGTCGAAATTAATCCAAAGTATAAAAAGGCAAAAATACTGGAACGGATTGTGGAGCCAGAACGAGTAATCATTTTCCGGGTTCCCTGGGTTGATGACCGTGGTGAGGTGCAAGTCAACGTTGGTTATCGAGTTCAATTCAACAGCGCGATCGGTCCCTATAAAGGTGGCTTACGTTTTCATCCGGCAGTAACATTAAGTATGATGAAATTTTTAGCCTTTGAGCAAACTTTTAAAAATGCTTTAACGACTTTGCCAATGGGTGGTGGTAAGGGTGGCTCAGATTTCAATCCGACCGGTAAATCCGAGAACGAAATTATGAGGTTTTGTCAGAGCTTTATGACGGAATTGCATCGTCATATTGGTCCGTACCTTGATGTCCCTGCCGGTGATGTAGGAGTTGGTGGTCGCGAAATTGGTTATCTTTTTGGACAATATAAGCGGATAGTGAATCGCTTTGAGGCGGCTACTCTGACCGGCAAGGGTTTGGCTTTTGGTGGTAGTATGCTCCGGCCGGAAGCTACCGGCTATGGTGCCGTGTATTTCGTTGTCGAAATGTTGAAAACCAAAGGCGAAACAATTAAGGGAAAAATCGTGGGTGTTTCAGGTTTTGGGAATGTGGCTTGGGGAGTTGCTAAAAAAGCTACGGAATTGGGAGCGAAAGTAATTTCATTATCTGGTCCGGACGGCTGTATCATTGATCCCGATGGAGTTGGAACCGAAGAAAAATGGAATTATATGCTTGAAATGCGCGCCAGCGGCCGAGATGTTGTTAAAGATTATGCAGATAAATTCGGCGTTAAATTCTATCCGAAAGCCCGTCCCTGGGATATTGTTCCGATGGACATTGCAATGCCTTGTGCTTTTCAAAATGAAGTTAGCCTTGAAAATGTTCAGAATTTGATCAAGAATGGATGCCAGATTCTAGCTGAAGTTTCGAATATGGGTTGTACTCCGGAAGCCTTCAAATTAGCCAATGCGAAAATGATGTATGCTCCCGGAAAAGCTGTCAATGCCGGTGGGGTGGCGGTTTCCGGTCTGGAAATGAGCCAGAATTCGGAACGTTTGTCTTGGAGTGCGGAAGAAGTTGACGAGAAGCTGAAATGGATTATGACAAATATTCATTCGCAATGTCTTGCCGCAGCCGCGGAAGTCGGAGCTCCCGGTAATTACGCCAAAGGCGCTAACATTGCCGGCTTCAGAAGAGTCGCCGAAGCTATGCTTGAGCAAGGTATTGTTTAGTTTGAATTAAAATCGCGTATTCTATTTTAATAAGCACGGGGTTCTGCACTATAAAAAATCTTTTATCTTTTGTCATTTCCCGACCTGAAATGGTCAATAGTGGGAAAGGAGATCTTTGATTTTACCTCTCAAGAAATGTTGGTTTTTACCGAGTACCCAGTTTATATTAAAAGATGGTATTAGTCAGGAATTGATCAAGGTAAAAGGCAGGCTTTTATGTGCGGACGAAAGACACTGACCAAAGGCAAAATGGAAATCATCGCGGAGCTTTCCATCAAAGAGTGGGATAGTTCACTCGACATTCAGCCGAATTATAATATTGCGCCAACCAGCATTATGCCGATTTTGGTATATGAGAATGGACGAATCGTGCGGGCGATGCGCTGGGGTCTAATTCCCGAATGGGCAAAAGATGCTACCTCAGTGCCAATTATGATTAATGCCCGCTGTGAATCGCTAACCGTTAAGCCTTCTTTTAGGGGATTGCTTGATTCTCAGCGCTGTATAGTAATTACCGACGGCTATTATGAATGGCAGAAAACCGAAAGTCGTAAACAACCGTTCTACATTCATCATCCGGAAAAGAGACTGCTGACGATGGCTGGGCTTTATAGTCGTTGGGTTGCGTCGGATAGCAAGTCATACCTTACTTATACCGTCATCACCACTCCGGCTAATTCCCAATTGCAATTTATTCACCAACGAATGCCTACGATTCTGACGCCGGAAGAAATTGACACCTGGATTAATTGCCGCCAATTTGATCGGCAAAAAGCGCTGACGCTTCTCCAGCCGTCGCGAATGCCGCTAATCGCTTATCCGGTTTCGACTTTCGTCAATTCCGTGAAAAATAATTCTCCCCAATGTATTCAGCCAATCAATCTAACTGCCGAACAGACCAATCTGTTAAATGATTAGTCATAAAATAATCATTACTGGAATTGTACAAGGAGTCGGTTTCCGACCATTTATTTATAATCTCGCCAGGCAATATCAGCTCACCGGTTGGGTGCGAAATAATTCGCACGGTGTGGAAATTGTTGCTCAGGGAGAACCAATTCAACTAGCTCGTTTTGCAGAGATAATTCAAAATTCTCCGCCGCCGCGCTGTCGTATCGAGCGCTTCGAGGTGACGCAATTCATAACGGCTGAGAAATTTTTGGAATTTAGGATTGTTGAAAGCCAAAATGAGCAAATGAAAAGTGTCCAGATTTCTCCCGATCTGGATGTTTGTCCGGATTGTCGCCGCGAAATGTTCGATTCGTCCAACCGGCGTTATCTTTATCCCTTTATTAATTGCACGAATTGTGGGCCGCGTTTTACGATTATTCAGGATGTGCCATACGATCGCCAACTGACGACGATGCACGAATTCAAAATGTGTCCGGAATGTCAGTGTGAATATGACGATCCGTCCAATCGGCGTTTTCATGCTCAGCCAAATGCCTGTCCAGTCTGCGGGCCACGTCTGCAATTGCTTGATAATGCCAGCCGCGAATTACTTACCGGCGGCAGTGCAGATGCTAACCGTGCTGTTTTTGAAAAAGTTGCTGAACTGTTGCGCGATGGTCGGATTATCGCGGTCAAAGGTATTGGCGGTTTTCACTTAGCCTGCGATGCCCGCAATGAAGCGGCTGTCACGTCTCTACGTCAACGAAAATTCCGGGAGGATAAACCGTTTGCGGTTATGTTTCCAAGTCTTCCGGATATTGCTAAATATTGTAAATACAGTAGGGAGGAAGCGCGGCTATTGAATAGTGTGCCTCACCCGATTGTTTTACTGCAAAAATTGCCTGGCAGGGATGTTGCTTCGGCTGTGGCACCTGGCAATCATTATCTCGGCTGTTTTCTACCGTATTCGCCATTGCACTATTTACTTATGCATTTTTTCCCATACCCGTTGGTGCTTACCAGTGGCAATGTCAGCGACGAACCAATTGCTTATCGAGATGACGATGCACTTGCCCGATTGAACCGGATTGCCGATTATTTTTTAATACATAATCGTAAAATTCATATCCGTTGTGATGATTCAGTTTATCGTATATGGAATAATAAAACTTATCCTCTGCGACGTTCGCGTGGTTTTGCGCCGAGCGCTCTGCCCTATAAAAATGGATTCGTCCGTCCGATTTTGGCTTGTGGTCCGGAACAGAAGAATACTTTTGCCCTTGCGCAAAGCAATCATATATACTTAAGTCAGCATATCGGCGATTTAGTGAATTTTGAGGTGTTACAGTCACTTAAAAATGGGATTAGCCATTTTAAAAATATTTTCGCTATTGAACCGGAAATCGTAGCCTATGACTTACATCCGGATTACCTCTCAACTAAATTCGCCCTCGAATATCCAGATGAAACTCCGGATGGCCAGAAGGTCATTAAAATTGGTGTTCAACATCATCACGCTCACGCCGTCGCTTGTTTAGCTGAAAATAATGGCGCTGAACCGGCAATCGGCATTATTCTGGACGGAACCGGCTACGGCACTGACGGCATAATCTGGGGCGGTGAAATCCTGAAAGTGGAAATGCAGCGCTTTGAACGACTTGGACACTTGCGACCAGCTCGTCTGCCTGGTGGTTCAGCCGCAATTAAATATCCCTGGCAAATGGCAGTTAGCTATCTCTACGAAACTTTGGGTTCGGAAATTACTATACCAAAATTTCCATTTCTGGAAAATGTTCCGCCACAACAAATCGGGATCGTGAATGACATGCTGAAATCCGGTTTCAATGCGCCACTGACGACTTCCTGCGGTCGCCTTTTCGATGGGGTAGCGGCACTGGCAGGTTTACGTAATCGGGTAAATTATGAAGGCCAAGCGGCGGTGGAATTTGAACAATGCATCGCATCTGAAAATTATCGCTCGGCTTATGACTTTGAAATCGAAACCGGAACTGATAGCTTTGTCATTGATTGGCGCGTTATGATTGAACAAGTCATTGAGGATGTCAAACTTCAAACTGGAATCGAGCTAATCGCTGTCAAATTTCATAACGGATTGGCAAATATTCTTCTGCAAGCCGTTTTGAAATCCCAAGAAATGACCGGCCTTAATACGGTGGCGCTAAGCGGAGGCGTTTTTATGAATATTTACTTGCTGACGCGTCTATCGCAATTGCTTAACGAGCACAATTTCAAAGTCTGCACTCATCATCTTGTACCTTGCAACGACGGTGGAATTGCTCTCGGGCAAGCGGTTATTGCCAACGCAATTATTCAAAACCAATTGGAGAAGTCATAATGTGTCTGGCTGTGCCGATGAGAATTATTGAAATTGATGGAAGCCGCGCCAAAGCTGAAGTCGGAGGAGTCCTATACCAAGCCAACCTCGACTTTTTGAGTGACGTTAAAGTCGGTGATTATATCATCGTACACGCCGGTTTTGCCATTGAGAAATTGGATGAAATCTTGGCGCTCGATAATCTCGCCGCCTGGCAGGAAGTTGCTACCGACAACAAGACCAAATACCGAAAATGATTAAATACATTGACGAATACCGCAATCCGGAATTAATTACCAAAGCCGCCAAGCGCATTCGAGCGATTACACCAAACAAAATTATTAACTTAATGGAAGTTTGCGGCGGTCATACAATTACCATTTTTAAATTCGGACTGAAAAAATTGTTACCGGAGAATATCCGTCTGATTAGCGGGCCAGGCTGTCCGGTCTGTGTGACCGATAGCGAATTTATTGATCGGGCAATCGAGATTGCTAAATTCCCGGACGTCATAATTACAACTTTCGGTGATATGGTGCGAGTCCCTGGAAGTTACGGTAGTTTGCAGTCAGCCCGAGCTGGGGGTGCCGATGTGCGTACCTGCTATTCGCCGCTCGAGGCGGTTGAAATCGCTGAGCGGAATCCAGCGAAAGAGGTCGTTTTCCTTGGAATCGGTTTTGAGACGACTGCACCGAATATTGCCTCGGCGATTTTAAATGCTAACAGTCGGCATATCTCAAATTTTTCGGTGATGTCAGGTCATAAAACTATGCCGAAAGCAATGCAATCTCTGCTGGATTCCGGCGAAATAAGGTTGGATGGTTTTATTTGCCCGGGACATGTTACTGCTATAACTGGCCCCGAAATTTACCAGTTCATAGCTGACGAATATAAAATCCCATGTGTTGTAGCTGGATTTGAGCCGCTCGATATGCTTGAGGCGATTTTTATGCTGGTTAAACAAATTGTAGAATGTCGGGCGGAAGTCGAGAATCAATATCGCCGCACAGTCAAACCGGGTGGTAACCGCCAAGCCCAGAGAATAATGGCAGAAGTTTTTGAACCCGGCGATACAATCTGGCGCGGGATGGGCAATATTCCTAGGAGTGGTCTTAAAATACGTTCTAAATACCGTCAATTTGATGCCGATTATAAATTTCAGGTAAAATTGCCTCCCACTAAAAGTGTTTCAGGTTGTATTTGTGGAGATATTATGCGTGGCGTCAAAATTCCACCGGAATGTCGGTTATTTAGGAAAATCTGTACTCCGGATAATCCACAAGGGGCTTGTATGGTCAGCGCCGAAGGTACCTGCGCAACCTACTTTGTTTATGGAGACCAATTGTAGATTGAATATTGAAATTTTTTATTAAAACAATCAAGATTCGATTTATTAATTGGAATTTAATCAGTGATTAACATGGTATTAACCGATTTATAATTATATCAAAATAAATCAAATATAATCCTGTTAATCTTGTCTTAATTCTTATGCGGAGAGGGAGGGATTTCTCCAACGGAGTTCCTGCGGAAGAACCCCCGTCCCGAGATTCGGGGAGATGATTTTCAAAATTATCGCATTTAACCGTATTCATTTGCGGAGAGGGAGGGATTTGAACCCCCGTCCCGATCTAATCGGGAAACGACTTTCGAGGCCGCCGCATTCAACCACTCTGCCACCTCTCCAAATAGCGGCGTTAATTTAATCTTATCAACAATGCTTTAAAAATAAAATGATCTGATTTAGGGACATGGTATCCATCCTTAAAGATAATTTTAAGGGATAATTTTTGATGGTTTAAGCTCATTAAGTATTTCCAGAGGAGCTTTCATACCTTGATATCGGAATTTACGTTTATAGTTGAAATACACTCACTATACCATAGAAGAAATCAGGATAATAGAAAATAAAAATTGACCCTGTTCAAAGACAAATATCGTATCGAACCTGTTCGTTTGCCGGGTACGATTATTCCCGACTGGGCGCATATTTTATTACAATTGTTACGCACAACCGACAATGTTTATTTGGGAATATTGTTGATGGTGAAATGTTATTGAATGAATTCGGGGAATTGGCACAAAATGAATGGTTAAAAACCGGTATTATACGCCCGAATATTGTTATTGACGCATTCGTCGTTATGCCAAATTATTTGCACGGGATTTTAATTATTAATGATAATGATGAATTTTGTAATCGTGGAGACACGTTGCAACGTGTCTCCACAACACGGCAATATATCATTAACAATCCAAAACAATGGCAAGAGGATAATTTGAATAAATTTCTATAAACAATGCCACGGAAAAACGGCGAGCTACAAACAAATGGAAGGAAGAAATATCGAAAGTATTATATTGACAAAGACAAAGGGTAAAATTAATAAGCGTGATCTGTATTCTTAATATTCTTTAGCAAAATGTGTTTCTGCGGAACTCGTTTTGACAAGCATTCGCCGTCCTGACGACATT
>JAGNGI010000034.1:0-2958 GCA_018002295.1 Fidelibacterota bacterium
CTGGAAATTCAATTCGTACTTTAAACTTTCTAATATAATCACGATATAAAATAGTAGAATCTATCGAACATTCAAAAAATTAATTCTCTTCAAGAGCCGGAATCGGGATTATTCGAAATCCCATTAAAATTAATTTAAACAAAATATTTACCGTTTCGAGTGAGCAACTACCTGGAGTGCTAGATCAATGAAATCCTGGTATAGTTTCTTTAGTTCCGGGTAATTATCCAGTAAAGCAAGATGTTTTTCGATCGTTTGGTAGTCGCCACGCATAAGAGGCCCGGTTAAGGCGTCTGCGACGTTTTTCTCCCAGCCATTGAGGACAGCTTGCTCGGTAATCGGCTGTAGAATCGCCTGAGCTTTTGACGGCTCAAGATTACTGTCACTGTTCAGTATTTTAATGGCATTAATTAAAGCGACTACATAATTATTCAAGAAAACGGCTGATAGGTGGATGGTCTCTTTTTGCTTACGATTAAGCAGGTAAGGCTGGCCGCCGATTGACCTAACGATTTCTGCTAAGGATTTCTTAATTACGCCTTCGCAAGTATAAACGCACTGACCAAGCAGGCGAATGCCCGTTGTTATGTCTGGCACACTGACAACCGGGTGCAAAGAACCAGTTGCGGCGCCCTTGCGTTTCAGACTGCTTAACGCCTCCGAACTTAGAAAACCGGAAGTGTGAAAGACCTTGACCGCCTTAAAATCCGGAAGGCATTGACTTATTTGAGTCGCAATCTCCTCGATAGCGTCGTCGGTAACAGCGATGATAATCCAGTCCGGCTTATCACGGCAAGCGGCTGTCAAATCGGTTGAAAAATTCTGAAAAGGTACGGCCTGCTTAGCCTGAGCTAAACGTTCCGGACTACGATTCCAGACAAATTCTGGTTTGAACCCAAGCCGATTCAGATGATAAGCCAGCGAAACGCCAACTCGACTGGCTCCGAAAAGATTAAACCTTTTCCCCGCAAAATCATTCATATTGGATCGCCAAGAAATATCCGCTGACTTTTCGATTTGGAATCATCGGCATTTTTGAATAGAACGCTCCCATTATCTTGCGAATTTGGACTGTATTTTCCTTCATCTATTCCACCGCTTCATTTGGTTTAAAGTAAACAGTCGCTAGCTAAATAACAAGTCCGTTAACCGGTTAAAATCGTCACATTTCTAAAACGGTTGTCGCGGAACTCAATTGCCTGGCAAGCCAGTTCCAGACATTTTTATAACAAAAAACTTCGAATATTACCACATCATCCTCATAGATTTCCTGCTGAACAGTGGTGTGGTTGCGAATTAGAGCGCAGTCCGACACTTCCTCAAACGGAGTCTGAATTCGCAGGTGACGACCTTCCCGCGCAATAGCTCGCTCCAAAGCCTGGATCAAATCGTCAATTCGTAGTTGGTTCAACGCCGAGATGAATACCGCTTCAGGATAAGTTTTTTGGGCAATCTTGAAGACATTTTCATCTAATCGGTCAATTTTATTGAAAACAATTAACGATGGGCGGTTACCAGCGCCGAGTTCGTTCAAAACTTCTTCGACCGACACCAATTGCTGAAGACAATGCGGTGAACTTATATCAGCGACTTTGATAATCAGGTCAGCATCAATAATTTCCCGCAAAGTACTGCGAAAGGAAGCGATCAGGTTGTGAGGTAATTTGCGAATGAATCCGATTGTATCGCTTAATAAAACATTTGGATAGCCGTCGAGATTCAACTGGCGAACCGTTGTATCGAGAGTGGCAAAAAGTTTATCTTCGACTAAAACATCAGCACCGGTGAAAAGATTAAGAATCGTTGATTTGCCAGCATTGGTGTAACCGGCTAAGGCAATCCTAAAACAGTTCGCACGGCGCTGACTCTGAACGGTGCGCTGGCGATCAATAGCAACCAGTTCGCTTTTGAGTTTTGCGATTCGGGTCTTGATTAAACGGCGGTCGGTTTCAATTTGAGTTTCGCCGGATCCGGCTCGGACGCCAATGCCCCCGATTTGGCGTTCCAGGTGCGTCCAGCGCCTGGTCAAGCGTGGTAGAAGATACTCAAGTGTAGCTAATTCAATCTGAGTGTGAGCTTCATTAGTATGGGCATGACTGGCAAAAATTTCGAGAATAACGCCGGTGCGATCGCGCACTTCGACATCCAGAAATTCCTGCAAATTACGCATTTGAGTTGGCGAAAGATCGTCATCAAATACGATTTCGCTGATATTTTGGGATTTTAAAAAGTCACGAATCTCGGTGGCTTTGCCCCGGCCGATGAAATAGGCTGGATCAACGGCTCTTTGATTCACAAATTGCTTATCAGCCATTTCATAACCGAGAGTATTCATTAGTAATTCTAATTCAGTTAAATGTTCTTCGGTTATATGGCGCGGCTGATTGGAATTAATTATGCCCACCAGGAGAACTTTTTCAGATGGTAGAACCGCGCCGGTTGGAAAAATTTTAGATTGATCGGGCAACTTGCTCATTCGGCAGGTGGATTTACCATTTCGATTCGATTTAACCGACCGATAAACGTTTCTGCAATAGCTAGAAACAGAGCGCAAAACAATAGCAACATGCTAAATTCGCGGGTCAATGTCAATTGGCTGATTTCATCAGTACTGGTTTCACTAACCACGGTAATATTCGCCGGAGCATTTTTAATCAAATTTTTATAATCGGCTACGCTAAAAAATTCAGCCGCTGTTTCACTGAGCGGCAAATTGACGGCAAATTTTTCAATCACACCACCTTCCCGAATTACGGAATAAATTCCAATTTCGGCCGTATTATCAAATGAAAAATAATTAGACACAACCGACGGGTTGAACCGACGTCCGGAAGGAGTTTGCACCTGAGGGATGGAATTTTCACCGGGAATTCTGGCGATTTTGACCGTGTCTCCGTTTGTGTAATTCAAGGGCTGAGTAGCACCTCCAGCAATATATTGAGTCATACGTTGCAGAAT
>JAGNGI010000034.1:3058-18216 GCA_018002295.1 Fidelibacterota bacterium
ACATCAATATTTTATGCTTTGATCCGCAGATTAAACCGGGTGCTTTAAAAAAACGCGGAGTGGCGGTCGGGCTAACATTTTCAGGCCATAAATCGCGAAAAATGGGGTGGTTGGAGTCATATTTACCCACCCCGAGATAGCCGTCATCACCGGTTTCCCGCGTATTATGCCAGCGCGGGAGATCGAAGCGTTCCGCCCAGAGAGCGTTGAATTGCTCAAGCGTAGAGTTACGAGCAAGAAAGATTAAAATACCGCCGCCATTCTGCAAGTACTCGCTAAGGTTTTTCTGGCTGACTGAACTTAGACTGACCACCTCGGAGAAAATTATACCGTCATAACTGCTCAGAATTTCATTACCGAGATATTCGCTGGTAGTAAAGCGGGCTTCAATCATCTGATCGGGATTGGCTTGCAATGCTTTCATAATATAATCACCGTCGGTTGCTTGACTACCAACAACCAAAATGCGTAAAGTCGCAGGAATATTCAAGATGAAGAAACGCCGATTGTCAATCGCCAGATCATCATCCTCAATTTGTAAATAGCCACTCAGCCGCCCGGAACTCAGCGGAATGAACTCAAAAGTCGCTTGCTCGCTTTTTGTCGGCGGCAAATTAATCAGCGCCTGAGCAACTCGTTCCTCTTCAATAAACAGTGAAACCAGATTTTCTTGAGGTTGTCGTCGCCAATTAATTGTGGTGCTCTGCAAAGTAACCGGTTTGTCTTTGGCATAAATTTGTTCGTTAAAATGGATCGCGCCCAGCGCCGAGTTGTCCGCTTCACCAGTAACCGGGAAAAGCACTAACCGGATTTTATTGGCGATTATTTCTTCCAGAAGTTTTTGCTCCATTGGTGATTTTCTGTTCCAATTACTAGACTGGAAGTCACTCACAAGCCAGATGACACCATTCAGGTCTTGGTTTTTAATTATATCCTCGACTGCTAAAGCAATTGCCGGAAGCAACTGTCTGGCGAAATTAGTCTCCGGGGTATGAACCAATTCGCGCTCCAAATCAGAGAGGCTGTAAACCGTAGTTCGGTTGCTGATTCCAGCTGTTTCCGTGGCAAGGATCAAGTTCAAATTAACCGGGAAATCAATATTTTTAGCGCTCGATAGGATTGCCTCTATGCCTCTGGATAATTGCGTCCGCCCGTCACACTTCAAACTCATTGAAGCCGAATTATCAACGATAAGGTATAGATTAGCACCTTTCGCCATATAAATTCCAGGGGTTTGACTACTACGATACGGTCTGGCAAAAATCAGAATAAGGCATAAAATCAGCAGAGTTCGGATAATTAGCAGAATAATTTGTCGAATTTTCAGACGACGGAGAACGTCAGCCTGGAGACTTTTTAAAAAACGCAGACTGCTAAATTCCACCACCTGAAATCGTTGACGACCAAGTAGATGAATCAGCAAAGGAATGCCAGCCAACGGCAAGAGCCAGAGAAATCCCGGATTTAAAAAGGACATCTCAACTCCTGCGGCTGGAATTTATTTCCGTGAAGTAAATTCAATTCAGGTTTTGTCTTGCAAAAGGGCAACGATCTGGTCAGCGGCAGTATTGAGAGGCAATTCGCGCTGATCGCCATTTTTCATATCTTTGAAAATGACTATATTGCGGGAAATCTCATCTTCGCCGATAATTACTACCCAGTTAGCTTGTTCGCGATCGGCATCCCGCAACTGAGCTTTGATCGAACGACGCAGGAAATCCATTTGAGCATTGACCTTTTTGCGGCGTAGTTCGGTCACCAGTCGAAAGCCGGCCGTTCGAGAGTTTTCACTCATTGTAATAACGTAAACCAAGTTGTCCGTCGGTTCGGGAAAGCTCCCTACCTGTTCCAGAACAAGCAAAAGACGTTCTATACCGGACGCCACTCCGACGCCCGGAGTTGGCTTGCCACCGAGATCGGCGATCAGGTGGTCATAGCGACCACCGCCACAAAGGGCATCTTGAGCACCTAAGAGAGGCGAGGTAATTTCGAAAGTGGTCCGCGTGTAGTAATCCAAACCACGCACCAGCGCTTGATCAATCGTATAGGGAACATTACTAACGTCGAGTAAATGACATACTTTTTTAAAATGTAGTCGGTCGTCATTGCTCAGATAATCGAGTATCGAAGGAGCATGTTCAGCCATAATTTGCCGGCAGATTTCGACTTTACAATCGAAAAGACGCAGGACGTTTTTCTGGAGACGTTCCTGGCAAGCGCCACAAAGTTCAGCATGATAAGGTTCGATAGCCTTTCGCAAAACTGTCAAATATTGGCCACGCGTTAGACGATCACCTATGCTATTTAGTCTAATATTAAGTTCAGTCAAACCTAATTCGCGATACAATTCATAAACGGTTTGGATCGTTTCGGCGTCGGCTTCCGGATGCGGGGAACCGATGATTTCAAATCCGAATTGGTGAAATTGTCTTAAGCGGCCTTTCTGGGGTCGTTCCTGCCGAAAAAGAGAATCTATGTAATAGAGTTTAGTCAGCGGGCTAATCTGCTCTAAATTATTCTGGATATAGGCGCGCATAACCGGCGCAGTGAGTTCAGGTTTCAGGGTAATACTGGTGCCGCCTTTATCGAGAAAAGTGTACATTTCTTTGGAAACTACATCTGTATCGCCGCCAATACTGCGTGTGAATAATTCTGTGACCTCGAAAGCTGGGGTACGAATCTCCTTGTAATTGTTGCGCTTAAAATATTCACGCAGGAAATTTTCCAAAAATTGCCATTGATGAACTTCAGAAGGAAGTATATCGCGGGTGCCTTTGACACGTTGATACAACATATTGATTATCAACTCATATTTTGCTTTAAGCTGGTCAACCTGTGGTACTCATAGATTTAAGAATATCCAGAGCAGTTTTCTTCTTACCACAGGGCACAAACAATTTGGCGTAGGAGCCGGTCGCGCCGGTGCTTTGCAGAGAAAAAGTAGTATGGAGCGGGTCTATTTTCAGGATAGTTTCAATACCATTATTTTCGAGAGATTCTTTGACCATCTCCGCCATTACGATGTCCGATAAGACACCGAGACAAAACCACTTGACATCAGTCATTTTCTCTTCTGGAAGGCGGGCGACCAATTCAGCATTACAATCAATGCATTTTGAGGTGCCCTCGACGTATTCACATAAACAACGGGGACAAAACGGCATTTCTAACCTCTATACTTGAGAATCATATTTATAAAAAATATCGGCGATTTCTTTTGCCGATTTAGCGGCTAAGATTTCCGCTCGACAATTGGCATTATTCAGCATACGCGATAATTTGCTGAGTAATTTAAGGTGTTTACTGGGAAATCTTTCGGGAGTCAAGAGAAGAATAAAAATATGCACGGGTTGGGCATCTATCGAATCAAAATCAATGCCTTCTGGCGAAACACCAGCCGCAACCAGCACTTCCATTGTTTCGCGGTATTTGCCGTGCGGCAAAGCGACTCCCTTGCCGATCCCGGTTGTCATCAATTTTTCGCGCTCAATGACCGCCTGACAGGCGGCTTCCGGATTGGAAATTAAGCCTTCATCGTATAACCGTTCTACCAATATGCTAATTACCTCTTCCTTCGTTTCCGCCGAAAGTGGATAGACGATTAAGCGCGGTGTCAAAATTTTATCAAGTTCCATTAGACTTTACTTCTCATTCAAAAATCGTAACTAATTTATAGTATAAAGCATTTTTACACAACTTTAATCATTCCAAAAATATAACGGATAGTCCAATTTTCAAAACAGTCAAAATAAATGGATAAAATCATCGGTTTTAGATCGTAGCCGCTGAGTGCAAAAATTGCCGATCACTGGCACCGATAACCCGACCTTTCCTAACTCTCATTTAATGGCATAACAATTTAGACCAGCCAATTTTAGGTGAATATTTTACAATATAATCAGGTTACTTCGGTCAATTAAAAACCACCTGTCTTGACTAACAGCTCCTTACCCTGAATTCTAGTCCAAAAGTAATAGAAATTTAACTTAAATGACTTTGTAAACCAGAATGCCGACCATCAAAATCAGGGACACGATAATCAACGCAACGCTAATGTTGCCCTTCTTAATTTCTTCCCATTCATTAATATCTTTTGACAGCAGGTTAAAAACTTTGATAGCTAAACCGATGCCGAGCGAGAAACCGAGCGCGGCTACGAGTGCCCAACCAATAGCCCTAAGATACATCGTGAAAGTATAAGACCAGGAAAACGGGTCCATTTGATACCTCCTTTTGAGTTTTATTGATTCTAATTGAGTTTTTTCTTTTCAAATATTTATTGCCAATCTTATGATTCGATCCGTAATTAAGTTACTAATAATCAATTTTTTTTATCAACTACTTTTTTCCAATGAGACCAAATTAAAGCAGGGCAGGATTATGGGAGATTTCTTCCAGTCGCCAGTAATCGACGAAAGCCTAAGATATAGGAGGGTTCTATTTTGATTAGAAAATGTATTATCAATCGGATCATTCTTCTGATCGAATTTCAAACTTCTGCTCAATTTATCTAGTTCCAATTTGGTTTAGTTATTTCGGCCTTTCACCACTAGTTTTTATTGCCAAGTTGAATTATTGTGTCTAATTTGCGACGCAATTTTAATAAAACGATAGAGCATTTTGAAAATGAAATTAAAAGCTGAACCGGAGAAAATATCTGAAGCAGTTGAATTTCTCCAAAAACGGTTAAAAAATCAGAGTGCCAAAATAGCAATCGTGCTCGGATCGGGGTTGGGTTACTTTGCTGAGCAACTCGAAATCATTGACCGAATTGATCAACAAGAAATTCCACATTATCCGACTTCTACGGTTGTCGGTCACGCCGGTAAATTCATCATTTGTAACATCTCCGGCATACCGTTGATCGCCATCCAAGGACGGACTCATCTCTATGAAGGACGCACTCTGGCTGAGGTAACCTTTTATGTCGAAATTTTAGCCCGCCTCGGCATTCGCTACTTGATTCTGACCAATGCGGCTGGTGGAATAGATCCAAAACTAAAACCGGGTAGTATAGTTCTACTTACTGATTATATTAGTTTTACCCAAATACCACTAACGCCGGATGGTCAAAGCCAAACAGCTTCGCCCTTTTGCGCTGAAATGATCGCTATGGTACGAGAAATCGCTCTCCAAAATAAAATCGAATTGCACGAGGGGATCTACTGCTGGACTCTCGGACCTAGCTATGAAACCCCAGCGGAAATCCAAGCCGCTCGCAAATTGGGCGCTACCGTCGTCGGTATGTCCACTATTCCCGAGGCGGTCACAGCCCAAAGGCTTGGCTTGAAAGTGCTCGGTATTAGCTTAGTCACTAATCTGGCGGCTGGCATTAGTGAGTCACCGATTACCCACGAAGAAGTCCAGGTTACAGCTAATAGAAGTAAGGAAGTTTATTCCATTTTAATGGAAAAAATAATAATTGAGTTAGCAAAAAATGACTGAATTTTTCTATATTTAGCTCGATTTTTGTTTTCCTGAATTTGTTCATTTAAAATACCATAAAACTGATGGGACGCATCACTAAACAAACAGAAACTGAACTGCTTAGCTGGCCGAAAGCATTACTTTACTCGGTTGGGGTTTATCTAATTTTAGGAATTATCGCTATTTTAGTGGGTCTATACTTTTCGAGAGATTTACCTTCAATCGAGCAACTTAAACAAGTCAATCCGGAACTGGTTACTCGAGTTTACTCCTCCGATGGGGTTATTTTACAGGAGTTATATACTCAGCATCGCATTTACGTCCCGATCGAAAAAATCCCACCGGCTATGGTGCAGGCTGTCGTATCCATTGAAGACTATCGCTTCTATAAGCATTGGGGCGTCAGTTTGCGTGATTTCGCTCGAGCAATGGTAATTGACATTATTACCCTTAGTAAAAAAGAAGGCGCCAGTACTATTACTCAGCAATTAGCCCGGATGTTGTATGAGTCAATCGGTTTTGAAAAGACCTTTGTCCGCAAAATTAAAGAATTGCTAACTGCTGTACAGATCGAGCGCATGTATTCCAAGAGTGAGATTATCGAAATGTATCTAAACTCCAACTGGATGGGACACGGCGTTTACGGTATTCAGGCGGCGGCTCAGCGCTTCTTCGATAAAAATTCCGAGCAACTCACCCCGGACGAATGTGCTTTATTAGCCGGAATAATAAAAAATTCCGTCCGGTTCTCGCCGATCCGCAATCCAATCAATGCCTACCAGCGCCGTAACCTTGTTCTGCATCGGATGCACAAATACGGTTACCTTTCCGATGAAGAATATGCTCTTTACAAAAATACACCTCTCCAGGTTTTCAAACCGGAATTGCCGCCTGAACGTGCTCCGTATTTCGTTGAATACATTCGGCAATGGCTTCAGCGCGAGGATGAGAAACTCGGGATTGATATTTACCGCGACGGTTTGTCCATCTATACCACAATTGATTCAAAAATACAGGCGGCGGCTGATTCCGCCCTGACCAGACATCTACAATATCAGCAAAATTTGCTTAATTCAAGGTTACTCAGCAACCCCCCTGAATTACGTGATTTTATAAAAGATACTACCATATCCCTTGCGCAAGTGCGCGATATGATCCGGGGTAATATTCCGATGAGTCCCAGTATGCAAGCCAGTCTGGTAGTTCAGGGAGCACTGGTGGCAATTGATCCGGCTACCGGACATATTTTAGCTATGATCGGTGGTCGAGATTTTCGTGAATCCGAATTCAATCGCGCTACTCAGGCTAAACGCCAACCGGGCTCGGCTTTCAAACCGATTGTCTTCGCCGCCGCGATAGATAATGGTTTTCCGGTAACTACTCAATTACTTAATCAGCCGGTGGTTTTGAATATGCCAGACGGTAGCCGCTGGGCACCGAAAAATTACGATTTATCAACCGGCGGTCCTACCACTTTGCGCGAAGGATTGGCTAAGTCACTCAATTTAATTTCCGTACGCGTCATTCAAGAACTAATTTCCCCAACTTCAGTCGTCGAACTGGCGAAACGTATGCACTTAACTACTAATATTTTACCGGTTGACGCTCTGGCGCTGGGCGCTTGTGAAGTCATCCCGATCGAATTAACCTCGGCTTTTGGAATCTTCGAAAACCACGGAGTTTGGGTTGAACCAATCGCTATTACCCGCATTGATGATCGTTATGGTAATACGATTGCTCAGTATAAACCGCGTCAGGAATTAGTTCTGAGCGAAGAGACGGCTTATTTGGTAACCAGTTTACTGGAGTCCGCTATAAATGTAGGTACTGGCGCAGGGGCACGCAGTGTTTATGGATTCCGATTGCCAGCCGCCGGTAAAACCGGTACAACCAACAATTTCAATGACGCCTGGTTCATCGGTTATACTCCCTATATGGTAGCCGGAGTCTGGGTAGGAGTGGACAATCCGGCTATTTCTCTCGGCAATCGCCAATCCGGCGCGGCCGCCGCTTTACCGATCTGGGCTAATTTTATGCGGGAATCTCATAATACAAAAGGCTGGAAAGCTAAGAATTTTGAACGTCCGGATGGAATTGTCGAAGTCCAAATCTGTTCCGAAACTAAACTCCTGCCCTCAACCTATTGCCCGATCGAGACTGAAGTTTTTGCCAAGCCGACCGTCCCTACCGAACATTGTCAAATTCACAATGAAGTCGGTAAACCGCGCCCCAAAGACAACGTCGTTTTCTAATCGCACAAAAATTTAACCAATTACTCAATCGAAAAACTGGTATTCCGCAATCTACATTATTAGACTAAAAGAAATCTTCTAACAAACTCATCTTTTAGGAAAACGGTCGGACGATGCAGACCGCTAATTTGCCAGGTGCTACTTAGAAACCGTTCGATCATTTCCTGGTCACATATTTCTCTTATAATTGGATAAAAATTACCTTCTTTGCGACCGGCACCGTAGAGAATTCCGCGCTCGAACAGCAATTTAAGCAAACCCAATCCGAGGCTGTACCGACTTTCACGACCGTTCAAATCTTTCTCCAGAAAAATCCGATCTGATTCGATTTCAGGGCAATGTGGCTTTTTTTCGTTATCTATCACCTCACGCATAAAATTCAAAATCCGGCAGATTCGGAAAAGAGTCATAGCCGCTACCCGGCTACATTCCTTACTATCAACAGGATAGAAAGATGAACGATAACATAGAACTGACGAAGGTATTAGACCAAGTCTACTAAATTGCTGAAACGACGCCGTGCCTGGCACTAAATAAAACAAAGCAGGACCAATCAAAACCGGCAATGGCGCTAAAAAAAGAATAGATTCCAGTAATTCCTCCGCCCGATCACCCGGCAATCCGATAATAAGATAAGTCGTGATGAAAAATCCCAATTTATTGGCACATTCGACGACCTTGAGGTATTGCTCGGTACCAAAGGGGCGTCCGACTTGCCTTTGATGCGCTTCAGAAGGAGTCACGAGAGCTAAATTAAGCGAGCGGAAACCCGCCCGCCACATAGCAGTCAAAATTTCATCATCCAGATTAGTAGCAGTGATCCCGTTCATCGCTTGTAATGACAAATTCAAACCGGTAAATCGTTCCGCTATTCCCTTCAGCAAAGCCAGAAACCAGTCACGTTCACCGCCGAGATGATCATCTTCAAAATCGAAAGAACGGAATCCTTGAGCGATTTTCTCAGCCATTTCATTCAGAACGTTTTCAACCGAGCGCAAGCGGTAGCGTGAACCCATTGTCTGATGTATACAACAGAAAGAGCAATGATGCGGACAACCCCGGCTGGTTATGAGGATAGCGTGCGGTTTCTTTTGATAATAATAAGTCGGAGTGCCCGGTGTTTGATAATCGGCAGAAGGTAGAGAATTCAGGTCTTCTATAAAATTCACCGGATTTTCTTGTATTACACCCGTTTTATCCCGCCAGACAAGGTTCGGAATTGGCGCCAATGACGGTTGGTCTTTTTCCAATTCATTCAACAAACGGGGTAAAGCCAATTCGCCTTCACCTTTTATGACAAAATCAGCGCCTTGTTCTAAAAATTCTCGCGGTTGAATAGTCGCCGCCGCACCGCCTACAATGATTTTCGACTTCAGTACAATTTCACGGATTAACCGGATTAATTCAAAAACCGTTTCAGCGTAAGTTATAAAAAGGCTGGAAATTAGATAGTAATCGCCATCTCTTGGCAGAGTTTGTCTGATCTCCATCTCACTCAGTCCAAAGCGATAATATCTCTTATAAAGGCCAAAAGGGGAAGCGTCATCCGGCCGATAAAATTGTCGAACCGAAGCTAATTCCGGCGGCGGCACGATTTCTCGTCGCACTCTTGAACGCAAATCCAGCAGATTAATTTCATATTTGGGTAAATTCGCCGCCAGCGCTAATAAACCCTGCGGAATGTTCCGTATCGGCGTCGTATAAAAATCCTCAATAGGCGGTTGAATTAAATAAATCTTCATATTTCCACTTATAATCTAAGATAAAATGGTTTTTCTGGCTGTCAATTATTTTTTTGATATTCTGCCTGGTGCACCTTAATTCCCAAAAGAAAGTAATTATCGCCAACCTATTTAGATTAATGATAAAAAGTCATTGACCGATAAATGTCGATCTTATTAACGTTTCTATTTTTACAAAATTGACTGAATTAAGGCGTTCATTTACCGACAATAAGCGCTTGATGCAATGCCCTAACTGCTCCAGTGGCATACGTCGGTTCAATTACAATACTCAGAGCTAAATCGTTCGAAAAAACTCCGAGAACGGGGATATTAATTTCGGATAATGTCACTTTCACCTTTTCAAAAAGTGAGGGTCGCGCTCCTAAACCACTGCCCACTACGGTAACGACCGCGACTTCATTAGCTGAGAATCCGGCGGCTTTAGCCAATTGAGCCACTCGACCGGCATCGCCTCCCGGAATGCCAGTTCGATCAACCAGCAAATCAAAAGTTGCGCGCTGATATAGAGCCATTACCCGGCCACCAGCTTTATTGATTTCCATCAGTAGATCGGGCAAATTCCCGTTGCCATTAATCCGAGAGACTTTCTCGGCTAAAACGATGGCAGTGGCACCTGAACCCATCGCAGTATTATGCACTTTTGTCTCACGACCACTACTGTCACCGGTTTTACGAGCCAGAATCGTGATTCCAGCCTTTTTGGCAAATTCGACAGCGTCGGCATTCAGCACCTTTGCCCCGGCTAGCGCCATTGTTTGCATGACCTCGTAAGGAATTTCGCGCAATAATTGTGCCTGGGGACAGATATGGGGATCGCCTGTATAAACTCCATCAACGTCCGAGTAAATTTCGCAGGCATCAGCACCGAGCGCGGCGGCTAACGCAACTGCCGTGGTATCCGAACCACCTCTACCGAGGGTCGTAATTTCCTTAGTCGTAGAAACGCCTTGATAACCGGCGACGATCACAATATAGCCCTTTTCAAGGGCTTCGATCAGACGAAACGGTCTAACTTCAAGAATTCGAGCGCCCTGGTGGGTCGGCTCGGTGATAATGCCACTTTGACTTCCAGTAAAAGAGATCGCATCACCGCCCAGTTCCTGAATTGCCATTGACAAGAGAGCCATACTAATGCGCTCACCAGCGGTAACCAGCATATCGAGTTCGCGCTGTTGGGGATTGGCGGAGACTTCGCGCGCCTGGGCGATCAAGGCATCTGTTGTTTTACCCATAGCGCTGACGACCACTACCACCCGATTATCTGCTTGTTGACGCCGCACGACAATTTCGGCAACCTGCCGCAGTCGCGTAGTGTCGGCCACCGAACTGCCGCCAAATTTCATCACAACGGTCTTCATAATCGGTTCGACGCGCTTCCTTTCACTTTAATTTATGATTCAGCTGAAAATTGCATTTTTCAACAACAGGCTAAAAGTAGCTAACATTCTTTAAACGTTAGCAAAAGGCTCAGTGTTTTTTTCATTTATCAGTTTCTTCAACGCCTGATCCTTTTTAATGTCATTTCACTCTTACTCCACCAGATTTTCATACAATTCTATATACTTGGTGGCGGCTTTCTCCCACGAGTAATCGGCGCTCATACCGTTTATAATTATCTTTTGCCACTCATCCGGTTTTTCAAAAACCTGCAAGGCTTCCGAAATGGTTTTAAGCAGGGCTTCCGATCGATATTCACAAAAAGCAAAACCATTGCCATCTTTACCATTCCAGGGAATTACCGTATCCACCAAGCCGCCGGTATGATGCACCACCGGCACTGCGCCGTAGTTCAGGGCATGCATTTGAGTTATTCCGCACGGCTCGAAACGGGAAGGCATCAGAAAAAGATCGCTTCCGGCTATAATTCGGTGTGATAAGATATTATCATAGTCGAATTTCACCGCCATCTGGTCACGAAATTGATTTGCCAGGCGTTCTAATTCAAACTGATAATGCTGTTCGCCACTGCCAAGAATGATAAAGCCGACGCCTAAACTTAGAATTTTTTCTAAGCTGTCAATCAAAAGATCAATGCCTTTTTGTTCCACCAAACGCGAAACCATTCCCAACAATGGTCGCGATTTTAGCGCCGGATTTAAACGCAATGTTTCAATCAATTTCGCTTTATTAATTTTTTTCCCAGCTAAATTGCTAATCGAATAAGGCGCAAAAAGATGAACGTCCGTCGCCGGGTTCCATTCCGCCGTATCAATACCGTTCAAAATTCCCACCACCGGAGTTGGACGATTGGCTAAAACCACACTCATTCCGGCGCTTAGCTTTTCATCCGTCATAATTTCACGAGCGTGAGTTGGACTGACGGTTGTGACAGCATCGGCAAAAATAATTCCGCCTTTTAGGGGATTGAGGCTATTATACCATTCTAATGCTCCAAACGGCTTAAATAGCTCTTCTGGCAAATCGCAGATTTCCTTTAACCGCATTTCACAAACACCTTGATAGGCAATATTATGGAGAGTTAAGACACTTTTTAGCGAATTAAAAGGCGTTACTTTCGCCAAATTATTTTTAAGATAAACCGGAATCAAAGCCGTATGATTATCATGGCAGTGAATGATTTCAGCCGACCAGCGAGTCTCGGCAATTAATTTTAAAGCGGCTTTTTGGAAAAACACAAAACGTTCCGGATTATCCGGATAGGGCTTGCCATTTTCAGCGCAATAGACATCGCGTTGCCCAAAATATTCCGGATTATCAATAAAATAGACCTCGTGCCGAATCTGGGCTGGATTTTGCCAGCGCCTGACCTGGCTTTCCACCACGCGGTTACCCAGCGTGACTGTAAGATTCGATAATTGCGTTAACGGCTCGGTTTTAAAGTTCCAGGTCGAGCGATAGCCCGGGATTATGACTTTGACCGAAAGACCACGATTTGCCAGCACCGGTGGTAAAGCCCCAATTACATCACCCAAGCCACCAACTTTGGCAAATGGAGAAGCCTCAGCGGCAATAAAAATAATATTCATTTTGAACTATTATTAGAATCAACCCGTCCGGTTTCCGGCGGGAGTTTACTCCAGTAAGTAAAATCGAGTTCCGGGAAAATGTCGTCTACTCGTTCGATACGTTCTAAATATTTTTGATGGGTTTCGGACAGTCGGCCGTTGTTTTCATAATCATTTAAAATTCTAACGATATTCTGGAACTGGTCGCGATGCACGCCGACGCGATTCTCCGCATAATCACGCGCACTCCAGGTGCTGATCAGAAATTGCCAGTCGGAACTTTCCAGCAATAGCAGTTCGCGGGCTAAGTCATTCAAAATGCGTCGTAGATTGACATCGCCGGTTTCGCGATACTTCTCGGCTAATTCGACCATTTTATCTTCGGCGGCATAAATATGTTTCCAGGTCCATTCGGTCCATTGATTTAGCCAGATATAGTGGAAGCCACCCTGTCCCCAACTACCTTCCGGCATCGTAACCACCTGAGTTGGACGATTTTTGGCTAAATGATTGCCGAGTGAAATTGCTTGAATATCCGGATTGGCGTTAATCTTACGCAAGACTTTACCGAGCCAGCGTGGGCCTTCGAACCACCAATGCCCGAATAGCTCCGTATCGAACGGCGCCGTTACAACGCCGATTTTTCCGCTCTCCGCATAATATTTCAAAATGTAGTTTCTAAGTACATCGACAAAATGATCAGATTGGTTTTCGAGGGCTTCTTCTACATTTTCTGGCACATATTCTTGTTTATCGGCTAAATCAGCCTTTGCGCTGGTTACTCGCCAATAGCGATGTCCGCCAGGGAAATGTTTCTTATGAAACTCCAGATAGCGACCGTCGCCCGGATAGCCCCACTCGCCGCTCCAGACCTGCAAGGCGGATTCCTCATGTCGGCCATAAGCTACCGCTACTCGTCCCGTTCCGGTCGAAGACACCAGATAAGGTTGGTAAATCGAGCGACTCTTTTCCTCGGGCGGCGGCGTCCAGTTCTTCTCAAATTGTTGCCAGAGTTGCTTCAGCGATTCATAACGATCAATGTAAACGCCTCGGTTTTTACCGCCCAGAATTAGATGTTTATCAACGATGAAATACTGAATGTCGTATTTGAAGAGGAATTCCTCGATACCTCGCCGCATGAAGGTTTTGGGATATTCCTTGATAGGTGATGACCATTGATAACTCGGACGGTAGGCGCATTCCGGTAACCACGTTCCGCGCGGATCACATCCGAAATGGCGGCGGTAAGTTTCCTTGCCGATTCGAACTTGAGCATCAATGGCTTCATCATTGCCCAATAAAGGGAGATAGCCATGCGTGGCGGCACACGTAATTATTTCGATATGATTGCCATCCTGAAGTTTTTTGAAAGCCTGGATAATATTGCGATCCGGTAAGGAATTAAATTCATCAATTAAGCTCTGGTAATAATTTTCCCACATTCCAGCTAATTTTTCCAGATGCGGATTGCCAACTGTCGCAAATTCTTCTCGGTTATCCCGGGCGGCTTTGATTTTGATTTCCAGATAATTGATGAAACCGTTCTTGAATCTTTCCGCGGCTAATTGCTCAGCTAAGATCGGCGTGATCCCGATCGTTATGTTCGGACTAATGCCATCGGCAATTAGGCTATTAAATTCGCGGAGAAGCGGGAGATAAGTCTCAGCGGCGGCTTCATAAAGCCAATCCATACCGTGCGGCCATTCACCGTGATTAATAACATAGGGCAGGTGACTATGCAATACTAACGAAAAATAACCTTTCATCTTTAATCCTTACTTATCAATTGACAAACGGCTAAAAATACGACATTGCCACAAGATTTCAAACTGCGGGAAAAGAATCTAATCGAGTTTGTAGATTCTTTTTATTCAGCGAAAGTTTGAGAGAAATAAACCAAACCGCTATGAGTTATCTCAGCATTCCAAGCATTATCTAAATACTTGCTATCCCATTCCATAAGCCCAAAAACAGCTATATTTATATCATTTTACGAGAGCCGGTGGTACTGTTTTAGGTGAACCGGGATTAAACACTTTGAGCCAAATAGTATATTATGAGACCGACGAGGAAATTATTAAGCGAATTCAGAATTTAGGTAGCCAGGAGAATCTCCTGTTCGCTAAACTGCCAATCTGAATGTCGTGCCGATTTTTCATCACTGATCGCTTGAACCCAACATAATCGGCGTCGGAAACATCTCGATCAATTCATTAAAAATTTACGGAAGACTTTTGTTCAAAAACTATTACCTGTTGTAGATACCTTTGTCCTCGATTCACTACAAATCGAAATTCGTAAACCCGCCTGACCGATAGACATCAGTCAGTTGGGTAGGATCGCCGATCTCGCCATAGCAAATTAGTCGGGCAGGGGCACTGCCGACACAGAAATTTTCAAGAAAAATACGAAATAACAAAAATGAGGATTTGCTTTTTACTTTTAACTTTTTACTTTTTACTATGATTAGTGGCGAGGGACGGAATCGAACCGCCGACACAGGGATTTTCAGTCCCCTGCTCTACCGACTGAGCTACCTCGCCATAATATCAAAGTGCCAATCGTCTTCTTTAAGAGTGAGGTAGCGAAGGAGAAGACTGCCTGTCCCGCCCTTGCGGGGCTTTGTCCCGCTACGGCGGGAAGCTACCTCGCCACAATATCAAAGTGCCAATCATCTTCTTTAAGAGTGAGGTAGCGAAGGAGAAGACTGCCTGTCCCGCCCATGTGGGACTTTGTCCCGCTACGGCGGGAAGCTACCTCGCCATAAT
>JAGNGI010000034.1:18316-22235 GCA_018002295.1 Fidelibacterota bacterium
AGCTACCTCGCCACAATATCAAAGTGCCAATCATCTTCTTTAAGAGTGAGGTAGCGAAGGAGAAGACTGCCTGTCCCGCCCATGTGGGACTTTGTCCCGCTACGGCGGGAAGCTACCTCGCCATAATTAAAAAGCGGCTTAATTTAGGAACTCAAATACAATTCCAAAAACTATTTTTCGTTAGTAGTTTATCCGATTTGGGAATATAACAATTACTTTAAGTTCAAAAAGACCTGTTGATTTATAAAATTGCTACCATTACTTTTATAATTGTCTGATAGGAGTTCAAAATGAAAATCTTCGACAATAAAGGTATGTTGATCATTCCCAACCCGATGCGTGGGAGATTTACCGAAAAACCAAAATTACTAGTCGTTAATCAATTATTTTGTCCGAACGGTCATAACCTCATCAACCAAAGAGTCACTTTTAATGGCTACCCAGGTATTTTAATAAAAGTTCGTCAGGATGAAGCGACCGGCTTGATTGCTCTCAGCCCATTTTATGGTGAACATTCGCGGTTTACACTTGATATAGACTTGATTGACGGCAAATTACTGGAGTTGATGTGCCCAATTTGCGAAGCGGAAATGCCGGTCATTGCGCAATGTGAGTGCGGCGGGAATCTTGCGGCTTTTTTCCTTACTCAAGACTGTAATTTTAACGACTGCGTTGGAATTTGCACGCGGGTCAATTGCCATAATTCGCGGATTGTGCATAGCGGTGAGCTAATAACCGGCTCAATGCTTGAGTCGCTTTAAACTGCTTAAGATTTTAAATAATTAGTTTTAATTCAGCCGATATGAAATTAATCGCTGATAAGCCAGCGCGTAACGTTTGCCGAATTCTCGTAAAGAAGGTGCATTAAAATGCAAGCCGTCGTCTTTGGACGCCAATCCCTCAGCCGAGACGCAGGCATAATCCGGCAAAATGCTTTCCAGCTCCTTTAGAACTGCCGAAATATCCGGTCCATAGGGGTAACCAGTTGCGGCGTTGATGAAATCACCCAGTTCACCACTGATGAAAGGTAAGCTGGGCATATTTAAATCACGCCGAAAAGACCACACGAGGGAAACTATCCGGTCGCGATATTTTTCTGCCAAAATTTTATCTTTGGCGTCATCTTCGCCCTGATGCCAAAGAATAGCGCCGAGCATATTTTCGTAAGTATCCGTGGCTAATGCGGTTTTTACTACTGCAACAGCTCGCTGATAGTGAGGCGTGCCCGGCAACCAATCTTCAATCGCCGTAGAACCGACTGCACAGGGCAGAAGTCCGACATTTTGCACTAAATTTCTTTTCAGAATGGAGGAGGCAAAACTCATACCGAGCCCTACACCCGCCAGGTCTGCCCGATCATCATGCAATGGCTCAACTGCTTTTTGCCAGCGATCATTTCTAAACATCTGGATTCGGTCATCACTTATCGGCAGAACGCGATCCATTTCGCCCCGTCCCGCCATGTTAGATTGTCCAATCAATAAAAATAAGTGTCTGGTATGCATCAGGTTTTTTCCTTAATAGAGCGACGTTCAGACGACCGCTCCGGTTAGATTCGCCACAATTCGAACGGCATCATTGGCATTCTGGCCGTAGGCGTGCGCGCCAATCATATCGGCGAAACTCTGGGTAACCGGCGCACCTCCCACGACGATTTTTACGGCATTATTACTTTTAAAATAGTCAACAATCTCCTTCATATACATCATAGTGGTAGTCAAAAGCGCACTACATAAAAGAATATTGATCCCGGCGTTAACTGCTTCGGCGTACTTTTCTACACTGCAATTCACCCCGAGGTCAAGCACCTCATAACCGGCGCCTTTTAGCATAATGCTAACCAAATTTTTACCGATGTCGTGCAGGTCGCCTTTTACCGTGCCGATGGCAATCTTACCGCGCGCTTTGTGATTGGATTTAGCCAAAATCGGTTCGATTAAGGTCAACCCGGCTTGCATTGCGCGCGCTGAAATCAGCATTTCCGGAACGTAAATTTCGTTCCGCGCAAAACGTTCGCCGACTTCACGCATAGCTGGAATCATAGTTTCTTCCAGCAATTCATTGACATCTTGATTAAGATTGATGGCATTTTGCAAGATCGCCTGCACTTTGGCGCGATCGCCTTTCAAAATTGCCAGATAAAGTTCTTCATTACGTGCCATTTTTTGCTCCGGAATATACATTATTTTCTAACAAACCACATAATTTAAAATGTTCGATCACTTTGGCTTGATTAACGCCATTTATAATGATTGCAATTTGCGGTTCTTGCTCAATTGAGGACGCCGGTTCAATTTGCCAGCCAGCTGGCGAATAATCCACATATAGAAATTGATGACTGTCAAAGAGATAACCTTTCAATCGGTAAACATCCTCAGCTACTGGGGTAATTGCCTGACGTAGTTGTTCATAGTTCATATCGCCGGAATTCAGAATTATCGTAGCATATCGTGGGTCGCGGCATGGGGCGAATTCACCTTCTGGCACCTGTAAACGCTGGGGATTTTCCGGTAAATCCTTCGGCAGTTGACTGAAAGTTGTCCGATATACATAGGCAGAAGGATTGACTTGCCGGATTAGACTTTCAGTCGATGCTATTTCCTCCGGTGAAGCAATATCAACTTTGTTAATCAAGATAATGTCAGCCGCCTCGATCTGCGCCCGAATGCTCGTCAAGGTATGGAATAATTTGCCCAGACTAGCTGGGTCAACGATATTTAAGACTTCCCGAATATAATAAACTTTATCTAGTCCGGTTTCGCTTAACATTTTAAATATCACTCGCGGATCGGCTACGCCGCTGGCTTCGATTACTAGCTCGTCAATTTCATTGCCATCCTGAGTAAAGCGCTGGGGGATTTCCTGTAAATATTCGATAAATTTTCCCGCTAAACAACGGCAAAAAATACTGCCGCCGGGGATGCTAAGATAATCAGGTGTTAAATTGGCAATGAGTGAGCCGTCAATATCAGTCGGCGAAAATTCATTAACCAAAAAAACCAGACGTCGCGACTGATTCTGACGGATAAGATTTTTCAATAGAGTCGTCTTGCCGCTACCCAAAAATCCTGTCACTAATCTAATTGGAATCATTTACAATGACCTCTTTTAAATTTCCAGCGGTCGAGAATAGCGGCTTTTAGGGTTTGCTGGTCGGGAATGATGGAACTGAATTTCACCTCGCCGTCAATACAAATGGTCGGTAAACTTCTCACTCCCAGCTTTTTCATCATACCAATTCCCTCACTGGTAGTTATTTTGTGTTCGCGAACTGTTGTCTTTATCGCTAAATCGGCGGTGGCTTTGAGCGCGGCTTCTAACATATATTTACAGGGAGCACAGGTAGCCGAATCCAGCGTAATAATGTCAAGAATTACTTCCTCCCGATTGGCGTAATCCGGTAAAACTATCCAATCTACTTCAAATTCACGAGCGGTCAATGTTCTGCGAGCGACCTCCCGCTGATAATCATCATACACCATTTCAGCAACGGCTTGTAAATTCTGCGGCGGAACATTATAAGGTATATCACAGCCGGGCGCCAGAATGAAACCTACCTGCCCGCCTTCGTCTATATTACGAATGGCTTCCAGACGGCAATCGTCCGCTGAACCCATCAGCAAAGCGACCGTCAGTTTTAGATTACCACCGAAAGATTTATTATACTTCTGAGCCAGCTCCCGTAGTTTAGGAAGTGAAATCTGCTCATCCACGGAAACGTTGTCACAATTTGTTTCACACATACATTCCAGGTTGCGATCCACATCTCCGCATACAAATAGCGATGAAAGTCCTCCCTTCGTTCTGATATGATCGAAAATCGGGTTGAGCACCGGCGTTACGAATTGCCTAAAATGCTGCGGCGAAATCTGACTGGTCATCGGATCAACAACCGCAATAATATCAGCACCGTTTTTCA
>JAGNGI010000104.1 GCA_018002295.1 Fidelibacterota bacterium
GGGCGTAATTTTGCGGTGTAAAATTGGGATCTTCGCACCAACCATTTTTACGAGAATAAATTCCAGCATTGGCGTATAAAATTAACGGCAAGTCAAGTTTCCGTCCGTAATTTTCAAGAAAATTCGAGATTAGACTATGGTGAGTGCAATTAATTCCCAGTCCGGCGACTCCGAGCGTCTTGATTTCGTTCATCACTAACCAGATATCTTCTCCGCTCAATAAAGCACCATTTTCCGCGAGGATGAAGCTGGTAAAAACCGGCAGTCCGGTTTCAAGGGCGGCGATAGAAGCCGCTCTGGCTTCGTTGAGATTATTCATTGTTTCCAGGAGAGCGAAATCAACTCCGGCTTCCGCCAACCACTGGGCTCTTTGCCGATGGATTCGAAGTGCAGTATTGAAATCGGGTGCGGATTCCGGCTCATAGCAATCAGCCAGAGGTGCTATCGAACCGGCGATCCAGATTTGACGTGTCGAGTGAACATCAGCGATCGCTTCGCGAGCCAGCTCAACCGCCTGAAATGTGGCTTCCGCGGCTTGTTTTTCAGTCAGCCCGGCTCGAGTAAAGGTCAGCGAATCGGTGCGGAAAGTGGCAGTCGTGATAATATCCGCTCCGGCTCGGATATAATCTGAATGAATTTCAACAATCGCTTGAGGATTATGTAGAATGGCATTGGCTGACCAGAGAGGTAATTCAATGACGATACCGCGTCGTGCCAATTCCGTACCGAGAGCTCCATCCAGTATTAAAAATCTCGCTTGTTGAACAGCAGATAGAAAAGACATAAAATTCCCCTTCAGAATGGTATAGTAATAGAAATTGCCGGTGATCCTGTAGCTGAAATTTGCCACTCGAGCTGATACTGCCGACTAAAACTTTTTCCGATCCAGGTGCCGATAAACGCACCGGCAACTACATCGGAAAGATAATGTTTATTATCGTTAATGCGGGTGGACGCTACGAAAATTGCCATTAGATAAGCCGGGATGCCAATCTTGTGACCGTAAATGCCGTCCAGACCAGCCGCCAATGCGAAGGAATTGGAGGAATGTCCTGAGGGAAATGATTTATAATTTTCTTCATTAGGACGTTCCCGATGCGTTGCTAATTTAATTGCTTCTGTAACTAGAGCAGTGGTTATGGTGCTGGTGGCTAACAATTCGATTTGGGAAAAGGTTTTATTCCAGGGCTGATGTTGGATGACGCCGTTGATTCCCACAGCCACGGCGGCGGCGTAATTGCCCCAACGATGTCCATAAATATAGCCGATCCGTGAAATATTCTCAGGTAAAAAATTATGTTTGGCGACATTTTCCTGCAGTGGCTGATCGCCTAAAAAGGACATCGGTATTAAGATGGCACCCGCTACAAAAAGCGGCGCATTGGATTTCCAATCGAGGGTTTTCTGCAAACCATTCCAGTAATGAGGTGGATAATATTGTAAGTATTGCAGGGGTTGCGCAATCGGATTAGGCGGCGGCAATTTCAGCGCAAGTTCGGCGCCATTCAATCCGGTTTTAATTAAAAGGCAACAGATGATACTTATATAAAATGGTTTTTTGGTCATTTTTTTCATATTTTTTCTAAAGTACAGACAATTCGGAAGTAATTTAAGTTTTAATACAACTCAAAACATATCAAAAAATAATGGAGGCCAATCTTCTGAAGGCTGGTTCGGAGAACCGCGAACAGAAAGAAATCATAAATAAAACCTTCTGCAGGTTTTTTTATGCCCTGCCCTATTATTTTACGCCTCCGGATTGTAATTTATGTCTGGATTTTTATGGAGAAATGAAGGTGAGTGTCAATAGCGATGTTTGAGGATGTAGAAGGCGAGGACAGCCAAGTATGCCAAAGTCAGATAATAGTTTATTTTATGTTATTTAAGTTGACAAACTTATCCACAGCATCGGCGCTAAATTTAGGACAGGTAATTTTATTAAAGTGAATAGAGCAGTGTTTTTAGATCGGGACGGCACCCTGAATTACGATAGCCGCGATTATATCAAGAATGTAGCTGAATTTCAGCTTTTCCCAAATACGGTCGCGGCTTTAAAGAAATTATATTCAGCTGGATTCAAATTAGTCATAATAACCAACCAGGCTTGCGTCGCTAAAGGCTTGACAACGGTTGCCGCCGTCGAGGAAATTCACCAACTATTGCGGAAAAAATTAAGCGAAGCCGGCATTGAGTTGGCTGGTATTTATTATTGTCCGCATGATCCGGAAGCCGGTTGTGATTGTCGCAAACCACGGATTGGTAATATTCTTCTTGCCGCTCGAGAAATTGGAATTAGTTTATCGGATTCATACTTTGTGGGGGATTCACATCGAGATGTCGAGGCGGGGCGCGCCGCCGGTTGTCGAACTATTTTAGTCACAACTGGTGTTCGTCAAGCCAGTTATGCCGACATTGCGGAATGGCAAGTCCAACCGGATTTTGTGGTTCCAGACTTACTGACTGCGGCTGAGATGATTTTAAGTTTAGAAAGGAAAATGAATTAATGAAAATCGCCGTCCTGATGGGTGGAGTTTCGTCCGAGCGAGAGGTATCGCTCTCCAGTGGCCGCAATATCGTGGCGGCTTTACGGGAAAATGGGCATGAGGTGCTGGCGCTCGATACAGTTTTACCGATTGAGCAATTAAGTCAGGACATTCAACCAACCGGCGAGCATTTGCAAAAAGGCGAAGAAAACCTCATTTGCTTGCTAAGCGAGGCGACCGTTCGCGCCGTGGATTTTGTTTTTAATGCCCTGCATGGCGGCAGTGGCGAAAACGGGGTGGTTCAAAGCCTACTCGAAATTATGGGGTACAAATATAACGGCAGTGACCATGAAGGTTGTGCGATTGCTATGGATAAAATTGTTTCGAAGATGATCTTCGAGGGCATAGGGATTAGAACGCCGGAATGGATTTCTTTCGATCTAAAAGTCGGGTACGATCCGGTCGCGATTCAAGAAGAAATATTACGAAAAATTGAACCGCCGCTGGTCATCAAGCCCGCCCATGAAGGCTCAACCGTCGGCCTCTCCATTGTAAAAGAGGTTGCCGGGATTCAACCGGCTATTGCTACCGCCTTTAAATACAACCGGGCTTTGTTGGTCGAGCGCTATATTCCCGGGCGCGAAATTACCATAGCGATTCTCGGTGAAATGGCTTTGCCGCTGGTTGAAATTCGTCCCAAGCATGGCATTTATGATTATGAATGTAAATACACTTCCGGTATGAGTGAGTATATTGTGCCGGCTTTGGTGGATGAAAAAATTGTTAAGCAGATTCAAGAACAGGCGTTAGTGGCTTTCAAAGCTTTACGTTGTTCTGGATACGGCCGTTTTGATTTGCGTCTGACTGATGAAGGCAATGCCTTTTTCCTGGAATTTAATACCCTGCCCGGTATGACGGCGACCAGCTTGGTGCCGAAAGCCGCCAAAGCTATCGGTATGAATTTCAATGCTCTACTTGAAAAAATTATAGAAATCGGCAGGAATAGATGAGCGATAAAAGAAATGTTGACCCGGAGTTGATTAAATCCAATTCCAACAGTTTGGATACCAAAGGTAAACATTGGTATGCAGTCTATACCCGACCGCGACATGAAAAAAAAGTCAATGGACTTCTTCAGGAACAACAGATTGAGAGTTATTTACCTTTAGTATCCACGAAGCGACAATGGGGCAACCGCTGGGCTCAGGTTGAAGAGCCATTGATTCGTAGCTACGTCTTTGTCCACATTCGTCTCAATCAGACGCTTTATGTTCTGGAAACCCACGGCGTGGTGCGCTTTGTAATGTTTGCAAGAGAGCTGGCGGTCGTGCCCGATTTTCAGATTGAAGCTTTGAAAAAGAGCCTGGAGAGCGGCTTTGTTCTGTCGCCGATTAATTATATGCAGGTTGGACAATTGGTTGAAGTTACCGAGGGACCATTAAAAGGCGTAATCGGAAAGATTCAGCAAATCGGCAAAAATGAGCGATTTGTTCTGACGCTCGACGCGGTGCAAGCCGCTTATACAATTCAGATTGATCCCCAGTGGCTTCGTCCGTTAAGTCCTGAGAAGAAGAAAATTTTCACGCTACCACTCGGATTTTAATATGAGCATTTATTTTTATAATACCCTGAGTCGCCAAAAGGAAGAATTCCGTCCGATAGAGGAAGGTGTGGTTCGCCTTTATACCTGTGGGCCAACGGTCTATAATTTTGCTCATATCGGTAATTACCGGGCTTTCGTTTTCGAAGATTTATTGCGACGATTCCTGAAATTCAAAGGTTTCCGTGTTATTCAAGTAATGAATATTACCGATGTTGATGATAAAATTATCACAGCGGCGAATCGCGAGGGTGTTTCCATTCGCGAATTTACCGAGCCCTTTCGGCAGGCGTTTATGGAAGACCTAACGACGTTGGGAATCGAACCAGCTGAATATTATCCGCGCGCTACCGAACATATCAATGAGATGGTGGCATTGATTGAAACTTTGTTGAAAAAGGGTGTCGCTTATCG
>JAGNGI010000035.1:0-20506 GCA_018002295.1 Fidelibacterota bacterium
GCGGCCATATTTTGAGCGAAAGTTATCCGATATCCAGCCCGCAATTGGATCAGTAAAGGCATCGTATATTCGAATTAGCGTCAGAGCCAATCCAACCAACATTGGATTAACGCCTAAATACATATTGAAAACCGCGAACGCGACGCCGGGATAGAGCCAAAATCCCCACATATCTAATCCAGTTCCTAAACCATAACAAATTTTGGTTAAAACCGGAAGGCGGTCGCGTACCTGCGTAGTTGAATTATTTGCCGTTATTTCTTGTGCCAATTTCGTTCCTTTGGTAAAAGAATATTCCTGACAAATTCAGCGCTCTATCATACTTCCGAATTATTCTTGATATAATCAATCAATTCATCAGTTTGAGTAAATGCCAGAGCCGTATAAGTATCCGCCGCACCGTAGTAAATCGCAACCCGACCGGTGTCAGCGTCGCACAAATTGGCACACGGGAAGACAACGTTCGGCACGAAACCGGTGGTTTCGTATGGTTTTTCGGGCGTCAACAAATAGTCTCGTGTCCGATATAAAACTTTACTAGGTTCATCAATATCCAGAATCACAGCCCCAAAACTATAAACAAAACCGTTACAAGTCGTTGATACTCCATGATAAAAAAGAAGCCAGCCTTCCGAAGTTTCGATTGGAATTGGACCGGCACCAATTTTCGTTCCCTGCCACCAACCCATCCCGCCTTTGCCCATCACGAATTTGTGATTACCCCAGTAAATCAGGTCGGGACTTTCGCTCAGGAAAATATCACCGAATGGTGTATGTCCACTGTCACTAGGGCGGCTGAGAAGTAGATATTTCCCATTCACTTTGCGAGGAAAAAGCACCCCGTTACGATTAAAAGGCATCAGCGGATTCGGCATCCTGGTGAATGTTTTAAAATCCTGCGTTTTACCTAAACCGATCGAAGCCCCGTGCAGATCATCACACCAGACGATGTAATATATATCGTCAATTTTCACTAAGCGGGGATCATAACCATAACTGAGAGGCTTGGGATTACCTTGCTCATCCACCCAGTTAATCGGATCCGGCCCGATTTCCCATCTTAATCCGTCGTGACTCTTACCGGAAAAAAGTGTCGCTCGCCCATTTTTCTGATCGGCTCGAAAAACACCCACAAACTCACTTTTATATGAAATAACTGCACTATTAAAAATGCGGGCAGCTTTCGGAATGGGATTCCACCCGATTAGCGGATTCTTACTAAATCGCCAGACTATATCCGAACAACCTTGTGGCCTCTCTTCCCAGGGCAAATTGGGAATCGACTCACCAACAATTTGATATTTCATTGTGAAATTCCTTTCCTTTTATAATGCTTTAAGCTGGGGCTATTGTTTCTCCACTTTGCGCCCGACGCTCTTTCAAATCTGCTCCGATAACAGCCATACGCTGATTGTTCAAAGGATAAAATGAAACAATTATCAATGCCAAAATACCAAATGCCGCCGGAATCAGACTAAAGAGCAAAAGTAACCCTCGCAAACTTTGCGGCGTCTGAGCCTGATTTGGCATAAATCCCAACCGCGACATTAAATTAAGAGCGACAAAAGCCCCAAACGCCCAGCCGAATTTCTGCGACATCGTCGAGGCAGAAAACACCAATCCGGTTGCCCGCCTGCCATTTTTCCACTCAGCATAATCGGCTGAGTCGGCATACATCGCCCAGATCAAAACACTCAACGGCCCACCGGTTAATGAACCGATAATCTGGAATAAGAAAATCAAACCGATTTGCTCTGGCGATAAAAAATAATAGATACTGGTGCTGAAAATCGCAATAACGAAAATGATCATAAAAGCCGGCTTTTTCCCCACTTTTTTGGCAAACCAGCTAACTAACAAAACCCCAATAAATGACGAAATCTGACCAACAGTATTAAAAACCGAAGTAAGTGTTTCGAAATCCCAGGTTTTATTTTTAAAAAACGGCAAAGAAACCTCACGTGTTCCGACGATATATTTAAAATAATGAACTGTCACACTGCTTCTAATGGCAACGAATAGAATAAATGTTATAGTCGTAAAAAGCAATATCAACCAGGGCGAATTTGTTACTAATTCATATAAATCCTTTTTTATTGAGGATTTTTGTGACTTTGGCGGATGAACACGCTCGCGCGTGCCTTTGAAAGCAATCAGGAAAAAGATAATAGCCGCAATTCCATAAATCACAAATGATAACTGCCAACCGCGCGCTTCGTTGCCTTTACCAAGTGCTTTCACCATCGGCAGAAGCGTCGCTGACACAATAACCCCAGCCGTAAACGCAAACAAAAATTTGATCGATGATACGGATGTGCGTTCGTCCGAATCTGGCGAAATTACTCCCAGCAATGCTGTATATGGAATATTGATCGCCGTATAAAGCATCATAATCAGGATAAAAGTCACATAAGCATAAACGATTTTACCCGTCATCCCAAAGTTAGGCACGCTGAATGTCAGAACACCAGCCACCGCAAGCGGTACACAAAACCACAATAAATACGGTCTGAATTTCCCCCAGCGGGTGTTGGTACGATCAGCTATAATTCCCATCAACGGATCGTTAACGGCATCCCAGACCCGACTGACAAGAAACATCGTAGCCGCTACTCCGGCTGGAATCAAGAAAACATCCGTGTAAAAATAAGTGAAATATAGCATAAAAGTCTGCCAGTAAAGCACCGACGCCAAATCACCAAAACCATATGCGATTTTTTCCCGTAAGGTAAGATACTTAGCCATTGTCCTCTCCTTTTTTTAAAATTTTAATCCGTAATATCTTAATTTCACTCCATTATAAAGAGTCTATTATCCCCCTAAACAGACAGTTTTATCTTTAAATTTTTAACCCATATCTACGATTACTTCATTGGTATTTTTCAGCTTAGAACAAGGAATTAGATTATTACTCAATGCTTCACGGTTTAAAGTTATCCGCCGCACACCTTTCTGCACTCCGGCAGGATTTCTTACTTCAATATTTAAATTTTTCCCCCGGAATAGACGGCGCACTGTGTAGCTTTTCCAGTCGGATGGTATGCAGGGATCAATCAGCAAACCGTCAAACTGTGGTCGAATTCCCAGAATATATTGCGAGACCGCCAGAAAATTCCAAGCCGCCGTGCCGGTCAGCCAGGAATTCTTAGCTTCCCCCGGTTTATAGGCATCCTTACCGGCAATCATCTGAGCATAGACATACGGCTCAGTGCGATGTAAATCGCTGATATCCTCGAGAAACGACGGACAGATTTTACGCCAATATTCAAACGCCTGCTCGCCGCGACCCAACATAGTTTCGGCGATCATAATCCAGGGATTGTTATGGCAAAATATTCCGGCGTTTTCTTTATAGCCGGGAATGTAAGTCGAAATCTCACCTAATTCGATGTAATATTTCGTGTAAGCTGGATTTTGCAAAACAATTCCAAATTCACAATCGAGGTATTTTTTTACGGAATCAAGCGCTTTCTGCATCCGGCCGTCTTCCTTGCCGATCTCTGCCATACAACAGAATCCCTGCGATTCGATGAAAATTTTGCCTTCCTCATTTTCCTGACTGCCGACTTTCCTTCCAAAAGCATCATAAGCGCGCAAAAACCATTCACCATCCCAGCCGAACCGGTCAATGCTTTTTTTCATTTCATCAATATGCTGGCGGGCTTCAGTGGCTTCATCCATTTTTCCCAGAAATTCACAAAGTTCAACGAACTCCTGACCATATAGAACAAATGCCCCGGCAATCATAATAGATTCAGCAGTTTTACCGTCGGTTTTTAATGGACCGGTTTGAAAAGATTGATCCGGATCAGTGTTAAAAATATTCAGATTAAGGCAATCGTTCCAGTCGGCGCGCCCGATTAGCGGAAGTTTATGAGGTCCAAGATTATTTACCACATGATAAAAAGAACGCTTGAGATGTTCGAACAGGCTGGCTTGATTATTCGGATCATTATCGAATGGTACCGATTCGTCCAATATCGCAAAATCGCCGGTTTCTCTCAAATAAGCCACAACTCCACAGATTAGCCAGAGCGGGTCGTCATTAAAATTGTCGCCCACTTCATAATTGCCTCGCTTGCTTAATGGCTGATATTGATGATAAGCACCGCCGTTCGGTAACTGAGTTGCCGCAATATCGAGCAAACGTTCCCGTGCTCGCTCCGGAATCTGATGAACGAAGCCGAGCAAGTCCTGACTGGAATCACGAAATCCCATTCCTCGTCCAATTCCGGACTCGAAATAAGATGCGCTACGCGACATATTGAACGTAACCATACATTGATATTGATTCCAGATATTGACAATCCGGTCAATCTTTTCCTCGCCGGTTTGGACTTGAAAAACCGATAATAAACCATCCCAGAATTTGCGTAAATCGTTCATAGCCTTTGTCACACTTTCCGGCGATTCGAAGCGAGATTGCATCTGACGCACTTTGGTCAAATTGATTTTGCCGTCGGCAGTAAACTTTTCAGTTTCGGGGTATTCTACATATCCGAGGATAAAATTGAAACTTTTCGATTCGCCAGGATTGAGCTTAACCTCAATTTGATGGACGGCTACCGGCGACCAGCCAAAAGCCACCGAATTGCGATTTTTGCCCTCGAACACGGCTACCGGCTCGTGTGGCCCATTATGCAATCCCATAAAGGATTCTTTGTCACAGTCAAAACCATCAATCGGGGCGTTGACCGAATAAAATGCAAAATGATTGCGACGATCTTTATAATCGGTAAAATGCAAAATTGTGCTACCGATCGCTTCCGCTCTACCGATCGAGAAGGTGCGCTGAAAATTAGTCATATCTTCCCAGGCATTCCACAAGCAAAATTCTACATAGGAAAAAAGTTTGATTTCCTTGACGGAATTACCGGTATTTTTCAAGGTAACTTGCTGAACCTCACCGTCGAAATTCATAGGCACAAAAGCCAGAACTTCAGCTAAAATATCATTGCGCTGACCGGAAATGCGGGTATAACCTAATCCATGGCGACATTCATAAAAATCGAGCGCTTTCTTAACCGGTTTCCAGCCGGGATTCCAAACATCGCCATTATCGTTGATGTAAAAGAATTTACCGTTGTCATCCAAAGTGGAATTATTATAACGGTAGCGCGTTATGCGCCGGAGGCGAGCGTCGCGATGAAAACTATAGCCACCGCCGGTATGCGAAATGATGGAAAAAAAATCCTGACTGCCGAGATAATTGATCCAGGGATAAGGGGTTTCCGGCGTCGTGATAATATATTCCCTGTCTTGATCGTTAAAATGACCGAATTTCAAAATTTATCTCCTAAAATATCCTTAATCTTAATACACGTAATATCCCAATAATCGAAACGTTTATACTTTTAGAATTTATAATAGTTCGATCTCTTTGGAAAGTCTAATATCTTGTGACGAAGAACCTATCAATATAACAAATTTTCCCTTTTCAGTCGTCCAATTTTTAATTGCGGGACTCCAGAAGGCAAAATCCTTTTGGCTTAATTTCAAGGTTACAGCTTTAATTTCACCCGGCTCTAACACTATTTTCTGAAGACCTTTCAATTCCTTCGGCGGGCGAGGTAAAGATGATTCAAGATCACTAACATATAGTTGGACAATTTCGGCGCCTTGGCACTTACCCACATTTTTAACCGAAAAGGTAACTGAAACGGTATCAACCTCGGAAAATTTCCCCGGTGTCACTTGCAAATCACTATAAGAAAACGATGTAAACGACAGTCCGTGTCCAAAGGGATAAAGCGGTTCGATTTTCTGAGATTCATACCACCGGTAGCCGATAAATATTCCCTCTTTATATCGCACATCATATACCGGATGCGCTCTCTCGCCTTCCCCATTCCAATCGAAATAAAGCGATTCGCCTTCCGGAATATAACCGTAACCCGGTGAATCTTTGAACTCCTTTTCAATGGTAATTGGCAATTTTCCCGAAGGATTAACCTTGCCGATTAAAATTTCGGCCAAGGCTTGATTCCCAATCTGCCCGGGATACCAGGCATAGATTATTGCTCTGGCTTTCTCATTCCAGCCAGTCATACGTATCCCACTTCCCGAAGTCACAATAACGACCGTGTTCGGATTATTATTGACACATTTAAGAACTTTCTGCTCTTGATCTTCCGGCAATTCAAACGGGCGATCCCAGCCTTCGTTATCACTAGTTCCCACATTGCACAGCACCAATTGGGCGGATTTGATCTGTTTTACGGTTGGATTTTTGACATATTTTATCCGATCACCAAAAACTTTCTGCAGTTCAGAAATCATTTGACGGTTATTGTATCCCTCAACATACGCTGAACCACCACCAACGGCTAATTTTTTGACATAATCGCCGGTAACTAAGATATTTTTTACCTGTTCTTTTACCGGCAAAATGTTACCTTCATTTTTTAGTAACACTATTCCTTCTCGGGCGGTTTGCAAGGCAACTTTTTCATGGGCTTCATAGAAATCGTCTTCCACCGCAGTTCGCGACCGACCATATAATTTCATAGCAAAACAGGTGCGCAAGATACTTTGCGCCATTCGATCTATGTCGCTTACTTGCACTTTATTATCCTCAAGAAGCTGATGTACATTTTCCAGCGCAATTGTGAACGGCATCTCCAGATTCTGACCGGATTTAGCCAGTTTCTCACCGTTATAAACTGACCACCAATCGGTCATTACCAGCCATTGAAATCCGAGCTGATTTTTTAGTAGATAATTGATGACATAAGCGCTTTCTCCACACCATTCACCATTTAACAAATTATAAGAAGTCATAACCGCCTTTGCACCGGCTTCGATTCCGGCTTTGAAAGCGGGCATATAAATTTCATGCAAAGTTCGTTCATCAACTACCGAGTTGCTTTTCTTCCGATAGTATTCGGTATTATTGGCTAAGAAATGTTTTAGGGTGGCTACGGTTCCAGTACTCTGAACTCCCTGAACATAATTCTCTATCATCCGCGCCGCTAAGTAGGGATCTTCGCCAAAATACTCGAAATTGCGACCGCATTGGGATTGGCGATAAATATTCATCCCTGGTCCAAGTAAAATGCCAATATTGGCGGCTTTACATTCTTCACCGATTGCTCGAGCGTATTGATAAGCCAATTCACGATTCCAGGTGGCGGATAATGAAATCGGACAAGGAAAGGCTGTTGATTTTTCCGGCTGGTAATCCGAGAGGTCAATTTCATTAAAGCTCTGACGAATGTGGATGCCCTGAGTCGCATCCGACATATAAATTTCCGAAAGATTCAAACGTGGTATCGCTCGAATAAAGAAGTATTTATCGCCGCCAATCAAAGCAATTTTCTCATCTAAGGTCATTTGAGCCAAGATCGATTCGGCTAATTTATCTGCTTCTGCATAGGCTAAAGGCTGAAACGTTTCCATATCTCGATTGAATTCCTGACTGAATAAATGATTATTGGTGGCGAACAGGTTTAGTAAAATTAGAAAAAATAAAAAACCACATAGGTAGGTTTTGCGCATTATAACTCCTGTAATTAATTTGGTTCAATTTATTCTCTTAGTCTCATTTTATAAGTGATAATTTTCGGGAAATTTGAGTCGTTCCAATTTCGGAATCGGCTAAAAATCGTAATATATATACCCCACCGGCAATTTCGTCAATCGCACCGTTCGTTTCCCAGGTGGTTTGGTAGCGTCCGGCGGGAAACACTTTATTTACCAAAGTGTAGATCAAATTACCGCGTAAATCGTAAACACCGAGATTAACCCCGGCGCTAACTGGTAATTCGAAGCTTATCTGGGTAGAAGAATTAAAGGGATTTGGATAATTTTGAGCTAAGGCAAATCCGGCTGGAATAAGTCGTGTTTTTCTAACCAGATTGGGTTGTTTGGTATTACCTCTGATGATATAATCCCTAATTAACAATCCTGATTCGGAAATTTCGGATGCCGACCAGCCGCCGTTAGCCGAGGCGCCTGGTTTTAAGGCGGCTGAGGTTTCATTTTTATCGGCAATTGACCAATTGCACCAGCTGATTTGATTACTCTCCATAAAATTCATCCAGAGGCGGGTTTCGGCGGTATCAATCGGACCATCGCCGGTATTCAGAACAGTACCAAATTCCGTCACAAAAAGCGCGATCCCATTATTTAATGCAGTTGATGCCTTATTGCGTAAGGTTTGTTTATGATACGGATAAGCCGCATAAAAATGCAAAGCATAGGCGATATTGTTCTGCGCGAGCGGATTCTGCGAGGCAATATCTACATCCTGCGACCAGCTTGGTGTTCCGACCACGATTAAATTGTCGGGATCAATCGCCCTTATTGAATCAACTACGGCGTTCAAATAAGGCTTTAGTACGGTCTTCCAATTGTCCTGTTCAGGTTCGTTAAATACTTCATAAATTACGTTGGGATAGGCGCCGTAATCAGTAGCAATTTCCTGAAAGAAAGCAATCGCCTGCGCCTGATGTTCATGAGCATTATGATCATGCCAATCCACAATGACATAAATTCCTAAATCAATACAAGCCTCGATGACGGTCACGATTTTTGCCTTTTCGCTTGCGGGATTGTTCAAATAACCACCCGATTCGATACCCATTGCCGCCCGGACAACGGTGCATTTCCAGTCATCTCGAAGCCATTTAATACAATTGTAATTGTAGTATTTTCCCATCCATTGGCTCCAGAAAAGACTCATTCCGCGCAACACTATCGGATCACCATTTTGATCAATAATGCGGTTACCGCTGACAGTAAGGTTTCCATGTTCTTCTACGAAGGTTAATTCGGAACCACCGATTTGCTCGGATTTATTATTCTGCTCACATTGGATAAGAACTGGTAATATAACTATTAACCAAAACACTGTAATAATTTTACACTTATGACGATTATATCTCTGAACTGAATTCATTTTTAAAAATTCCTTTTAGCGATTGAGTTTTTCATCCATCAATCATCCCTATTTATAAACAATCGGAAAATTACCTTTATATTGACAACGATAGTGCTATTTATTGATTATTTCCGATTCAGTTGCTGGCGAACCCAATTCATCCGCGCCTGGTAATTTTCTGCCGGCAAACCGTGTCCGGAATAGGGATAAATGATGTATTCTTTTGGGCATTGTAAATTATTATAAGCCGCGAAGTTAATATGCGGCGGGCAGGTTTCATCCATCAGACCCACTAGCATAAAAACCGGTGCCTTAACTTTCGGCGCTAAGTTTTTAATATCAAAGTAACTCAATGTTCGGAAAACTTCTTCCCAAGTTGTTTCGGGATGATTGTTAACATAGTCTTTGAACTCGTTACCGGGCCAAATGGCAACTTTAAAATAGTCGGGAAAATCTGATAAAAACGGCACACCCGGTACGCAAAGGCGAATACGATCATCTAAGGCGGCGGTCGCAAAGGAAAGAGCGCCGCCCTGGCTTTGTCCGTCAACGATAATTCGGCTCGTATCAACCTCTGGTCGCGAACACAGAAAATCTACCGCCCGTACACAATCCATATAAGCGCCGCGGTAAATATATTCATATTTATTCTCCAGATGATATTGCAAATAGCCAGGAAATCCGGGATCGATCTCATCCCGACTATTGCCATGCCCACGAATATTCAAACCGAAACTGATAAAACCATCTTCCGTTATCAGGTTGGTCGGTTGCATATTCGTGCCATAACCTTGAACTTGCAGAAAAGTCGGATATTTTCCGGGTTGCTTTGGTACCGAGTACCAGCCGCGAATTAAAATATTTCCCAGCGAACGCATTTCAACCAGGTAATAATCGCGCTCAGCGGTGCATAATTCATCCTGGCGAATCATCTTAAACTGTGGGTCAACCGTAGCCAGTTCGGCTTTGGCTTGCTCCCAAAAAGCATCAAAATCCGGCTGAGCATCAACGGGCGAAATCACCTTCTCCGGATCAACTGCTATCGCAAATTTATGCAATTTATTCCAGCCTAAACTTTCGAAACTAACCGCCCCGAGGTAAAAGCCGGGTTGCAGTTTCTTTAAGTTGTAGGAATATTTTTTAGCAGAATTATTTTTCATCGTAATCTTTAATTCTTTATCATAGATTTTATCCCCGAAATCACTATTGATCGCCAGCCTGAGAATACCTTCAATTGACTCATTACTTTCATTACGCATAATAACCGGAAGTACAATTTCGGAGCAATTCTTAATGACGTGATCCTTCTGAGGAAGGGCAATTTCGATTTTTAGCTGATCGGAAAGACCAATCACATTCAGCTCAGCGGCTGAGTAGTACAATCCACCACCGCCACCGGCGTCATAAACTCGAATTGCAATGACATTCGGCTGATCCCAGCGAACCAGTTCGACCGGGATAATATATTCGCGATCCAGACCATAAGCACCGATATAATTTGGTGGGAAACCACCCATCTGCCCGATTAATTCACCATTGAAATAGGTAGCATCGGAATCGTCAATACGCCCCAGACGCAGAATAAATCCGCCATGTTTAACGGCTTTCTCCTTCAGCGTTGATGGAATAATTACACTGTATCTATACCAGGCAAATCCATCTAAATTTTCATAGCCTTGCACTTCCCAGGTTCTACCAGCGGTAATGGAGTTCCAGGAAGCGTCATCATATTGCGGATTAGCCCAGGCTAAATCATCGCCGGGTTGAAATTTCCAATTTGGCCCTATCAAATTCTGAGCCGTTAAAACCGTCGTAATTGCAACGCAGACAATTAATGACGATGTGATTGTTTTAAAACGCATTTTATCCCCCTTTTTAAACGTTAAATTTTATCGAAAACATATAAACATCATTTTGTAAATAAACCGTTTCAAATATAATTAATAAAGGCTATAAAATCCGAGACTAAATTTTAAAACTCTCTTAATTAATTTTTATAACGCTTGTTACCAGAATGGTAAAAAGCTATCTCAAATCTCAATCTGGAGCGAAACCGGACAATGATCTGAGCCCGCTATATCGGCTAAAATTTCGGCGGCACGAACATTCGCAACGAATCGTTTGTTTACGAAAAAATAGTCGAGGCGCCATCCAACATTACGCTCTCTAGCGTTGGTGAAAGGACTCCACCAGGTATAATTACCCGGTTCATTATTAAATAATCGAAAAGTATCATAATAACCGTGGCTGAGAAATTTATCGAGCCAAGCTCTTTCTTCAGGCAAAAAACCGGAAATATTGGAATTCGCCGCAGGATGAGCTAGGTCTATTTCGGTATGAGCCGTGTTGACATCGCCACCTATGATGATATTCCGACCGCTGACGTTTACCCGATCAACATAATCGAGAAAAGCGTCATAGAATTCGAGTTTAAAACGCAGTCGCTCCTCCGACATTTGCCCATTAGGAAAATAAACATTAAATAAAACAAATTGATCATAATCGGCAATTAGGAGACGCCCCTCCGTATCGAATTTCTCGATTCCAAACTTTTGCGTAATGGAAACCGGTTCTAATCGAGAATACAAAGCGACTCCGCTGTAACCTTTTCTAATTGCCGACGAAAAATAAGAACGATAGCCACTGATTTGGGCTAAATCCGGCGGTAATTGCGATTCTTCAGCTTTTGTTTCTTGAATCCCTAAAATATCCGGCTGAGTAGCTTTGACCCAATCTAAAAAACCTTTTTTATGTATTGCCCGAATTCCATTGACATTCCAGGAAATTAGGGTTAGAAGCATATTTTAAAAAATTAAGGATTGATCCAAAGAGAAGGCGATACCCGTTCCTTGATTGAAGAATCCGCCCGTCTGCGCAAAACCCCATTCCAAACGATAGTGCTTAAAAGTCATTCCACTACCGACGCCCCATTTGAGTTTATCATTGCCTCCGAATCCAACTCCAAACCTTATGGGTAACCAATCTGCCGGTAAAAATTCAGCCGCGAAAGAAAAAGCCGGAGTTGTTGTGGATGCCATATCATTGCTGAAAGACTGGCGATAATTGACAAACAGCCGCAGATTTTGCAATACTCTATATTCAAATCCCATTATCATATAAGCCGGGTAATTTGTCCTAATACCGGAAACTGTGTAGGTAGTGTCTTTTCTTAAAGATTCATCCATTATTGAATCTATATCGCCAAAATCCGAACTAGGAATATCGGCATAAAAAGAATATTCGGCTTTCCCGGCTTCTCCTATTCCCCAATTTAAAAAACCGACTACATTGTTCAAGGCAAGATTGGCAGTCATTTTTTCATTAATAACAGATGCCGCTCCTATATCAATCGCCAAACCGGCACCGCCCAAGCCATATTCGCCTTTGAGATCGCCTTCCAGGATAACTCGGTCTTTATAAGTCGTAACATTCGCGGTTAGATCGTCGAATCCGGAATAACCCGCTCCAGCTAAAAGTTTAACGGCAATACCGACGGAAAATTTATCAACATAATTACTGAGATAAGGCACATTATCAATCTGCCATCCGTGAGCTATTCCGAGAGTAACTACCGATTGTAAATCCAGATCAGTATCGCTTAAATCAATAGGCTCTTCGAATTCATTACCAAATAACGCAAGACGGAAAAGCGACTTGGGTGCGACAACTTTGCCGGTTACTTCGGCGCCCAGCGTAAATGCCCAACTATTTACCGAAAAATTGAGGAAACGCATCTGCACCAAGGGATTAAAATTCAAACCACCATCCGGAAAATGACTTAGCAGTTCCTCCTTATCATCGTCATCCAAATATCCACCGGTAAAAATATGATTATTCAATAAATGTGTTGAAATAGTATTATTGCTAATCTGCAAAGCCGGAAATGGCACGATTGGGATAATTCCAAAATTGAATTGAAATTTCGGATTATCGTTCAATCCGAGATTAGCCGGATTCCAGCCGATCACGTCACCACCCCGCGCTTGTGTGGCGTAAGCATCGGCAAAACTGATACTGCGCGGATTCATATAGAGCTGGCTATAACCTTGTGAAACTATAACTAATAAAGCCCCAACAACGATATATTTTATCTTTTTCATTAGACTAATCCTCCTCTTTCCGATCAGCAAAATCAATCAAACCATTAATCGTTCCGTAAAGCAATATCTTTAATTCATCGCCCTTCATAAAACGGGAAGGAATCGGATTGCCCATTTCGTCAGTTCGTCCGACCAGATTGAATTGGGTTTTGACGTAAACTGAGTCCTGAAACAAAGCTATTTGCTTTTCACCTAATTCTACAACTTCTCGAAATGATGAATCGGGGTGAACATTAATGACTGCCAGAGTATCCGGACCATAAGGTGGAGCAACATCGAATAATAGTGTATCCTGAGCGGCTAATAAGATCAGTTTACCGCCAATCTCGAATCCATTCTCTACTTCGGCATAAAGAATGGCGCTTTCAATTTCTTCTGGAATGTCTTCTTCCACCAATTCCGGATCAAATTCCATCTTGGCATCTTCAGTTATTTCCATTTCAAACGGTACAGAAATGGATATATTGCCGCTAACATATTGGGCTGTATCAACTTGACCAGTACCGTAGACCAGGGCATAACCGGATGTAACGATTTTCTTCGGTTTGATGTTGATTAATTCTTCTGCATCGGGAATAACAACCCGGGGATTCTCGGTAATGACTTGATGGATTTCCCGACGAACTGATTCACCTTCATCATTAAAGGACGAAATAAATAAATTGAGTTCGACCGGCACACCAATATCGGTATTGAACTCTATTGCCATTTCGACATTCTTTAAGTTGATTCCGTCGAATTCTTCCGGTAATGCATTAACTTCATTTTCGGAGGGTTCAATATCCACTTGAACCGTATCAATATACCCGCTGACACTAGCAAATTCTACCTCAGTCAGTAGAACGTCAACATTAATTTCCTGCCCAAAAGTGATTGTCATTTCTCGATCGGAAGGAATACTGACTCGCGAGGTGTAGTGGATTTCTTGGTTGGTGGTCAAATCCGTAAACGGCAATTGAATATTATATTCATCCAGCGGAATGGTCTCAATCACCGGCTTGGAACTGTTTGGCAGGTGAATAATACGTTCTAGTGGCGTACCATCTGTGCGATGCACGATTTCGTTAACTATAAAATGAACATCGGCAAACACTCCGATGTTATTAACAAAAGTCAAGATGAGATTACCATTCGAGATCTGGGCTGTCTCTAATTTAGTCTTATCTTCCAGCTCGAGCACCTCATTAGCAACGATCGCTTCCTGGTCAAAATATCCGGTAACAATCGAAAAAGTCATTTCAGATGTGTTAATATCAAATTTGATTGAATCAATTAAACTATATTCGGCTATTTCTCCTGAGGAAGTCGTAACCAGACTTTTATAGGTGATATACTGCCGAACACTGTCAGCGGTTACAGATTCGGACAATGGTTGGATTAGACAATTACTTAAGTCATAATTAATCGTAGTCTGTCCGCCTGGAATATCTGATTCGATTGTTACTGGTGTTCCCGCAGTAGTTAATATCTCTGGAAATGTAAGAACAAGGTGTGGAATTCCAGTTGTACCAATGTTAATGCCGTTTTCGATTGAAAAGGTCATTCCGCCGGAGGCAATTTGCGCCGTACTGATTCGGGCATCGGAAGCGGTATTGATTTCACCGCTATCTTTGATGTTTTGCGGCTCTACAATGCCTTTGATCTCCGAAAAAGTTACATCAGATTCTGAATTTTCTCCATACATATCTATGTTGACATTGACTTGACCAGATGAAGAAATATCAACCATTTCGGGATCGGTTGAAATGGTTCGAACTATATAAGAATAGTTGACTTCTTGCTCGTCAATATCCATTTCTAACTTATGGTCAGTTAGCAAATATTCCTGAATTACAATCTGGCCAGCCGGCATTGGAATAACTTGATAAAAGTCACTGCCACCAGAAACAGTTTTTAAAGAGGGGATGGTGAGTTCGAGATTAGCGCTGACCGGCAAATCATTCTGAATAGATATTTTCAGGTGACCATCTTTAATTACCGCTGTTTCAACTTTATTGGGCTCGTCTTCCGCAAATTCAATCGTGCCAGTAGTGTCAATGGTCTGTTCTGGAACAATCGCCTCCGCCGATGATACAGATATGTCCTTAGCTTGAACTTCCACCACGAATGAAGAATTCAAAGTCGCAGAGTTTTTAGTGACTATTTGCGAACCTGAGCCACAAATGACTCCAGAAACCTCCACGATGATTGTCCCGGGCAAAGTTTTATTGGTTAGATTTATTGTTTTTTTACTGGATTGCCCGTATGCCAAACCCTCAGTCCAGATGGCTTTAGCCGAATCTCCGTCCGTTCCGACAATTGGATTTCCAGAACCATCCAGTAAGCGGACATAAACCGGTGCACCAAGTTCAACTACCAGATTATTGCGGATATTAATTTCGAGGAATCCTCCAATAAAATTAGCATTATTAAAATTATTAAAAACAATTTGTCGATTTATCGTCGGAAAAGGTGTACTTATGGCGATGGTCTTGCTGGCTCCGTCCGCTATGCCGGTCATATCCACTATTTCCGAAAATAAAATCGGAGCCGTGCTTTCGACATCGGTATCAGCCAGATGAATGTCACCGATTAGGTTGCTATTCTGTTCAGAAACCGGCTCAACTCCGACTTCATCAAAACCCGAAGAGTATTTTTTATCACTTGCGGCAATATTGACTTCATCTACACCTTGCTGAATGGATTGAGTTATATCATCAATATTTAATTTATTACCGACCCGAACTTCTTCAATTGGGATTTGATCTTCATAGGCAAAAATTGAATCGCCAGCGGTACCATAAGGAAGCTTGACTATCAGCGAATCTTCTAATAAATCATTGACGGTAACAGTCTCATTTAATAGCGGGACGTTCAGATTTACCGACCAGGTGGGATAATCCGATTCACTGGGGATTTTAAGATCGCAAAATGAAAATAGAACCGCCACTCCGGCGATGATGATGATTTTAAACTTTTGCATGATTATCCTCATTAAAATTCAAAATTCCTAGTTGATTTTATAGCAATTAACAATAGAATTATGTGACATAAGTCTCACTTAAACGATCCTATGTAAATAAACAACTTACCTCTTCGTTTTTTACAATGTTATATAACTATTCAAGTTTATGATAAATTTGCTCAATTTTATTCGCTATTCCAACGGCGTCCAGGGCTAGGTTTCTCAGCAAAATTTCACGCGCTCCTTGTTCAATAAAACGATCGGGAATGGCTAGAATGTTGATCTTTTGCGGCAAGTTTTGCTCAGCAAAGAATCTGGCAACCTGTTCCCCGAATCCACCGACAATGCTGTTCTCTTCAATCGTGATAATAATGCGATGCTTACTGGCAATCTCCGACAACATTTGAGTATCAAGTGGTTTCACAAAACGAGCGTGGACAATAGTCGGAAATATATTTTTTGGTTTAAGTAGGCAGGCCGCCTCTATCGCGTTATTGGTCATTACGCCGACCGACAAGATGGCGACGTCTTGACCATTTTGAATTATCTCCCACTTTCCAATTTCGTAGGGTATAGCTGGCGTCTGATCATCAAATTCAACATAAGAATCTTTCGGATAACGAATGGCAAATGGCGCATCGTTCTGCTCGAGTGCGGTGAACATTAAATTGCGCAATTCAGTGCCATTCCGTGGTGCGGCTACGATCATATTGGGCACTGTGCATAAATAGCTCAAGTCAAATGCGCCATGATGGGTTGGACCGTCTTCGCCGACGATTCCTCCTCGATCCAGGACAAATACTACCGGTAAATTTTGCAAAGCCACATCATGGATAATATTGTCGTAAGCGCGTTGTAAAAAGGTAGAATAGATTGCCACTACCGGTCGGAATCCACAAGCCGCTAAACCGGCGGCAAAGGTTACTGCATGCCCTTCCGCAATCCCGACATCGAAGTAACGCATTGGAAAGCGTCGTGCAAATTCGACTAATCCTGTGCCTTCCGCCATTGCGGCAGTGATAAAGATAGACTTGGGATATTTTTCACCAATTTCACAGGTGATTTTACTGAAAGCATTTAAAAAAGGCGGAGCGGTTGGTGTTGAGACACAAGCATTGACATCTTTCCGCGGACCAATTCCGTGATATTTAATCGGATCAATTTCAGCGCTGGCCAGCCCCTTCCCTTTTTGAGTAATAATGTGTAGAATGACAGGGTATTTCAAGTCTTTGATATTATTCAAAGTATTAACGAGTTGCTGAATATTATGACCGTCAACCGGCCCGTAATAGCGAAATCCGAATTCCTCAAAGATTATCCCGGGCGCAAGAAAATTTTTGAATGACTCCAATAATTTCCGCCCTGCCTTCCGAAAAAAATTGGTGCCGCGGGGTAATAGCGCCAGTGAATTCCAGACTTGGTTTTTAAAATTCAGGTAACTAGGACTGGTTACAATGCGCGTAAAATAATTAGACATTGCCCCGACATTACGTGAAATCGACATCTCATTATCATTCAGAATTACTAAGAATTGGCCGTTAATATTATAAGCGTTATTCAGACCTTCATAAGCCAATCCACCGGTAAATGCTCCATCTCCTATTATAGCCGCAATTCGATAGTTATCGTGATTCAAATCGCGAGCAACTGCCATCCCAACCGCCGCGGAAATCGAGGTGCTAGCGTGTCCAGCACCGAAACAATCATATTCGCTTTCGGACATTTTACAAAATCCGCTAATACCACCATATTGGCGAATAGTCTTAATGCCTTCTCTACGACCGGTCAATATTTTATGGCCATACGCCTGGTGACCGACATCCCAGATTAATTTGTCAGTCGGCGTATTGAAAACATAATGCAGAGCAATCGTCAAATCCACAGTCCCCAAACTCGATGCCAGATGGCCACCGGTATTGGTAACGGTTTCTATAATATATTCTCGTAGTTCCGTACTTAAACTAACCAGCTCGTCAACTGATAATTTTCGCAAATCAGCCGGGGAATTGATATTCTCCAGTAAGGGATATTTTTTCGCTTCTTGTTCTGCCATCATTGTAAGTGATTGAGAAAATATTGATGAATACGAAAATCGTCAGTCAATTCCGGATGAAAAGTTGCCATGAGATTATTGCCTGACCGGGCGAGAACCACATCGCCATTTAAATGGCCAAGAATTTCAACAGAAGAATCGAGATGATCGAGTTTCGGAGCGCGAATGAAAATGCCTTTGAAGGGTTTGTCGGAAAACGTAAGATCAACATTTTCAACAAATGATTCTATCTGTCGTCCGTAGGCATTTCGCTTAACTTTAACCGAACTACGTCCTAATGATTTGACCAAGGGATCCGTGCCGTTTGTTGATAGCAAAATTGCTCCGGCGCAGGTACCAAAAATCATCCCGGGAAATTTCTCAAGACTTTCGCGCAAATCCATTTCGTCAATTAGCCTTGACATCGTGGTTGATTCGCCACCGGGAATTATCAAACCGTCACATTTTTCGATTTGTTCTTTATAGCGAATAACGATGGCTTCGGCTCCGAGGGAATTGATAATTTTGAGGTGTTTCTGAAAAGCGCCCTGAAGTCCCAATATGCCAACTTTTTTGGCTTTATTATTCATAAGATAGTGAGATTCAATATACTATTTCTATTTTTACCAACCGCGTTTTGCGAGTCGTTCATTTTCCGGAATCTCGGCGAGATCGAGCCCACGCATAGCTTCTCCCAATCCGGCCGAAACTTCAGCGATTTTTTCGGGATTATTATAATAAGTTGTCGCTAAAACGATAGCTCGAGCCCGGGCGGCTGGGTCTTCGGATTTGAAAATTCCCGAACCAACGAAAACACTCTCCGCTCCCAATTGCATCATTAAAGAAGCATCAGCCGGGGTAGCGATTCCTCCCGCCGCAAAATTCGGCACTGGTAATTTTCCGGTTTTAGCAATCTGCCTAACCAATTCAAAGGGAGCGCCCAGACGTTTGGCTTCCGCCATTAATTCATCATCCGACAAAGTCGTCAGTTTACGAATTTCGGATTGCACTCGACGCATATGGCGCACCGCCTCGACGATATTGCCACTACCGGCTTCGCCTTTGGTGCGAATTAAAGCCGCTCCTTCGCCAATGCGGCGCAATGCTTCACCTAGATCGCGACAACCGCAAACGAACGGCACCTTGAAATCGTGCTTCCAAATGTGGTTTTCTTCGTCAGCCGGAGTCAAAACTTCACTCTCATCAATAAAATCAATCCCCAGCGCTTCCAGTACCTGCGCTTCCGCAAAATGGCCAATGCGACATTTCGCCATCACCGGGATTGAGACTGTATCCTGAATCGCTTTAATTACTTTGGGATTCGACATACGGGCAATTCCCCCCGCCGCTCGAATATCGGCTGGAATCCTTTCGAGCGCCATCACAGCGACGGCTCCCGCCTCTTCGGCAATCTTGGCTTGCTCGGGCGTTGTTACATCCATTATCACGCCGCCTTTTAGCATTTCAGCTAAGCCAACTTTTACTTCAAAAGAACCTTTATTCATTTTTAATAATTACTCCTTTTCATACCTATAAATTTAAGACATTTCAGTCAAAATTGGTTATTTTTTTAACCACCTCTTCCACCACTTCAACAGGCGTCGAGGCTCCAGCCGCCACGCCAACCGATGTCTTATTAATAAACCAGTCCGGATTGATTTGCTCAGCATTTTCAATGTGGTGAGTATTGGTATTCAACTTTTTGGCAATTTCTGCCAGCCTCCGTGTGTTGGCACTATTTTTTGAACCCACAACTAGCATAACGTCATTGGTTAAAGCGAGTTCCCGAATTTGTTCCTGACGTTGACGAGTTGGACGGCAGATAGTATTCATAAAGCGCAGGTCGTCGGTTTTAGCCGCCAGAATCGCGACGATTGCCGATACATTTTCAATCATCTGAGTGGATTGCGCTACAACCCCAATTTTTTTCATCTTTGGTAAACGTTCGGCCTCCTCCGGACTCGAAACGATGATAGGATCGTTGATTTGACTGGCAATGCCGCTGACTTCTTCGTGATTTTTATCTCCGATAATTATCACCTGACGCCCTTCTTTGGCTAACATTTGGACTTCGTTGTGAATTTTACGAACTAGAGGACAGGTCGCATCAATAATTCTCAAGCCTCGTTGATGCGCTTCATCATAGATGGATCGAGGCGTACCGTGCGAGCGAAATAAAACTGGTACGGTTGGTTCGATCTGGTCAAGGTTTTGTACTACTTCGACACCCAAATCGGTTAATTCACGAATCACTTTTTCATTGTGAACAATGTCACCAAGCATCGCCACCCGACCAAATTTTTGAGCCGCGGTTAGCGCCTTCTTTACTGCGTTTTGTACTCCGGCACAAAAACCGACCGTAGCCGAGATATTGACTTTTAAAGCCATTATTCCTTGATCTTCGCGTTGGTAATGTTTCGCTGGGCTTGATACTTCCCCTTTTTATCGGCGTACGAAATCCGACAAGCCTCGTCGCTTTCCAAAAAAATAACCTGCGCGACACCTTCGTTGGCATAGATTTTCACCGGTACCGGTGCGAGATTGGCAAT
>JAGNGI010000035.1:20606-21822 GCA_018002295.1 Fidelibacterota bacterium
TTCTGCAATACCATCCCGAGCAATTTCATCCTTTCCGGACGATAGTTCTCGTAAACATAGTGATAAATCAATCCCGGTTGAACGTTATACCGCAAAAGTTCAGCCGCTAATAGCATCGTTTCAGCAGTAGTATTTTCAAATCGAAATGAACCAGTATCGGTCATTAAGCCGACGTACAAAGCCTCAGCCACTTTTTGATCTATTGCTTGCGGCGCTATGATTTTTAATAATTCAAAAACCAGTGCGACTGTTGCCGGGGCTTTATCATCAATGACGCTAATATTTTCCGGTAGGCAGTTATTAAACGGATGATGATCAATGCAAATAGTCGGAATATTAAGTGATTTCAGAACCGGACCGAGCGCCCCGAGTCGGTCCGTATGGCTGGCATCCAGAATCATTAGCAAATCGAAATCAGTTAGTTCAACTTGATCTAACTCGTTGGGGTAAGTATGAAAAATTTCACCCTCATTCAGAAATGAATACTCCGGCGGCAAAGGCGATGAATTCAAAATAAATGGCGACTTACCCAAATGCTTGAGGCAATGGTAAAGCGCCGCTTCTGCACCCAGCCCGTCGCCATCCGGATTATGGTGAGTCGTGAGCAGGATTTTATCCGACTCCTTGATTTTCTCTACGATTTTTTGCCAGTTATATTTCTCCATTATTACCTTTTATACGAACCTTTAATTTAGTTTTTATATGCCAATTGTCAAATCAGAGTGTAGAGTAAAAGTGGATTATATCCTCGAATTAGATAAATCCTGATTAAATTCTTAGAACAACTATTAATCAATAATCTGAATATTCTTTATCCCACTGGGAATAACTTTTCGATTTCTTCTACAATACGTTAACCGCAGAGCAGTAAAAAAAGGTAAAAGATTTTGTCCCGCCGAGCGGGACTCTTCCGGAGTCAATCCTGTCTAAAATATTCAACCGCTCCATTTATCATCATTAGAAAATTCAGTCGCATTTTAAAATAAAATCGTAAATTTGTGTAACAATAATCCTATGAGTTTATCAAAATAAAAAAATAGGAGAAAAAATATGACGAAGCGAACTCAAATTTACAAATGTGAAATCTGCGGCAATATAGTCGAGGTTTTACACGAAGGCGCGGGCGAATTGGTTTGCTGTGGCAAGCCGATGAAACTTATCGTAGAAAATACGACTGACGCCGCCCGAGAAAAACATGTCCCGGTAATTGAAAAAA
>JAGNGI010000036.1:0-10401 GCA_018002295.1 Fidelibacterota bacterium
GCTAAACCCACTCCAGTCTTTAATTGAATATCAAATCCCAAAGTGCCGTGCGTCCCAGCAGTGTTATACAGACCGGAGTTCATCGCTGTCCCAAACCCAGTGGCTAACGGTTGCAGATATAACTTCCCGTTAGTAGCGGCCAGTTCTTTAATCTGATCCATTGAGAATTCCTGTGCCATAATCGTGGCGACCGCAAAAAGGGTCAATACAACAATCCGGCTAAGTGTTCTTCTCATATTTTCCTCCATTATTTCATTTTTGCTTTAATGTTAGGGTCATTTTGAGTAAAAATCAAGTAGAATTTTAGCGAGCCAATACTAAAGTCGTGATATACTCCACAGATTTGGCACTGGCAATATCATTCGCCAAGCATCGAACGATATAAATTCCAACGCGCGCTTTTGGGCTATAATCACTAGCCCCATCCCAGTAAATTACGCCGCTCGCCGCTGTTTCGAGGTTCGTAGCCAATCGGTAAATCAGGCGTCCCACCAGGTCATATATCTCTATGGTAACTTTTGCTGAAGGAAAAGGTAGTAAATATTGGATTCCGATTTCATCATCAATCCCATCACCGTCTGGCGAAAATACATCTGCCGTAGGTTTAATGCCAAGTTTATCAAGCTTTTCAGGCAGAATCACACTGTTAGGTTGCCCGGGTGTACCGCCGGCGGCGGCGACACTTGCGCGCCAATTCATCGCCCGATTAGAGTTATCAAATGAAATACGCTCCATTGCTATCCCTTGGACAATTGGCCAGGTTGAATTATAAAATAGACTGTCAATTGACCGACCGGTCGGATCATATAAGTAAACGGCATCTTCACTATTACTCAAGGATGGAAATTTAGCGGTTATCCAAGTCTGACTTGGTGCTAAATCCGGAAAGTTCAGCACCGATGAATCTCCAGCAATTACAAAATATTCCCCCGGCGGCAGAAAATAACCGGGCGGAATACTCCGGCGTACGGCGGTATTCTGGTCGGAAATCATCCAACCGGCGAGATCAATTGCGCTGTCGCTGGAATTGTAGAATTCAAGATATTCAGCAATCGAACTCGAAGCTATCCGAATATCCCAAGGATATGGCATAAATTCAGATAGAAGTACGCTTCCTCTTGACCAGGAAATCTGAATCGAACGCAATAGCATATTATTATCGTTAATCTGGTCTGCAGGCCAATTAACGCGGGCTGTGACAGTGTGTTTGCCGGAGGTTAGCGGACCAATTTCGAAATTTCCACTGTCAGCTTGCCCGGGACCAATACAGTCCAGTGGAATCTGAGAAGTGAAATCATTCTCTAAAGATATTATTAAATTTGCACCACAGGCTTGGTTCTGCCCTTTATTGGATATGAAATAGCACCCGGCGAAAACAGAATTCGTGTCGCCGGTAATCGCGGACAGCTGTAATGAATCGAGACTTAAATCATTTTCCGGTCGGGTAACGCTATTTAAATATCCGGCGGTCTGATGTTCGGGACTAACCGAAAGCGCCCACGATTGGGAGGTGTCACTCGCCAGGTGTGGTAGGATTTTTTCAGCCGAATAACCGGCTTTTATTGACCAGCCGGCTCCATAATAGAGCGAATCAATAATTTTTCCACTCAGATCCTTCAACCAAATTTGATCGGCGGAATTATTCAGACCTGGCCATTTCCCCGGGATAATGACCGCAGCATTGTCCGTCTTAAAATAATTGAAACAGGCGCTGTCGCCGCTCAAGATTACATATCCGCCGGGTGGAACTTTTCCACTTGAAATTTCAGTTTTTAAATAACGATTGCCCAGCATCCAGTTGGATAGATCAATTGTCTCATCGCTGACATTAATACATTCGATAAACTCAACCTGATTGCTGGTAGGATAAGCTAAAAATTCGTTGAGGGTTAAACAACCGGTTGGAAAAGCTACCACTAAATCGGTACCAGCATAATTATCATCGAGATTCTCATCAAGGCTAAATTCAAGTTCTGCCAAATAAAGACTTCGCCCGGCTCTCTCGGCAGTTATCTTCCCCGTAACGATCAGGGTCGAGTCCGACTTAAGGCTCTGGTTTATATCCTGTCGCCAACAAAGTTCATCTGCTTGTCTGCAACTATCCTGATTTTGATCCAAATAGATTTTGATCGAAAAATTCTCAGCTGGATTGCGCCCGACATTCTTGATCTTCAATGAAAAACTCACCTTCTGACCGACCGCATCCGGAGTTTTAGAAAATTTAAATGACGATGGCACAATGGCTAAGTCATTATCCAGTTTGATAATGGAATTAGTCTGGCCCGGCGTGGCTATTATCAGCGAACCGCCCCAATTATCGGCATTCAAAGCCGGTTGCGCTGGATCAAGTCGTTCCAGCGAGATGCCTGTTCCCCCGCCCCAGCTATCCCGATAACAAATAATGTCAATAATATTACCGGTAGCATCATAGAGAAATAGCGAATCCGTCGTGTTATTCAGAGTAGGAAAAGCGGTCGGCACTATCAGCAGTTCCTGAAATTCCGGATAGTCCAGGGTAAAATCAGACCGCGCCGCTACGACGGCGTATTCGCCGGCTTTAATCGCTATGCTCGAATCAGCCAAAGCCAGGCGTTTACCCATTGCATCGCGAAAGCTCCAGCCATTCAGATCAAGTGTTATTTCTGAACGGTTATAGATTTCGAACCACTCGCATTGACCAGCAAGTGGGACAAACATAATTTCATTAATGACTAAAACGCCGGTCGGATAGCCAACCGATAGTGGGCAATTGGCAATATTATTAGCCGGTATTTCATCGGCTGACCAGAGAATTTTAGCCGCAATTTTGTGCAAGCCACCGGGAATAGCGCGGAAGGTAGCGGTAACCACCTGGCTTTCTCCTGAGCTCAAGGCAGAAGAAATCGTGATAGTTGTATCGGAAATTGTCCCCAATAACGAATTAGTTATGGCGATATTTAGTTCAAATGAGTCGACAGGCTTTTTGCCGTTGTTACGAAGATAAATTTGAGCGGTAACTGGTGAATTGTGGCTCGGCGGTGAACTGCACGGTTTTATTTTAACGGAATCAAGGGCAAGATCATAATCCCGCAAGTCTATTGAATTTCTCCGACCGGGAGTAGCTTTATCCAGGTCTGTTGAGAGCGACCAGTTACTGGCTTGATTGCTACTCGCAAATGAATTTTTTCTCTCAAGTGAGACGCCCTGACGATAACCCCAGGCACTCGAATATTCTAATCCATCAATTAGATGAGCGCTGTGGTCTCGGATTATAATAGAATCTTTGGTGTTATTCAGCGCCGGCATAGTCTTAGGACAATCCAGGATAAATGGCACTTGTCCCCAATAACTGATGAAAGTGGTTGAGTCATTAACAATCACGAGGTATTTTTGTGGCGGCAGATAAAAATCTTGGTCGGTTAGCATTATGGTCGTACTATTGTCGCTCAGCATCCATTTTTTCAGATTGATAGTATCGGCGGAAATATTCAAAAGCTCCACCCACTCGCCGCCGTCAGTTGCCGGATAATACATAAATTCATTGATTATCAGACAATTTTCTGAAAACAAAATTTTAATATCCAATGAGTCAAGATTATTATCATACCGCTCATCCGCCGCATAAATAGCTTCTGCCAAAATAGTGTAAATTCCCGACGACAAACCCGGTATCGTCGCGTTTTTCATTGCGGAATCTCCAGCTGCAAGCGCTATCATCTCATCGTAAAATATTTCATCTATTTGCCGGTCGGAATTTTGATCCAGTCCACAGATGATCTGAACAGAGGTAGCGGCTTTCAAGCCGAAATTTTTGACAGTGAACTGCACATCAATCGGCTGATGGGGAAAAATTTGATCAACTGGAGAAACCACTTTCAATCCTTCAATGGCTACATCATAATTGCGGGGCGCAATGCTGTTCCAGAAACCCGGTGTGCCGCGCTGGTTGCGACTATTGCCCCAGTTAGAAATTTGATTAGTACCCTCCGGAATGATTTTTTCCCAGCTGTAGCCGGACAGGGGTTTGGCAGTCGTTAGTACGGCTGATATTGTATCTCCCTGAGCGTTAAAAAGGTATATTTGACTGGCACCCGTATTTATCAGGCCGGTGCGTGCCAAGGAACTATCCTGGATTGTCACCAGCAGGGTGTTTTCAGGAATCAGGTCTTCGTAAGAGCTCGATTTATTACTAACTAAATAGCCGCGATCCATAATGAGAGCGAAACTATGCGGCAAAAGAACATCACCATAATCGGCGACAAAACTCAACGTATCTACATAGCCGTTTATTTCCAGGTAGTAACCGCTAAGGGTAACAGCCAGATCGCCATAATTGTACAACTCAATAAATTCATCATAGTAGTCTGACCCGACTGGATCAGCCATCACTTCGTTAATTGTAAGGGCTTGACCATCCAAACCGGTGATAAACACGCCGATCATGAAAAACACTGCGACTGTTGCCTTTGCTAAATTCAAGAACTCTCCAACTTCTAGTCATTATTTTATGTCTTAAATCACAGAAAGTCAATGCTAAATTCATTAAATATTTCCCTATTATAAAAAAAGTTGATTTTCAGATTTATTTTTAAGAAAATTAAGAGTGTTCGATTTTTAACAAATAGAAAATTTATGAGGGGAAGTGTGAAAAATTTAATTTTTAGCAAATTCGCATTTTTAAAGAAAATGGAGCGCTTCTTATTGATGCTTGGGTTGTTCGGGACATTATTGTCAAATAATCTCTATCCCCAAAGCGAACGCTATACTCGCAAATCGGTGTCGTTCCTGGATGCATTAATGGTCACTGATCCCGGGATTCGCCTCAATCCGGAGGACGAAAAATACTTGTTGACCGCGATTCACAACGGGATCCGGATTGCCCGCTTTGATTATAATCCTTTGCCGGATATGGTGCGGTACACTTTCAAAGAGCAATTGCGAGCCAGAGGTGCCGTCTCCGAATCGGAACTCATCGCCCTAATCGAGGCTACTATTGTTCCAGAAATAGTAAGAATACTCGATATCGAAAAGGAAATTCGAGCCCAAAACTTAGTTGACGAAATCCAGCGCAATTCATTTATCTCGATCAAAGCCAAAGAATTGGGGATCACCGCCGAACAAATCGAACAAGTAATGAACGCTTCGTACATCTACCTTCCGTTTCTTACGAGCTATACAGTCAGCAAACCCAAAGATGACCCAAACCTGACGGTAACAATCAAAGGTGGTCTGTTCTGGTATCATATTGTTCCGGGCGATGATCCGTATTTGGAGAGCATCGTGACTCTACACACCGAAGCCTCCGGTTCCGCGGAAAAAGCTAAAAGCGATGCTGAATCCGAAGCTTTTCGGCTTGCCGCCAGCACTTTTGCCATTAACCTGCAGGTTTTGACCCGCGATATTGAAATGTTTAAGCTGAGCGCTCCGATAGCCGCTATCGAAAAGCGCACCGTGAAATTTCCGCTCGGCACAGCGGAAGGCATTAAACTAGACGACCCTTTCTTTGTCGGTGAATATATCCAGAACAGCGGCGATAAAATCACTTTTAAGGAATCAGGGTTTGTGCGCGTCAGCAAAGTTGGCGATAATCGTCAAGATCCGCGACAACTTTCTGCGGCTTATGCTATTCAAAAGGGAGATTGGGTAAAAGGAATGACAATGGTTGAACATCCCCGGTTAGGTGTTGACGTGGCTTTAAAGCCGCGCGGGTTTTTTATGAATATCAACGAAGGTGTTTTTGAAAGCGAGGATTTTTTAATCTTTTTTGATGATTATGACGGTTTCGCCTTCGGCGCCGACCTGGATTTTCAGATCAATATTGCTCCATTAACTAACAAACGTCAATCATTTCTGGTTGCAGGCGCCACTGCCGGAGTAGTGCCAGTTAAAAGTGAATTATATAGCACTGATACTTTTATTGATTGGATAATCCCGGACGCCAATAATTCGGCTAGCTTGGTTTACGGCTACACCGGTTATATGCGACGGTTTTATTTTGGGCCGGTGGCAATTCACGGCGAAGCCTTAATTGGCATTCAACATTTACTTTTAACCGATAAGTACAATGAAAAAGACGTTACGATTTCAAATAATAGTCTCGGGGGGCGCCTGAATCTGGCACTCGAATATGCCCTTAATATTGATAGCAATATCGGCATTTTTGCCGGTTTTCAGGCTTTTCCGTCATTTGACTGGTGGACGATTAAATACGGAGACGAAGAAATTGATGTCGCTAACTATGCTGATACTGACAAGCCCTCTATTTCCAGCTTGTCACCAACTTTCGGCATTTATTTCCATTATTCGCCGCCGACTTTATCATTTAACCCAGCATCAGCGTTCCAAGCCAATGGTAACTAAACTAAACGAGGAGTAAAATGAAAAAATTATCGGTAACAATATTAACTATTTTTTGTATTGCTAGTTTAGTTTTCGCCAAATCTGAGAAATCAAAGACGAAATCAAATCTTCCGCGTTCGCACGAGGCTGTCATTTTAGAAAGCACTTCACCTTCTGAGGTAATGGTGCGTGCCACCGGTTACAGTTCCGAGGGCGGCAAAGCCGCCGAAATGGATAAAGAAGCCGAAGCCGATGCTCGTAAAGCCGCCGTCTGGTTGATCTTATTAGGAGGTACCGACCCACTTTTGCAGACCGATGCCGAAAAAGCTGAATTCGCTAAAATCCAGGAAGAATTTTTCGCGCCCTCCAACATAAAACAATTCATCGTTTGGGAATCCGATTATTACCATTCTCGCTTGAAAATTGACGGCGGTAAAACCTTAAAAATCGAAAAAACTTTCAAAGTCAACAAAAGCCTAATCCACGATTATTTGGTAGAAAGAGGTATTCTTACCAAGACTGCCGCTATTACTGAAGCGCTCGGCTTGCCGACGATAATGGTTATCCCGGAGACGGACGGTAAACAAGCACCAATCGAACTTTTGAGAACCAATCCGAACCTCAAAAAAGGTGCGGAAGTAATCGAAGCCTACTTGACGGCTCGCAAATTCGAGGTAATTGTACCCGAACAACAGCAGGCGCTCCAGGAATTAACTTCCGCACATTACACCCTCCAAGGAGCCAGCGAGGATTACAGTTACCTGCTGGCACTCTCAATTGGTAGTGATATTTATATTACCTATAATGTCGCCGTCGAATCTCGCCTATTAGGTTCATCAACAGTAAAAAAGGGTGTGGTTGGTTGTCGTGCCTATGAAACTACGACTGGTCGCTTGCTCGGCACCGAAACTGGCTATAGTCCGGAAAGAACCGCGCCGGATGCCGTTTTAATCGAAGAAGCTATGAATGATGCCGTAGATAAAGTCATCAGCCGGATTATGGCTTATTGGAAAGAGGATATTCAGCAAGGAGTGCAATATAAAGTGATTTTGAACATCAGTGATTCCTTCACCAAGTCTGAAGCAGAAGATATGATTTACGCTTTTGGTGATCTGTTGAAAAAGGCTGGCAAAAGGATTAAGGAAAATGTAATGGCTGATTATTCCTATGACGTTTTGATATGGTGTGATCCTGCTCTTTACCAATCCTCATCCGATTTGTATCGTTTTTTCAAACAAAATTATAAAGGCCAGGGTCGCCTTGAGCGGGTCAGTTTGAACCGCAAACTAATCTTGTTAAACATCGTCGAAGAATAAGAGGTCATCGTGCAAAAGCAATCATTGACTAAAATAATATTAGTTTTAGCAGGTTTGGCGATTACATCGGCATCGGCTCAGGTTCCGGATTGGTACAAAACCAACCAGCATAAAAAATATCCCGCCAGCCGCTATTTCCTGGGCGTTGCCGTGGCAGATACTAAAGCCGAAGCCATCGAACTAGCGCGGGCTGACGTCGCTAAGCAGATTCAGGTGCGTATCGAGTCTGAACTCGAAACCATCGAGAGCGAATTCAGAGAAGGCGACAAAAATTACTTAAAAGCCGAAACTACCAATCGCACTAAATCCATTGTCGCGGAAACCGTCTCGGGAATCGAAATCGCCGAGGTCAAAGAGGTCAAGGGCAAAACCTACGTCCTCGCCGTGCTCAATAAGGAAAAGTATCTCTCCACTTTAGAAATCCAGATGGATGAGATCCTGATGAAAAGCGAGCAACTTATCGCGAGCGCACGCCAGATGGTCGCCGACGGTCGAATTCTAAACGCGCTGAATAATTTCATTGATGCCCAGAATACAATCCCGGATTTCTATACAAAAAGTTCATTGTACACCGCCCTTTCCGGTCGCAAGTATCCCAATTTCAACCAGTTCACCGGACCGGGAATAGTTGCGGAAGTGCGTGAAATTTTAGCGCATATCGAATTAAAAATTCTGTCGGGAAATAATCAAATTGCCGTCGCCGGTCAGAATTTGCCCACACCCATTAAAGTGCAGGTTGTCTATGTTCGCGACGGCGAAATCATCGGAGTCGCCGGTTTTCCTGTTATAGCTAGATATGATGGCGGTGAAATTATTACTAAAATCGAAACTGACGCGAACGGAATTGCTGAATTTAATTGCGTAGCTACTCCAACCGACAATGTCGGCCAAAGCGGGGCGGTTAAAATCGCCCTAGATTTATCGAAAATCCCGGAACAGTATCGCGATGCCATGACTCGCTCCGCAGTTCAGATCAACTACATCCTGACTGCTAATGATCTAAAATTTACGGTCGAGGTTATTCAGAAAAACGGCCAACACCTGACATTCATCGAAGACGAGCTAGTGCGATTGATCGCCGCTAATGGCTATACTTGTTCAGCGGATGCGCCCTGGCTAGTTCAAGCAACTTTGGTTATTATCTCTCAGAAGGAGGTTCCCTCGCCGGCTGGCAATCAGCACTTGGTAGAAGCTCAGTTACAATTACGCTTGATAGAAAAGCAAACTGGCAACGTTTTTGCCGCACTGGATATTAATACTAAAGGACTCGATTCACAGTCGCCCGATAGTGCGCTCTCCAAAGCCGCTCAAAATCTGAAGATTCCAAGTAATAAATTTGCCGCTTTTTTACAAAGCGCCAATCAGCCTAAAAATGATTAATTCCAAAAAGTAACAAAAGGAGAAAGTATGAAGAAGTTACTCGTATTTGTTTTGTTAATTTCCGTAGCCTTGTTCACGGTCAATTGTGGCGGTAAACAGCCTAAAGCCAAAATGGATGATATTCCTGAATGGTATCTCAATCCGCCTCAAGCTGAAGATGCCATCTATCAAGCCGGCGATGCGGTTAAGTCAAGCATGGCCCTCGCCAAAGACGCGGCTGATGCTCGCGCTCGCGACGCTATTGCCCGGACAGTAGAACTCAGAGTCACCAACATGATGAAAGACTTTATGCAACAAAGTGGTATGGGAGAAGATGCCGAAGCCCTCGAATTCACTTCTTCCGTTAGCAAACAGGTCGCCAACACCGTCCTGAAAGGTTGCCGGATTGTCAAGCGGGAAATGAAGGTCGAAGGCAATAACTACCACGCTTATTCTCTCGCCGAGTATAACCTGAACTCATTGATTGAGGAAACTCTTAACGAAGCCCGGCGGCAAAAAGCTCTTTATAATGAAGCCAAAGCCAATATGAGCTTCGAAGAACTGGAAAGAGAAATCGAAAAACTTAAAAACGTCGGTCAATGATTGAACCGTTAAAGCCCGTTTGGCTCTAACCAGACGGGCTTTTTTTTCTCAATGAAATTTTGCCTTTTTACTATTGCCCTGGTCCTTGGGCTAAAAAATCTGGCGTTTGCTCAAGAATGTGTCCCTTCTTGGTTTGAGAAATTGCCCGAAGTAGAAGGAATCCGTCTGGCAGTCGGATATTCGGGTAAATTCACCAACGAAGCCGGCGCTAAATCCGCCGCCATCCAATTGGCTCACAAAAATATGACTAAGCAAATTTCCATTCGACTGCAATTTGACATCGAGGAACTGGCTGATGGACGAATACGCCTGTTGAATCCATCTTTTAAAGAATTCTATGAAGGTTCAATTTTAAATGCAGTTGAAAGTAACTCTTCCGTTATTGACTCAACAATAACCGTGGAGGGTTATTTCGTTTTATTGGCATTTCCAGCAATCGAATACCTGCCCATTCCCAATGCTTGTGACAAGCCATGGAACATACGACCGGACTGGATTGAAAATCTTCCCCAAGAAGATGGCTATGTCTATGGAATTGGTATTGTCGCCAGATACCGCAATTGGGTGCGCGCCTGGCAAGACGCCGATGAATACTCCCGCTTCGATCTCGGCAAGAATTTGCAGGTTAATACTGAGTCAATCCACGCCGTCCAACGTAACAATCGCACCACGATTGAATCGGTGATTTTGAAACAGACCTATGATCTGACAATCAATGATGCTACGATCGTCGCTCGCTGGTTAGATACTGCTAACGGTGTCTATTATTCGCTCTGCCGAGCACCCAGACCTTGAGGGGCATTGG
>JAGNGI010000036.1:10501-21336 GCA_018002295.1 Fidelibacterota bacterium
TGATGCTACGATCGTCGCTCGCTGGTTAGATACTGCTAACGGTGTCTATTATTCGCTCTGCCGAGCACCCAGACCTTGAGGGGCATTGGGCACTGGGCATTAGTCATTGGTCATTAGTCATTAGTAAAGAGGCTGAGTAAAGAAGTTGAGAAAAGAGACTGAGGCTGAGATTAGTCATTGGTCATTAGTCATTGGTCATTAGTAAAAAGGCAGAGGTTGAGAAAAGAGAATGAGAATTGGAGCAGAGGAGCGCTAAATCTAACCATCCAGTTTACTATTACGGCATCAAGAACATCTCCGGCTGGGAAGCGAAGTCCCAGCGGAATAAATGGAATTTCCAGCGCTGTAGTAGTACTTTCGTAATTATCCATTACTCTTTACTATGTCACTAATTTTATATGAACTTGATAACTTTTGCGCCTTAAATTCCATTCGCTGGGACTGAGCAAACCCCCGTGAGGTGTTCTTTAGCCGCTGCCTTTTTTAGTTCTTTTTTCGGCAAAGGAAAAAAGAACAGGAAAGTTGGTCATTGGTCATTGGTCATTAGTAAAAAGGCTAAGACTGAAGAAGAACTTAAATCTTAGCCTTTTTTCTCAGCCTTAACCTTTCTTAAGCTGAGGCTGAGTAAAGAGATTGAGTAAATAGATTGAGGTTGAGAAAGAATTCAAATCTTAGCCTTTTTTCTTAGTCTTAATCTTTCTTTAACGAGTTTACAACTCGACTGGTGGGATTAGCTGGCTGGTTTCTCGCATGGCTTTCATTTTGCCAATAAAATTGCGAAATTAGCAATTAATGAAAGCAATGATGGAGAAATATGGCAAATAAAACCATCGAATTAAAAGGAGTCGATCCAGCTCTGGTGTTAGGCGTCCGAGACGTATTTATCAACAAAATCGAGGAGAGCTTCGGGGCGCGAATATTCGCGCGGGGCACGAAAATAAATCTCGAAGGCAACGAAAATACACTTAGCCAAATTGAGCGCGTGATCGGTCAAATGCTAATGACAATCAATCGCAAAGGATTTGTTGACGAACAGGACGTTACCACTTTAATCAATATGGAACTTGGCGGACAGCAATTGCCAGGCGAAATTACTGCCGATACCGTCATCCTCTTCAAGAAAACCGGCGTGATCAAACCGCGCTCGGTAAATCAGGAACATTATTTCCACGCCACCTTGAAAAACGACTTAGTGTTTGGCATTGGCCCAGCTGGAACAGGCAAGACTTATCTGGCAGTCGCCATTGCTGTGGCGGCTTTGCGCAATCACGATGTTCAACGCTTAATCCTGACGCGCCCAGCTGTCGAAGCTGGTGAAAGTCTCGGATTTCTGCCGGGCGACCTAACCGAAAAAATTGAACCTTATCTTGCGCCGCTATACGATGCACTTTATGATATGTTGCCGCCGGAAAAAGTCAGAGTTTACGAAGAGCAACACATTATTGAAGTTCTTCCGCTGGCTTATATGCGGGGGCGCACGCTAAACAATGCCTACGTAATTCTGGATGAAGCCCAAAACACCACGCCGATGCAGATGAAAATGTTCCTAACCCGCTTGGGAGCCAATTCCAAAGCGATTATCACCGGCGATATAACCCAGATTGATTTGCCCGATCGCCAGAAATCTGGGCTAATTGATGCGCTGGAAATATTGAGGGGCATTGAGGGAATCGAATTTGTTTACTTCGATACCACCGATGTCGTACGCCACCGCCTGGTTAAAAAGATTATAAAAGCTTATAATGGCGAAAGTCCGAATAAATCCTGACTGTAGTCATTTCCTAAAATCCGATAGTTAATTGCCTTTCTTGATGATAAGACAATAATAATTGTTCAGTTAAAAAAGGTGTTATATAATCAGCAGGCAACGGAAGACTCATACGAGTCTTCCGTACGTCCTGCTGAACCGCCATGGAGGAGTGTAGGCGAGTGAGTGATAGAGATATGAGGGTTATTATTCAAAAGGGTTTACCAAATCTTATGGTTTCACTGCCAAAGTAACAGCCACTTGATATGAAAATGTCTTTTCGCTATGTTCATCTCCGCCCGGATCGCTTATTCTACCGTAGGGGGCACCCATCCTACCGCCCGGACCACCCATACCTCCTTCCGGCCTGCTCATTCCGCCGGGGGAGTCCATCATATCACCTGGGCGACCGGATGGCATCTCAACTTTTTCAGTTTTGAAACTGACTGTCAAGGGCTTGTTATTTGAAATTTGATCAATTTGCAGATACTGACTAATCACGCTGAATGGCAATTTCAGCTCATAGACAAGTTGCTGGCGATCGAATCCGATTTTGACTTCCAGTCCCAGGTCGTTTTCCAGAGGAACAAGCGTTTTTTGTTTATCACCTGGTCCCAGCAAAATTAACTCGGTTTGCTGTTCATTAAATTTAGCCAAAAAATCATTTTCCGGATCTTTCTGCCCCGGTTGACCGGGTTCAAAAGGCTTCTGTCGGCGTTGGTCATCGGCCGGTATTAGTGGTTGATTGCCGCGGTCGCTTATTCCCAATGGAAATTTGATACCGAAATGATGGCTTTTACTACCCTTCTGATCAATTCCGACAATAAAACCGTTGATCAATATCTGACGGTGGATGTCCGGGTCGGAAGTTACCAAACATAAGTATAAATTGTCGGCATCATTGGTGACTCCCAAACTGACCTGGCTTTTTTCGTCCCACACCAAGCGTGAGCCCCAGTCCTTAACAACGGCATCTATTATTATACTGCCATCGTTCCAGGCGCTCTGAACCGTTGCCTTTTTACAAGTGGACAAAAGTGCCATTAAAACGCCCATTTCTAATAATGTTATTTTTGATATTTTTCGCATTTTTCCCTTTCCACAAAATTGTTTTGAAATTTATTTACCGTACAACCGTTTTATCCTAATAACGACTTGCTTAAAATCGTTTACTTTCAAGTGAATTATTTCGCATTACAAAAAACTCAAACTCGCAGTTTAGACAAAGCCAATCCTATTTTTATTCCATTTTAAAATGAAACAAAAGGTAATTAGGCTCCGGCTTTTTGTTAGGTCTGCTTAAGAAATCAAAATGTAGGCAAGTTCCGATAATGGACAAGTTAGTTCTTTTTAGATGGATTCAAACTCTGTGGGGTTGGTGATATTGTTTGCCTATAGTTATTTTAACTCCCGCGGAGCTGTAGGAGGTGAGGCTTTATAATCATATAATTCATTTATATTCATAAATAGAAATGTAAAAATCCTGATGTTTTGTTTACCTTTTCAGGAAGCTCTAATTCATGTGAGCAGAGGGAATCCGTGCCTCAGTTTCCTGCTTTTCAATTGTTTATCTTTACCGATTGAGCTCGGAAATTTTATATTCACTAAGCTTAATAAGTGATATTAATTCATCAAGAAGACGATACGCCTTTAAAGTCAAATCCGGATTTTAGGGATGTGGCTCTTCGAAGGGCGGTGGTGGCGGCGGCCCAGGCGGCGGCCCTGGTCGCCTTGGCTGGTTTTTTACTTTTTCCTGAAAGCGCTTCATTTGCTCTGGGGTAAGCACGCGAGCCAGCTCGGCGTCCAAAGAATCGATACTTCGTTGTAAAATAGCGCGTTGCTCTTCGCTAAACTGTTTGACCCAGAGTGAATGGCGTACCAATATTTCGTGAATTTTATCTTTTTGTTCCGGGAGCGGGTCAATCATTTTTTCCATTTCGACTACGAAGCCCTCGCCTTTGCGGAAATGAGTAAAACGTTTTTTCTGATTATAGTGTAGCCAACTTGAAGCTCCCACAAAACCTATAATAATTCCCAAAATCAGGACGCTACTTAGCATTAAAGTTGTTCTGGTTGTTTTCTTCATTTTTATTACTCCCAAATTAAATATGCTATCGGATCCATTATGGCTTCGATTGGAGTCTGAGTAATACCGAATGCCTTTGCCAGGCTCGGCTCGGAACTAGTGAAGAGATTAAAAACCACAATCAAAGCCAGAATTACTGCGGCCCCAATAATAACTCGGCTATAAGCCGGCCAGAAACCATTCCACAACCTTGCCGGGCGCTTTTCCTGACTGGCGAGTTGGCGAATTCGGTTCATCGTCCTTTCAGCAAACCAGGGCTCAAAAGACTCCTGTTTTGTGCCAGCAAGATTTTGTTGAATTTTCTGTAATAGTTGTTCATCTTTCGCCAGTTCGGGATTAGTTTGTCTGGCTGACATAAGAATCTTTTGTTCCTTGGCAGTCAGGTTACGATCGCCGGATAGAAGTAATAGCTTGCGAATTTTATCAATTTTCATAATAGCTCCTTATAGGGTGTTAATAAATTCATAAGTTGGTCTTTGGCGCGTGCTAAACGCGACAGCACCGTCCCAACGGGCAATTGCAAAATCTGGGCGGTTTCTTCAGTCGAATAACCTTCGATCAGACGCAAAACGATGGTCGAACGAAATTTCGGCGCCAGTTGAGCAACCGCCCGACGAATAATTGCGCCGCTTTCTGAATCAGCCTGATTCCCGGGATCGCCTGATGTTTTCCTCGAGATTTCAGGATCATCCAGAGGCATAAAACGTGACTGGCGCTTGCGGCGGTTCAGTTCATTAATTGATAAATTCATCGCTATCCGGGTCAGATAAGTGCTCAAACTCGATTCTCCTCGAAATTTGGACATACTTTTATAAAAACGGATAAATGTTTCCTGCCCAACGTCCTCGGCTTCCGGACATCTTCCCAGCATTCCAATAACGGTAGCCGCCACTCGCGGTTCATAGCGGCGAATGATTTCGGCAAATGCGTTCTCATTTCCTGAAAGACAGGCATCAATTATCTCCTGATCGGTTAGTGACGCTAAATTCTCCATTATTTCTCAAAACATTAAGTTAGACCAATAGGCTGTTGAATTTATTCCAATCCATTCAGATATAAAAAATAGTTTGTTCGATTTGGAATGAAATCACTCATTATTTTGTCTAATCAGCGGTTTTGAAAATTGAAAGGATTTAAAGATTTATGAAGAAAAAAATTTGCTTGATCGTCATTCTGGTTTTGGCGGTCGCCGTCGGATGGCATCTAATTCGGAAGAACGGCTCGGATAAACAGATACAGATTGCCTATGGGCAAGTCACCCGCGGCAATATCGAAACCATCATCTCCAGTACCGGTACGCTGGTAGCGATCGGTACGGTGGACGTCGGTACCCAGGTTTCGGGCCGGATTGATAAAGTTCTGGTGGATTACAATGACATTGTTAAGAAAGATCAAGTTCTGGCGGTTTTGGATACACTGCTATTGAGTCAATCCGTTAAAGAGGCAGAAGCCAATTTGCACAAAATGCAAGCGCTTTATGAACAAGCCGCTTTTCAGTATGATCGCATTTCTAATCTTTTCCAGCAAAAATTGGTTTCGGAGCAAGAATACATTGATGCCCGAACCAATAAAGCCACCAGCGAAGTCAGCTTAAAACAAGCCCAGATTGCCCTCGATAAGGCGGTTGCCGATTATGGTTATGCCATCATCCGCTCCCCAATTTCCGGAACGGTTATTGACCGAGTGGTTGAAGAGGGACAAACGGTCGCGGCTAGTTTTTCGACGCCTACTCTTTTCACTATTGCCCGAGATATGACCAAAATGGAAATTGAAGCCCTAGTGGACGAAAGTGATATCGGTGAAATCAAAACCGGCCAGAAAGTGCGCTTTACCGTCCAGAGTTATCAGGATAAAATTTTCAATGGAGTCGTAAGACAGGTTCGTCTTCAGCCGCAAACCGTCTCCAATGTCGTCAACTATACGGTCATTGTTGATGCCGATAATCACGAACAACTGTTATTACCGGGAATGACCGCTACCGTGGATTTTATCATTGATTCACGCGAAAATGTGCTGATCGTGCCAAATTCGGCGTTAAAAATTACTCCGACGGAAGAAATGCTGATGAAAGCACACCAGGCGCGAACAGCGCAAATGGAACAATTGCCACAACCGGTGAAAGCCCAACTTCAGGAGCAAGCCTCTCAACTGCCACCAGCTGATCAATTTTCAGCAAAATCAAAGGAAACTACACGACCGACGCCAATCTGGTATGTCAACGAATCCGGCCAGATTCTTATGGCTTTGGTGAAAACCGGTTTGAGCGATACCAAGAATACCGAAATTTTGGAAAATCCTGAAATTAAAGAAGGAACTAAAATTATTGTTAGTTTAATTGCCAACGGCAAAAATTCGGTCAGCAATTCTTCTAATAATCAGCAACGCGGTAGGGGTGGCCCTGGCGGTCCGCCTCCATTTTAATCACAAAAATCAACCGATAAAATACATACAGAATTGAGAGAATAATATGCCAATCGTAATTGAAGTCCGGCAATTGAGTAAAACCTACCAGGTCGGTGATATAGAAGTGCATGCCTTGCGCAAGGTAGATTTCGCAGTGGCGGCGGGTGAATTTACTGCCATAATGGGTGCTTCCGGCTCCGGAAAATCAACCCTAATGAATATGCTGGGTTGTTTGGATCAACCTACCGGCGGGGAATACCTATTGGATGGTGTCAACGTTAGTACGCTGACGTCTGATGAGCGCGCCGATATCCGCAACCAAAAAATTGGATTCGTCTTCCAGGGATTCAATCTTCTACCACGCACCACCGCTTTGGAAAATGTCGAACTGCCCTTGATTTATGATCGCCATCAACGTATAAAGAACCCTCAAAGTGCCGCCAAAGAAGCGCTGGAACGCGTTGGCCTTGGGGACCGTATGCACCATATTCCTACCCAGCTTTCCGGCGGTCAGCAACAGCGGGTCGCCATTGCTCGAGCGCTGGTAAACCAGCCTTCGATTCTACTGGCTGACGAACCTACCGGCAATCTGGACAGCAAAACGTCTATGGAGATTTTTAGTCTCTTCCAGCAATTAAATGATGAAGGTTTAACAATTGTTATGGTTACTCACGAACGCGATTTTGCCACTTATGCCAAACGTATTCTTCAAATGCGTGATGGAGTTCTCCATAAGGATACCCTAATTAAAAAACGGCGTAATGCGGCGGAAGACCTTAAAATGCTAATCGCCAAACAGCAACAAGAGGAGGAGCAATGAAAAAAATTTATAACCTCTTGAAAGTTGCTATCAAAAGCATATTTAAAAACCGGATGCGCAGTCTGCTAACCTCGCTCGGAATAATCATCGGCGTCAGCGCCGTCATCATTATGGTGGCGGTCGGCCGCGGTTCGCAGGCCGCTATCGAGGATAATATAAAGTCGCTCGGCACCAATCTGATAATCATCTTCCCCGGAGTCTCGCGTAGCGGCGGTGCCAGTATGGGCGCTGGGAGTTTTAACCGTTTTACGATGAAAGATGTAGAAACAATTAAGGAATCAGCTACATTAATCAGCGCTATTTCGCCGGTCGTCCGTGCTAATGGTCAGGTAATTTATAAAAGCAATAATTGGTACACGAGTATCAGTGGCGTTTCACCGGACTATTTTTCGATAACCAACTGGGAACTGGAAAGTGGAGAGTTTTTTACGGAACGCGATGATTTAGCCCGCAAAAAAGTTGCCCTGTTAGGGAAAACGGTGGCTACGGAGCTATTTGGCGCGGATAATCCGGTGGGTGAGCAAATCCGCATTCGCAATGTTCCTTTTACCGTTATCGGCGTTCTTAAGGAAAAAGGCGGCTCGGGACCGGGAGGTGACCAAGATGACATTATTTTGGCGCCTTCGACAACCGTGCTATACCGTTTAAAAGGTTCGCAGTGGATTGATATGATTAATGCCAGCGCCATCAGTGAAGAAGCAATGACCGCCGCCCAAGAGGAAATCCGAACTATTCTGCGGGAAGCTCATCGCCTTGGACCGGCTGATGGCGATGATTTTAATATTCGAACTCAATCGGAAATCATTGATTTTGCCTCTTCGACTTCTAAAACTATGACTTTGCTCCTGGGTGCCGTGGCTTGCGTATCGCTGGTAGTCGGCGGCATTGGAATAATGAATATTATGCTGGTCTCGGTCACGGAAAGAACGCGTGAAATCGGGATTCGGATGTCAGTTGGCGCGCGTGCCAGCGACATTCTCAGCCAGTTTCTATCGGAAGCCGTTGTTCTCAGTTTATCGGGTGGAATCATCGGCATTATTCTGGCTTTGGCGGCTTCAGCCCTTTTAAACAATTTAACCGATTTGCGAACCGTGATTGATCCGGTAATCGTAATACTGGCATTCACTTTTTCGGGTGCAGTTGGCATTTTCTTCGGCTGGTATCCGGCGCGTAAAGCCGCTAATCTCAATCCGATCGATGCCTTGCGTTATGAATAGAAAGGATTTGTTCTTATGAAAAGAATTAAAATAATTGGCTTGTTTATGTTAATGGCTACGACCATTTGCGCCGCAGATGAGCTTACTCTCGAACAATGTATCGAAGCGGCAGTTGCTAATAACAAATCGCTAGTAAAGAATGAACTCGGCGTTCAGCAAACTGCAATTGGCACCAAAACCGCCTATGGAACTCTACTGCCATCGGTGAGTGCCAGCGCTAGCCAAAGCGGCGGAGATGGCAGTTCGCGATCGAGCGCTAGTTTGCAAATTAACCAGAAAATCTATTCCCCTGGATTATTTTCCGATATAAAATTAGCCCGCAATGAGACTGATATCGCTCATCTTAATTACAACGAGTTAGCTTCCCAGATTCGGAGTGAAGTCGAAACCGCCTATTATAACATTTTAACTGCGCAAAGTTTGTTGAATGTCTATCAGGAAAACCTGACGGCGGCTGATGAAAATCTGCAATTAATTCAGACGATGTATAAACTCGGCACGAAGACCGAATCTGATGTATTGAAAGCCGAAGTTCAGAAAGCGGAAATAGAGAATGAACTGATCAGTCAGGAGCTTGAAATAATCAAACAAAAACGCGCACTTGCAATTTTAATGGGAATATCTCCCAACCAAGATTACGAGATCGCCAAGGTCAACGTTGAACAAATTGACATTCCATCATTAACCGAAGCTAAGGAATTATTATTTATGAACAATTACGAATATCAGTCGCTATTAAAATCGTTAAAAAGCGAGCAAATCAGCCTGCAAATTGCCCGAGAGTCATATCTGCCCTCGCTTAGCGCTGGTTATAGCTATTCGAAAGATTGGACCGGTTCCACTACGACCGATGGCTACGGTTCGTGGGGTTTGTCATTAAATCTCGGGCTATTCAACGGATTCAGTAAAAAGCTAAATGTCCAGAAAAGCAAACTCAGCCTTAGAAGCGCCGAAGTCAGTTTAGAGGCTAAGGAGCAGGAATTACTTGCCACTTTGCTGAATTACTATTCCAATTTTGAAAATCATAATAAAGTTATTGCTCTGCAGGAAAAGAATCTGGAATCAGCCCGGAAAGATTACGAACTTGTTACGCGCCAATGCGAGCTCGGTCTGGCAACTATGTTGGAACAGACAAACGCTCAGGTCTCGCTTCTTTCAGCCCAAACTAATCTTGTCGAAGCCCAGTATTCTCGTAAAATTGTCGAATCCAAAATTAAACAACTGCTGGCATTATGATAGCGCGATGAGGCAAATCATTCGTTACTATAAGCCATCATTTCATCGTTGAGCTCGTCCTTCGATGAGCTCAGGGCGATATCAACCTCAGCCTAAAAGAAAGGTCAAGGCTGAGAAAAAAGGCTAAGATTTGAATTCTCTCTCAACCTCAACTTCAACCTCTTTACTCTTTCTCTTTACTTAGCCTTTTTACTAATGACTAATGACCAATGACTAATGACCATTCTCTTTTCTCAGCCTCTTTTCTCAACCTCTTTACTAATGACCAATGACTAATGCCTAATCTCAGCCTTATTTTTCTTGGTCTTGGAAAATTAAACCGCCAAGTTCGCCAAGAACTGCTAAATGAGAAAAATCCCAAATTCCAAATTCCAAATCACAAATAGCCAAACCAATTTCCGCGAAACTGTCTCCTGCCTTCCTTTCTCTACCTCAGCCTAAAAGAAAGATCAAGGCTGAGAAAAAAAACTAAGATTTGAATTCTCTCTCAGTCTCTTTTCTATTTACTCAGCCTCTTTACCAATGACCAATGACCAATGACTAATGCCCAATCTCAGCCTTATTTTTCTTGGTCTTGGAAGATTAAACCGCCAAGTTCGCCAAGAACTGCTAAATGAGAAAAATCCCAAATTCCAAATTCCAAATCACAAATAGCCAAACCAATTTCCGCGAAACTGTCTCCTGCTTCCCTTTCTTAGTCTCAATCTCTTTACTCAGCCTCTTTACTAATGACCAATGACTAATGGCCAATGACCAGCCTCAGTCTCTTTTCTCAACCTTACTTTTCTAGTCTTTTTGGTGAAACAAGTTTCTCTGTTCTTTTTTCCTTTGCCGAAAAAAGAACCAAAAAAGGCAACGGCTAAAGAACATCTCACGGGGGTTCGTTCAGTCCCAGCGAATGGAATTTAAGGCGCAAAAGTTATCAAGTTCATATAACATTAGTGACATAGGAAAGGGTAATGGATATTTACGAAAGTGCTATGACAGCGCTGAAAATTCCATTTATTCCGCTGGGACTTCGCTCCCCAGCCGGAGATGTTCTTAATGCCGTAATGGTAAATTGGATGGTTAGATTGAATGCTCCTCTGCTCCAATCCTCAATCTCTTTTCTCAGCCTCAGCCTCTTTTCTCAACCTCTTTACTAATGACCAATTACCAATGACCAATGACTAATGACCAATGCCCCTTCTCAGCCTTAACCCTTTTTTTGCCCGGGTGTTTCTGTGGTCAAAAAGCAAAGCACGCCAAAATTTTTGATTTTGGCTATTGTAATCTATTCTGAAGAAAGGGTGAAATTATTTTTTACAGGTCTTGCTTGGATCGTCA
>JAGNGI010000037.1 GCA_018002295.1 Fidelibacterota bacterium
GTTTCAACTTTAATCATTTTTTCGTCTTGATAAATGATTTTGCCGAAAATCGAGGTGCCATTTGCCATGATAATTTCTTTATCGTAAATGGAAAGAGGATTATCCCACATTTGGCTCTTAGCCTGTAATTCTTTCAGGGCTGATTGGAGATGTTTTACCTCGGCGGATAGTTTTTTTACTTCGAAAGTAAGTTCATTGATGAGGCGGCTTTGGTCGGCGGCGGTAGCTTTGACTGGCGCTGTGGCTATTTTGGGCTGGGGACCTGAAGACGTTGATTTAGAACTTTGCGACTCGGGTAAATTTTCAGCTTTTTCCGATTTGGCTTTAGTTGTTTTTTCGCCGGTTTTTTCTGGTTTAGCTCGAGAAGCACCACACGCACTAAGGCTTATCGCCAGAATAATAGATACATAAAAATTTTTGGCTTTCATAATCCCACACCTTCAGATAAACAGTGCCTATATTTTTTAATTTGACACTATAGCGTTGCATCCAGATAGAATATATATTTTAAAATGGTAAAATGTCAAGTAAAAAATTGATGTAAATAAGCAAGTTAGCCAAAATTACTTAAAATTTTAATTGAAATAGCCAATAATTAAGCTCTCTAAATTATTTTTTCAATCTGAGAATGGAGATTTATCATGAAATTTAACCACCGATAGAGAAGCGTAAAATAGCCGCAATCCCCGCATAATCATCCATATTGCTACTAACGAACTGGAGATCCACTCCCTGTTTCAAAGCTCGGTGAACCAGATGTTCAACCAGATCATTGGTTCTTTCTAATTTTCCGCATCCAGCTGGGCAAGAGGCAAGTGGTTTTAAGCTAAGAAAGCCACAATTGCGGCAGAATAATCCTTTTTTAAAAAAATGTTCTTGGATGATGAGTTTATCAACCCAATTGTCCTGGATTTTATCGAGAACAGCCTGAATACCGTCCACAGTCTGGCCGGCTGACTTTCGATCGAGTAAGCTTTTTAGGAGTGCTTGTTCATAATTATTTCTTGCTTGTTCTTCGGTTTTCTCTACTTTTTTCAGGACTTCTGCCAAGGGTGCGGTCGGTTCGACTTCGATCTGGCCAGCTATTCGCGCACTGATATATGGGTGCAAATATTTTGAAAATTCTGCCAGGACTTCTTTTCTCCCGCCAAGAATTATCCAATGAAAATCAAACTTTTGATGAAGGTCGAAAATCTCTTGAGCTACTTCTTTGTAATGTTGAATGACACCTTGATGAATATTGCGTTCGACTTTTCGTTCCTGACGTCCTTTAAAGCCGCCGACTTTGACTGACTCGGGGGCGTTGTCTTCGATGTGAAAATGTTCCCTGAACTCTCCAAGATGCGATTCAAATATTTTAGCTTTGGAACGATCAACCAAAACTACGGCATAATTGCGGTAGCGACTGAAAAGTATAGTATAGGGTCGAATGTAGGGATACGGTTGGATCACGAGAATATTTTGGGGCAAAGGTTTTTTAAAATTGAGTGTGCGCCATAAATTTGCGCCACTGGAGGAGAAACAGATTGAACTGATACTCTCCGCTGGATTCAATTCTTTTCCGAACCAGTGTAAAATACGATCAAAATCGGATAGTACGGATTCCTGCTCCTCAGTACTTAATTGCCGAAAGTACGTTTTTTCTTTCTTATAGCGAATTTGCTTCTTTATTTCAACGATATGACTCTTTCGATTGCCGGCAATATTATCGAGTGTAAAGTAAGCGCTGGTTACGGGAAATTTGTTCTGCGGGAGGTGAATCAAATCTTTTAGAATCTGCTCTCTAATCATATTGACTCCTTTGGTTAAGAATTATATTTTACGCGACAAAAAGCCGTATCCATTAATTAATTGCACTCCGATTGTCATCGTTGGTGCTTATTTTTTCTTCTTCAGTTAAGTAGGTTTCAGTGACCAATTCAGCGAGACTTAGAAATCTTAATCTCACCCTAATTAATAAGGAAAATTTTTGACATTAGCAACAAGTATTTATTTTTATCTTAAGAAAATTATTTTTTCAGATCAACCAGCGAGGAGAATGCGGTGTACTTAGAATCATTTCATACGGGTCAGTAGTCGTCAGACCGCTACAATCAACGACCAAACACCGAGCAATTTTACCTTTTTCCAAACTACCGACTTCTTTGTGAAATCCAATAGCGTAGGCACCGTTCAGTGTTGCAAATTTCAGGGCAAGCTCGGGGGATACACCATAGGTATCTACACATTCGACCATTTCTTTGCGAATATCGAGATCGGGGACTAAAACCCGACTTTCGGTGCCGAGGCATAGGTTAATCCCTTTTTCCAGTAGTAAATCAACTGGTGTCTTGATTTGCGATAAGGTTTTGCTACTGCGTGGGCAAAGGCAGACATTGACTTTTACCCCAAATTCCTTGATAAAGTCAATTTCATCGCTGGTGACGCAATTCAAATGGGTTAGTATATTGTGCCGAGCGTAAAAATGATTAGCGAAAAAATAGCGAATAGCCGTTAAACCCGGTACCTGCCAGCTATAATCAAAATCCTCGTTAGCGAGTAAAATCTGCCTTAATAAACCGCTACCGTTGAGAGTAAACTCGTTTTCTTCTGGGATCATATCAATGTGGATAGCAATATGCCGTTCGGTGAATGCGATTTCATGTAATAATTGGGGCGAAGTCGCCCAAACGTAGGATGGGGTGAGATGTTTGGTAATTTTTTTCTCAGGGGTTTGATCCTGGATTAGCTCACGGAAAGTTCGAATTATCTCGGAAGCCTGGTAGTTTTTGAAACCTGTCACCTCGAAGAATTGACGAGCAAAGATGGGATTATTCATTAAGGCTGAGTAAGAAGCGCCTTTGGAGGTAAAATCGGCTAATGCAACCGTTCCGAAGTTGATATTTTCTGCCAGATTGGCGGCCGCATATTCCGCTTTAGTGATTTCGTCGGTCCGTGTAAAATCACAGACGAATTGCATATATTTGCGAAAATTAACCGGCGTTTCGGCCAGGGGTGGATGTTCAAGATGAGTATGGGCGTTGATAAATCCCGGAAATATGACGCTATCTCCGAGATCGACTAAAGGAGTTTCGATATTAGTTTGCAGATTGTCTGCGCTCTCGACCTCGATTATTTGTTGACCTTGAACTATTATGACTCCCTTTTCAATAGGCGGCTGAGAAACGGGAACGATCCAGTGCGCCGTATAGCCTTTCAGGATTTCCGGATTTTCCGGTTGATTGTTCACCATATTTACGGTTACTCCGTGATCAAATTTTAATAATTAAACTAAAACAATTTTATCGAATAGCGTATTAAAAACCAAACCTAAGACGGAAATAAATTCACCATGGCTTGATCCAGTATTTATGACCGTCCGAATTAATGATAAGGGCGCGGCTCAGGTCAGTGCGGTGAATTTCTGTGCCGAGTGCTTCATAACGGGCAATGGTACCAGCCGACGGATGCTTGAATTTGTTATTTTTTCCGACGGATATTACTGCCAAATCCGGAGTAATCTGCTCGAGAAATGTTTGACTTGAAGAAGTCGCACTGCCGTGATGCGGGACCTTCAATATTTCTGATTGCAAGGTCGCATGCCATAGGTTTAGATAACTCTCGGAAAACTTTTCGACATCGCCGCAGAAGAGGAAGTCAATCTGGCGATAAGTGACTTTTAGAACATTTGAGTAATCGTTGAATCCGGGAGGATGCGACTCAAGGAACGCTTTTGACGGGTGTAGAACGAAGACAGTCAGTGACTCGGCTAAGGGAAAACAATCCCCGGCATAGAGATGTCTGATTGGAATTTGTAAGGAATCAGCGAGGGTATGAATTTCGCGATAAATCTGAGAACTGGCGGATATGTCCGGTTCCCAGATTTCGCCGATTTGAAAATTGCGCATAAGATAAGGCGCTCCGCCGATATGGTCATTATGTGGGTGACTCAAAGCCAGATAATCAATGCGCTGGAAGCCTTTGCGCTTGAGGAATGGCGCAATCGTTAATTCTCCGTAATCGCGTCGGAAAGTCCGATCGCCGGTATCAATTAACATAGTTTCGCGATTGGGGAATTCCAAAAAAATCGCGTCGCCCTGACCGACGTCCAGAAACGTTACCTGAAGAACCGGTTTGGATAAATTTTGCGTCCAGATTAGAAAATTAATGCCGATAAGAAAGCCAAATAAAGCTACTTTTTGAACTCGTTTTTTATCGAGGTTTAGCAGAATTAAAAGAATTAAATATCCAAAATAAACCCCGGCAAGGCTTATCGCCGGTATCGTCAGATAAGCAATTGGTACTCGCCCGGAGATTTTGACAATCTGAGTCAACAAGCTGATTAAAAGCGTCTGAACTTCGCCGAAAGTCAAATTAAATCCGCTCCACAAAAATCCGAGAATAACCTGACCGAAACCCAATCCGCCAATGAGTCCGACTAATGGTACAACTGCTAAATTGGTTACCAGCGAAATGAGAGGAATCCGTTGGAAATAAAAAACCGTAATCGGTATGGTGCCTAATAGAGCCGAAAGCGAAACGAGAAAGAGTTGCCAGGTTTCACGCAAACGGCGATTTTTGATGTTGGAAGTTTTAAGAGGCAGAGGCAATAAATATTCCAATTGTCGGTAAACATAGACGATCGAAATTACCGCCATAAATGAGAGCTGAAAACCCATATCGAAAATCTGAAGTGGGTCGAACAGGGACTGAATCAAAGCGGCCGCGGCAATAGTATTATAGACATTGGCTCGCTTTTCCCAGCCTTGGGCGATTAATGTTAAAATTGCCATAATAACTGCCCGGTTGACGGACGGTCGTAGGTCAACCATCAAGGCATAGAATCCCAAGCCAAGAATCGCTAGAACCATTTTCGGTTTTTTAGGAATACGCAGAAAGCCGAGAATCAGCATAATCACCATGGTCACATAAACTACGTGCATTCCGGAAACCGATAGAACATGGACAACGCCAGTATCAACGAATGCCTGATTAGTTTCATCGCTGATTTCACCGCGTACTCCGACGATCAAAGCTTTTAAAATGGCATTTTGTTCGCCTGACATAGATTTATCAATAAGCTCCTCGACTTTAATGCGAGAGTAATTGGCGGCTCTGCGCAGGGATCGGCTTCGTCCAATGATTGTCGGAGTCTGCCCGGCATCCAAATAAGCCGTGGCGTAAATATGATGATTAGCCAGATAGCGCCGGTAATCAAATTCGCCTGGATTGCGCGCCGTAGCTGGTTGATTAAGCCGGGTATAGAATGCCATCCAATCGCCGTAAATGACATTGTTTTCAGGTTCTTTGACGGTTAGAATTAACTTGCCGTTCCATTTCTGCCAGTCGGAGTGTTTTATTTGCAGATTCTTCAAGCGAATTTTTAACTTGCCGTCGCCGCTAAATTCTGCCTGCTCAACCATAGCGATTACACTGTCCGGTTCATTAGAGAAATAAAATTGACTTAAGTGATCAGGACCAGTAACGGTACGCAGGGCATGATTCATTCCGCCAAGGCAGAAGAGCGTTATAGCAATTAATAGAACCGATCGAGCTTTTGATGAGAAAATAATTCCAATGAGGAAGTCAATTAGCAAAAAAATGAACCAGACTTCTGGTAATAGGTGCAAGGTATGGTCGGTAACAATTCCGCTTAGATAAACTACACAAATACCAACGAGTGGCATTCGCTCAAGAATGTACTTGATCATTTCCTTCCTATTTTATGACAAACGACGATTTAAGTTAAAACGCCGGAATCTTGCCAATAACGCTCAAGTATAACCAATTATAAGCGCTGGTAGCCGAAATAATAGCCAATGTGAAAAGCCAAAAATGATAACGGCTGTTGAAATTCAAAAGGTAGAAAATATAGGATATCGCCATTGTAACCATCGCGGAAATTATTAATGTTCCAAAAGTTACCGCCAATCCAACTGATCTATCGGTTTTTAAAATCTGGAAAAATACGGTGGCGAAAAAGAGTGTTATAGTAAAAATGCCAACATACCAGAGGACATTTCCCAGACAATTATTGCCTCGTAAAAACTGGCAGAGAACTCCCCAGAAAAAGCAAAGTATCGCCGAAATGGTACAAACTGCGAACCAGGTCAGATAGTAAATATTAAAAGTTTGGGAGGGAATCCAACTGCGATACTGGCGCAGGACATTCGGTTCGATAGAAATTAAGAATAATCCGAATAAAGCAATGCCGATTGTAATCAAATAACGATAGATATGCCGCGCCAGATTTATTTCTTCAAATTCGGTATGGTCGTTCATCGTACCTTCTCCGGGATTATTGGAATTATTTTTGGATGAGCGCGCGTCGGGCTTCATTCAGCCAGAAATCAGACTGTTCAATCTGTCCTTTTTGGCGAGCTAGGACAATGCGGAGCGCGGCTTCGATCTTGATCTTCTGGTTGTATTTGTCTTTATAAAAAGTATTCAGCAGTTCAATTAGTTGAGTGATGTCTTGAATATTATGAGGCGGAAAATAAGCACTAATCCGGGCGCGCATCTGATCTACATAAAAAGGAACGGTGAAGGCAAATTCGCGTTTTTCCTGCTCAGCGAGACAAAGTTGAATGATTTCGTCCGATTTTTCCAGTCCTTGCAGATAACCCAATAGCCAGTAATATTTATTATCGTATTTCATCCGCCGCCAAATTGTGCCGTCAATGTCGGTTGGATTTTGGGCAAGAAGGGGTGAGGCGGTATGCAAGGCTATTCCTATACAAATTAATGTCAGCCAATAGCGAACTACTCGCACTGCTTTCCTCCCTTTTCTTTAAAATGATTAATAATTGGATAACGCCGCCCTAAACCAAAAGCCTTACTGGTGATTTTCAGACCGGGCGCGGCTTGGCGGCGTTTAAACTCGGCAAATTTAATGCGCTCAATAATATCGTTTACCAGGTCAGCTGCGTAACCCATCTGAATTAATTCCGCTGGAGTCTTTTGATCATTGATGATTAAATCTACCAACGGGCTGACGATCGTGTAATCGAATGGGTCCACCTGTCCGGGGGCTAATTCAGCTGTCGGTATTTTGGTGAAAATACGTTCCGGAATGATTAGCCGTTCCGCCGTTTCATTGAAATAACCAGCGATCTTATAAACATCTAATTTGCTTAAATCGGAAATCACTGCCAGCGCGCCGCACATATCGCCGTACATTGTACAATAACCGAGTGCCAGTTCGGTTTTATTGCCAGTGTTCAAAACGTAAGCCTGGTATTTATTCGCCAGCGCCATCAGTAAATTGCCCCGAATACGCGATTGGATATTTTCTTCGGTGACATCTGGTGACGTTTGGCCGAAAACCGGTTTCAATTCCTGGAGATAAGACTGAAATATTTTTTCGATCGGGATTTCGATTAATCTGATATTCAAATTTTTAGCTAAAACAACAGAATCCTCTCTGCTTGCGGCCGAAGTGTATTGCGACGGCAGAAATACTCCTAGAACGTTCTCTGCCCCGAGAGCGGAAACGGCGATACAGGCAACGAGCGCCGAATCAATTCCGCCACTCAATCCGATAATCGCTTGTCGCCCGCCGGTTTTATAGAAATAATCGTGCACGCCGAGGGTCAAAGCCTGATAAATGCTGGCTTCGCGTTGAGTTTCGGGCCAGGGCATTCGGTGACCTTGTCCGCTAACCAAATCCAGCTCGAATACGGCTAGGTTTTCTTTGAACTCTCCGCCCCAACCGATTAGCGTCCCGGAGGCATCCAGTGCGAAAGAATTGCCATCGAAAACCAGTTCGTCACGACCGCCAACCAGATTGACCAGTACAAATGGTCGCCTGAGTTTGGTTACTTTGTCGAGTACTAATTGCCGACGGCGGTCGCGCTTATCATATTCAAATGGCGAAGCCGATAAATTGACCAATAACTCAGCGCCCTGAGCAACTAATTGATCGGTTACTTTGATATCGCTGTTACTATCCCACAAGTCCTCGCAGATTTCAACGCCGAGCCGGACAGAATGACCACCAATTTCGATTGTTACCGGCAGGTTTTCATTAGCGGGTGTGAAATAGCGGCGTTCATCGAAAACATCATAATTGGGCAGAAGTGTCTTGTAGCGCGTTGCGATCAATTGACCGGATTTAATGACGGCGGCGGCATTGTAAAGTTTATCGTTTTCTCGAGCGACGAAGCCCAGAATGACGACCATCGAACTACGGCAAGCGGCAGTTATTTTATTCAAACATTGCAAGTTGCAATCAATAAACGAGCGGTTCAGCAATAAATCTTGCGGCAAATAGCCGGTGATTGCCAATTCCGGGAAAATCAGTAAGTTAACTCCCTGTTGATCAGCCTCTTGAATAAAGTTGATAATTTTTGCAGCATTACCTGACAAATCACCGAGAACGGGATTAATCTGCGCCAGGCCGATTTTTATTATTTGTTTCAAAATCTAATCTCGAAACTTTTATAGCCGACCAAGTCAGGTAATTTATTGACAATTACATTAGTAACGTGACTTAATGGTGGTCCGGCTTTGAGTTCGCTGATAAAGTCATTGATCATTCCTTCCTCGCCTTCGACTTCGCAATAAACGTCTCCGTCGGGTAAATTTTTGACATAACCGGTCAAGCGGTAGCGCATGGCAATCCGACGGACATACCAGCGGAAACCAACTCCCTGAACTACGCCTTGAACGATAATCGCAACGCGTATCGCCATATATTTATTCCCCGAAAGCAAATTCCACGGCGGCGGAAGCGCTATTAAACTGGCGCAGATCGCTAATTTCCGGCCAGGAATTTAATCCGCAAATCGGTTTATTCAATTGCAAGCAGTAGGCAATTTCCGATAAGGTGCCATATTTACCACCAATAGCAATGGCGGCATCACAAGCACGCGCAATGATAGCATTGCGTGCAACACCAATTCCGGTTGGTAGGGCAATTTTTACCCACGGATTGGCGTCATTTTTATCTGCACCTGGCAAAATGCCAATGGTCAACCCACCGGCTGAAACTGCTCCTTTGCAGGCGGCTTCCATAACGCCAGTGCGTCCACCGCAGAGTAAAATCGCACCTCGTTCGGCGATGGCGCGACCGACATCAAAAGCCAATTGATAGGTTTGTTCGTCGCATTCGCGGCCACCCAGAACGGCGATGATTTTTGGTGGAGCGGTCATTATGGTCTCAGCCGATAAATCGTTCTGGGAAATGGTATAGTTTCCCGGATGTGCGGCACCCCGGCAATCCAAGTGATCAATCTTTCCAGTCCAACGCCAAAGCCGCTGTGTGGTACTGAGCCGTATTTACGCAGGTCGAGAAACCACTGATATTCGTCGAGCGGCATATTCTCGGCAATCATACGCTGAAGCAGTAAATCGTAGTCGTCTTCCCTTTGCGAGCCGCCGATAATTTCGCCGTACCCTTCCGGAGCGATGAGGTCGTCGCCGAGTACGAGGTCGGGATTTTCTGAATCGCGTTTCATATAGAAGGCTTTGATTTCTTTTGGCCATTTTTCGACGAAAATCGGGACATCTGACCCTTCGGTCAGTAAGGTTTCATCCTGAGCGCCCAAATCTTCCGTTTCGTTCATTGATGAGCCTTTGCTACGTAAATATTCGACTGCTGCGCGGTGGGTCATTTTTTTGAAGGGGGCATCGGCTTTGCGCAATTGTTCGATATTTCTTTCCAATATCTCGAGTTCAGGTTGACATTCTGCCAGAATTTTACGGATTACGAAGCGAATGAGTTCTTCCTGAATGCGCATATTTTCTTCGTGTTCAACGAAGGCGGCTTCGGCGTCCATCATCCAGAATTCGGTGAGATGTTTGCGGGTTTTAGATTTTTCAGCGCGAAAGACCGGTCCGAAGTCATAAACCCGACCCAGACTCATTATCCCGGTTTCCAGATAAAGCTGGCCAGATTGCGAAAGGTAAGCTTTGCCGAGATCGAAATAAGGCACTTCGAAAAGCGTAGTAGTGCCTTCACAGGCATTGGGTGTCAGAATCGGGGAGTCGAAACGGATAAATCCGTTTTCATTCAAATATTGAGTAATTCCATAGTAAACCGCGTGGCGAAGGCGCAGAATCGCCCACTGTTTGCGCGAACGGAGCCACAGGTGGCGGTTATCCATCAAAAATTCAATGCCGTGTTCCTTAAGAGTAATCGGGTAATCTTTGGCAATTTGATAGACCTGAATATCTTTGACGATGATTTCAAAACCGCCCGGAGCACGTTTATCTTCGTGGATGAGTCCACTAACGCTAATGGACGATTCCTGAGTCAGGATTTCCTTGTAATTGAAAATTTTTTCGGAAACATCATTGCGTGATACGATACCCTGAATCAAGCCGGTGCCGTCGCGCAAGAGTAAAAACCAGATTTTACCGCTGGAACGCAGATTATAAACCCAGCCTTTCAAGGTTACTTCTTGATTGTTGTAATTTTGAATGTCTTTAATGAAAACCGATTGCATTTTTGCCCCTTTCGAGTCCGATCAGATTCTATTTAATTTTATCTATAACCGATAAAATACTCACCAATCTGCCAGAATTGTGTTCATAATATCTTCTGTAATTTGATTAATTGCTTCACTTAGAGCCACCTCACGCGTTTTGGACGTGGCGCCGGTCGGGTCGTATTCACTATAGCCGATGAACTGTTTTTTGAAAACTGTGCGGTCATTGACTTTATCGTACCACTCGATCTCGATCTTGATTGTTACCCGATATTCGGTAACGGATTCGCCGACGTTTTCATCTTCGTCATAAACCAGAGGTTTGTCATCAATGCTCAAGATGGTTCCGTACAGAACTGAGTGAGCGTTATCCTCTTCGACAACTTTCAGTAAATTTTCCTTGATAAAACCAAGTCGGATCTTATCCGTTACTATCTGTTGAATATTAAACTCAGCCGTGCGGTCCTCAAAAAGCGGGATGGCGATGCTTTTGATGCCGGGCGGCAAGGTGCCTTTAAATGAATAAAGCCAGCAGGAGTTGATTATCAAACATAATAAAACCGCTGGAGTAAATTTTATGATGGGAGCCAAACGCTTGAATAGCATTGCGATTACCTTGATTCTTCCAGTCCGTATTCGTTGATTTTACGGTAGAGAGTGCGTTCGCTAATTTGGAGAGCGTTGGCGGCTTGGCGTTTGCGATAGTTGAATTTTTTGAGAGTGCGCTGGATTAATTCCTTTTCGACTTCGGCGAGGGTTACTTTCCCCACCATTTCGGGATTGATAATCTCGTCGTTAATGATTTCGGCGCTATCTAGTTTCCCGATTTCTTTTTCTTCGACTTTGGGTCGGGGCAGACTGGGAGGGATTTCCAATTCGCGCAAGGCTTCATATTTTAGTGGAAGAGGGTTGGTAATCACAGCTTCATAGATTTCATGCAGTTCCTGCCGGAGTACCATAATTTGTTGGAGAATTAACTCACGTTCGGCTTGATCGACACTTTTACTAATTTTCATCGGCAGATGAGGCGAAGGGATGTGGCGTGGCTCGCCCAGCAAATGCTTCTCGACCATACTACTAGTGATTACCTCGCCTTTTTCCAGAACGATCATACTCTCGACAAAATTTTTCAATTCCCGAATATTGCCCGGCCAGGAATATTCGCGCAATAGATTCAGAGCGGTGGGCGAAAAACCCTTAAAAGCGATCGAATTGCGATTAGCGAAGTCCAGGGCAAATTTTTCAACTAAAAGCGGGATGTCTTCCGGATGTTTACGTAAGGGCGGCATATAAATGGTGATAGTCTTTATGCGGTAATAAAGGTCTTTGCGAAAATTTCCACGCTCGATCTCAGCGGCGAGTTCTTTATTGGTCGCGGCAATGACCCTAATGTCCACGCGGCGTACTTCGGAGCCGCCCACCGGTAGGAATTCACCGAGTTCCAACACTCGCAGAAGTTTGACCTGAGTTTCTGGCGGCATTTCGCCAATTTCATCAAGGAAAATTGTGCCGTGATTGGCAGTTTCAAAATAGCCTTTGCGGTCTTCGATTGCGCCGGTGAAAGAACCTTTAACGTGGCCGAATAGTTCGCTTTCCAGAATCCCGGCTGGAATTGCCCCGCAATTGACTTTGACGAAGGGCTGATGCTTGCGCAAGCTGTGGCGATAAATAGCATTAGCGACGACCTCCTTGCCGGTGCCGCTTTCGCCGCAAATCAGGACGGTAATATCGGTGCGCGCTACTTGATCAATAGTTTCAACGATTTCCTTTATGTAATCGGATTCGCCCAGAATACCGAAACTCTGCTGTAGTTTATTAATGCGTTCGTTGTCCATTGTTTGCTTCTTTTCTTAAATTTTTTCCAATAAATCTTTTTGGCGGAGTAATCCTTTTTGACCAATGTCACGGCGGTAGTAAGCGCCCTCAAAGGTGATTTCGGCGATTCGCTTATAGGCTTTGGCGATAGCTTCTTCGAGATTATCTGCCAGAGCAGTCACTGCTAATACCCGACCGCCGTTGGTTAGAAAGTGGGCATTATTTCGGATTGTTCCCGCCTGAAATACAATCGTATCTGATTCTGGCTTTTCATCTTGTAAGCCATAGATAACCTTGCCTTTTTCATAATCACCCGGATAACCGGCCGAAGCCATAACAACACAAACTGCCGTTTTTCGGGATAATTTCATCATCGCGGCATCTAACTTTCCTTCAACTGCGCTGTGTAATATCACTCCCAGATCCGATTCAATTAGGGGTAATATCACCTGGGTCTCAGGATCGCCAAAGCGAGCGTTGAATTCGACCACATAAGGCTGAGTTCCGTTAATCATCAAGCCGCAATAAAGTACACCGGTATAAGGAATTCCCTCGGCTTTTAAACCATTCAAAGTTGGAATGATAATTTGTTTTTCGACATTGTGCATTACTTGCGGAGTGCCAAGCGGCGCCGGAGCGTAAGCACCCATACCGCCGGTATTAGGTCCGGTATCATTTTCGCCGATGCGTTTATGATCCTGAGCCGGTGGTAGGATAAGGTAGTGTTCACCGTCACAGATAACGAAAACCGAGAGCTCTTCGCCGAGCAGGAAATCTTCTACTACGACTTTATTTCCAGCGGGACCAAAACGCTTCTCATCCCAGATTGCCTCAAAAGCTTCTCTTAAGTCATCGTCGTTGTGAATTATTAGAGCGCCTTTACCAGCCGCTAATCCGTCAACTTTGATAACATAGGGAAAAGTCTTGAAATGAGTTGCAGATTCCATTGCGGCGCGTGAATCGCAGACTTGGTAAGCGGCAGTCGGAATTTGATGGCGACTCATAAATTGCTTGGCAAATACTTTACTGCCCTCCAGTCGGGCGGCGGCAGATGTTGGGCCGAAAATCTTTAAACCTTGAGCACGAAATAGATCTACTATGCCATTTACCAGTGGGATTTCCGGACCAACTACCGTTAAATCTATAGAGTTCTCGAGTGCGAATTTTAGTAGCCCGTCCAGATCGTTGTCTTTGAGCGGAATATTTTCTGCCAAAAGGGCAGTCCCGGCGTTACCGGGCGCGCAGTAGATTTTAGCTATATTTGGTGACTGTGACAGCTTCCAAACCAAGGCATGTTCTCTACCACCACTGCCGACGATTAGAACTTTCATTTAATTCATCTTAAAGTTTATTAAAAGAAAAATGTTAATCATTTTAGAGTAAGTCAAAATGTCGTAGTAATCTACCGAGTTTTGATTATTGAAACAAGGAAAAGGTTGGATTACATAAGCAATTCATTTAAAAATTTTGCACTCGGGCAAATCGGTTTAGTCTGAAAAATCTAAAGCAGATTTTCGCGAGATAGGCTTTTCTTCTGGCCGGTGAGGCGGGCAATTTCGTCCCGCAGTTCGGCGGCTTTTTCGAATTCTAGGTTTTCAGCGGCGGCGAGCATCTCGCGACGAAGTAGTTCGATGATCTCAGACGTTTCCATTTTAGCGCGGTAGCGGTCACCAACCGGCTGGTCGGTCTGGATTGGAGTCGGTTTAACGTCAGCCACGGCGGTGGTCTGCATTACTTCGGCGACGGATTTATAAATGGTGCGAGGCTGAATATTGTGGGCGATGTTATAATCCTGTTGAACCTTGCGGCGGCGGCTGACTTCTTCGATGACTTTGCGCATAGATTCGGTGATTTCATCGGCGTAAAAGATAACCCGACCGTTGATATTGCGCGCCGCCCGACCCGAAACTTGCATCAGAGATTTCTCGGAACGCAGAAATCCTTCTTTATCGGCATCTAAAATCGCGACTAATGATACTTCTGGCAAGTCGAGACCTTCCCGCAGGAGATTAATGCCGACCAGCACATCGAAATTTCCCAGCCGCAGGTCGCGCAAAATGCTGACACGGTCGAGGGCTTTAATCTCGGAATGCAAATAGCGGACTCTAAGTCCCATACCGCGCAGATACTCAGATAAATCCTCTGCCATTCTCTTGGTCAACGTAGTGACCAGCACGCGTTCTTTGCGAGCGGTGACAGCCGCAATTTCGTCAATTAGATCGTCAATCTGATGTTTGGTAGGTTTTACGATAATCTCCGGATCGAGCAAACCTGTTGGACGAATAATCTGCTCCACGACTACGCCGTTGCATTTTTCCAATTCGTAATCGGAGGGAGTGGCGGAGACAAAAACTGCCTGGTTGACCATCTCTTCAAATTCGTGGAATTTGAGGGGACGATTGTCCAGAGCCGACGGGAGGCGAAAACCATACTCGACCAGCACTTCCTTCCGGGATCGGTCGCCGTTATACATAGCGCGCAATTGAGGTAGAGTGACGTGCGATTCGTCAATTATTAGTAAAAAATCCCTCGGGAAAAAGTCCAGCAGAGTATAAGGTTGCTGACCGGGCTTACGACCGGAGAAATGCCGCGAGTAATTTTCGATACCACTGCAGTAACCGACTTCCTGAATCATTTCGAGGTCGAAGCGAGTACGCTGTCCCAAGCGCTGGGCTTCTAATAATTTACCGGCAGAACGTAATTCTTCAAGGCGCGCCTCTAGCTCTTCCTCGATAGAAACAATGGCACGCTGAATCGTTTCTTCGGAAGAAATAAAATGCTTAGCCGGAAAGATTACGACCATTTCTTGCTCGTTGGTGACTTCGCCGGTCAGCGGATCGCAGATGTAAATATGCTCGATCTCATCGCCAAAAAGTTCGATGCGGTAGGCGTAATCCTCATAAGCCGGACGAATCTCGACGATGTCGCCCCGTGCGCGAAATTTTCCGCGCTCCAACACTAAATCGTTACGAGCATAATAAATATCTACCAGCCTGCCGAAAAGCTGACGGATGCCAATCCGGTCACCTTTTTTAAGAGTAACAATAAAGCGAGTGTATTCTTCCGGCGAGCCGATACCGTAAATGCAGGAAACGCTGGCGACTACAATAACGTCGCGACGACTAATTAACGAGCTGGTAGCTTTGAGGCGCAGTTTATCAATTTCATCGTTGATCGAGGAGTCTTTTTCGATGTAAGTATCCGTAACCGGCAGGTAAGCCTCCGGTTGATAATAATCATAGAACGAAATAAAATACTCGACCGCATTTTCGGGGAAAAACGCCTTAAACTCTCCATATAATTGCGCGGCAAGTGTTTTATTGTGGGAAATAACCAAGGTTGGCTTTTGCACGTTCTGAATGACCTGTGCCATGGTAAAAGTCTTACCACTTCCGGTTACCCCGAGCAAAGTCTGGAACTTGTCGCCTCGTAATATCCCTTCGGTTAGTTCCCGTATCGCCTGCGGTTGATCGCCGGTCGGTGTGAAATTGGTGGTGAGTTTAAACTTATTCATAGCATATCAATTTAGGATAAGGAAGAACCAGAGTCAATTAATTTTCAGCGGAATATATCATAAATTTAATTCATAGATACATTAGAAACGTGAATACTGATTTCTCTAACAATCGAAGTTAAAATTTAATTATTCGGTTTATTTTGCGGATTTCTTTCCGAAAATCTGCATACTTAATGATAATTGGCAGGAGATTCCAGTCAAGCGCGAATATTCTGTCGGAAATCCGTACTCAGTCGTAGCCGGGTAGCGTTCCGGATTGTACGAATCCCAATCGAAAATATGTTCGATCGGCTGTCCTTTGTCGAAGTCGTGGAAATAGCCGATTTCCAAGCCAACTTTTTTAGAAAACGATAATCCGCCGAGAAATCCTACTCTAAGGCTATTGCCACCGGTGATGCCCCGCGGAATATACATCAACCGAAATCCAGTGTATAAAGCATTGCCGGGTTTGGAGGGAAATGTCCGTACCGAATAATACGTCATATCGAGGTTGGAATTAGGATTTACGGAGAAACTCAAATTAAGTACATCGGCAATGTTATCGTGGTGGAAGAGTAAATATGAGAAGTCAATGCCACTACCGTACACCGGCAACCCGACTCGGAAACCAATATCACTCCGCTCTGAGACGCCGCGCCGATAAACGAAAATAGGTGCGACATTTTCAACAGAGAAAGTCACCCCGGTATAAGTTTCGCCCGGCTTGAGTGGCACCGGACTAATCGTGGGATGAGTAGCACAGGCGCTTAACCAGAGACCGATCGCCCATATCAGAAAGTGTTTATTCATTTTGACTACCCTTAGATTAACCAAATTCAAGCATTTTGTAAAGAAATATTTGCTATTAGCCCTAATAAAATGGTGAGGGCTTTCTTCTGATGAATTTTTTTATTTTTATCAAATTCTAAGTTCATAAATTTACGCATTGATTTTTGGGCGGAGATAATGTCAAAGATGATGTCAAATAAAACTGGTCTTGAAGAACAATTTAGCTGTTTTCGCCGTAATATTATCGGCATTGATTACCAGTATAATTTCCCGGGCGGTTGCCGACCGATTCTGTATGCCGATTGGGCGGCCAGTGGAAGACTCTACCGACCGATCGAGGAATATATAACTAACGTTTTGGGCCCTTACGTTGCCAATACTCATAGTGATGCGACCTTGACTGGGACAATCATAACCGATGCCTACCATCAAGCGCATAAGATTATCAAACAGCATGTGAACGCCGGTCCGGACGACGTCCTATTACTGGCTGGGTTCGGGATGACGGCGGTTATCAATAAATTCCAACGTCTTTTAGGGTTACGTGTACCTGATAAATTCAAGGAAAAAATATCAATACCGCCTCAAGAGAGAGCGCTGGTACTTCTAACGCATATGGAGCATCACTCCAACCAAACCACCTGGGAGGAATGTTGCTGTGACACCTCACTCATTTGTAAAAAATCGGACGGGTTACCGAATCTTGAGCATTTGCGTAATATTTTGGAACTAAACCGTGACCGGAAATTAATAATCGGCTCATTCACCGCCTGCTCGAATGTTACCGGTTTAATCACACCGGTTAACGAATTAGCAGAGATTATGCACCAATTCGGACGCCTGTGTTTCATTGATTATTCCGCTTCAGCGCCGTATGTCGAAATCAATATGCATCCGCCCAAACCGGAACAGAAATTAGATGCGATTTTCTTTTCACCGCATAAATTTCTGGGCGGGCCGGGTTCCTCAGGAGTGATTGTTTTCGATAAAAAGCTTTATAATAATCGCGTTCCAGATCAACCGGGCGGCGGCACCGTACTTTGGACTAATCCCTGGGGCGAGCATCGTTTTTTCCAGGACATTGAAGTGCGCGAAGATGGTGGAACACCCGGATTTTTACAGGCAATTCGCGCCGCGCTGGCAATTTTACTGAAAGAAGAAATGGGCGTTAAAAATATTCTGGCACAGGAACATTACTTGACCGAAATCCTGCTAAATGAACTGGCTGGAATTCCCGATATAAACATTCTTGAATCTCAAAACCATAACCGCATCGGTTTTGTTTCGTTTTATAGTCTGAAAGTTCATCATAATCTGATCGTACGCCTACTTAATGATCGCTTCGGTATCCAAACACGTGGCGGCTGTCTCTGCGCTGGAACTTACGGTCATGTTTTACTACATATTGACGACCAACGATCTAAAGCAATTATGAGTCAGATTGATCAGGGCAACTTGAGTTTGAAGCCCGGCTGGGTGCGCATTTCGTTGCATCCGACTATGACTGAAGTCGAAGTGCGTTATATCGCATCTGCGGTACGGGAAATTATGAAAAATTATGTTGAGTGGGGAAAAGATTACCACCTTAACCCTGAGACCGGCGACTTCGATCATCTCAAACAACCGAAAGCCAGTATCAAATTGAGAGAAACTTTCAAAGCCGCTTTAAGAATATTTTTACCGGTTGTAATTTTAAACGCTTATATTTGTTTTAGTTTTGGTAATCAGATTGCAATATCATTGTGAAATTATCTCAAAAGAACCGAAATAAAATTTATCCGCAGAATTAGCCCCGAAGAAAGGAGTCGTTTATGGATAAAAAGGTCAAATTGTATGCTCTCAGCACCTGTATTTATTGCCAGAATACCAAAGCCTTCCTCAAGAGTCTGGGAATCGAGTACGATAGTATTGACGTAGATTTGTTAGACAAGGAACAAAAACTGGCAGTCATTAGGGAGATTCATAAATTAACACCGACAGTTGCTTTTCCAGTAATTGTCATCGGAGACAACGTTATTGTCGGCTATCGTCCGGAAGAAATCAAAAAGGCACTCGGATTATGAACACAGAACAGTTATTTGAATCGCTTCGCAAACTTCAGGAGCCGAAAGGCTATTTTTTCAATAAAGATCGTCAGCACGTTGACCGATTGCTGAATTCTTTATTGATTAACAAAGAACGTTATGGCTATATGGCTTGTCCATGTCGTCTGGCGGTCGGTGATCGCGAATCGGATCGCGATATCATTTGCCCATGCGTTTACCGTGAGCCGGATGTGAAGGAATACGGACGTTGTTATTGCGGACTGTATGTTTCAGCCGATTGGAATGCCGGTAAAATTTCCGACCGGTATGTACCGGAACGCCGACCGCTCGAAAAAATTCTGGGATTGTAAAGCGTTGATCATTATCCTCTGACCTTTTAAATTTCTGAAGATTAATTATTCGCCTTTTAGGTAAATTTTACGTAAAATAATCAGAGTTTTTAAACAAAACGAATAATATGGAAGTAAAAGAAACTCTATTTAATTATGTAAATCCTGCGATTGAATATCAAATTTTAAATGGGGATTCTTGTTATATCCTCCAAAATTTGCCAGACGGGAAATTCGATTTAATAATCACTTCTCCCCCTTATAATATTGGTAAGGAATATGAAACCAAAACCTGTATCGAGAAATATCTTGAAACGCAAGAAGAAATTATTAGACAGCTAATACGCGTTCTTTCTAACCAGGGGAGTCTTTGCTGGCAAGTAGGAAATTTTGTAGATAAGGGAGAAATATTTCCGCTTGATATTTACTATTATCCGATATTCAAGAAATATCAATTAAAACTTCGCAATCGTATTATCTGGCATTTTGAGCATGGATTGCATGCTTCCAAAAGATTTTCAGGAAGATACGAAACCATTCTGTGGTTTACCAAAACCGATAATTACATTTTTAATCTTGACGCCGTTAGAATTCCTGCAAAATATCCGGGCAAGTTACATTTTAAAGGACCTAACAAAGGAAAGCCTTCCGGAAATCCACTTGGGAAAAATCCTTCGGATATCTGGAAAATTGTTGTAGAAGATTGGGATAATGAAATATGGAATGTACCAAACGTTAAATCGAACCATCCGGAGAAAACAGAACATCCCTGCCAATTTCCGGTTGAACTAGTCGAGCGCTGTGTTTTAGCCTTAACTAATAAAAGTAGCTGGGTTCTTGATCCATATGCCGGTGTTGGTTCAACAATTATAGCTTCGATTAAAAACGAGCGCAATTGCATCGGTATTGAAAAAGAAGTCCATTATTGTAAAATCGCCCAAAATAGAATCGAAGCTTTGAAAGCAGGTAACTTAAAAGTGAGACCGATTAATAAACCTATTCACAAACCTTCTAAAAATGATAAAGTTGCGAATGTGCCGAATGAATGGCTAAAATTAAAATTTAACGGATATAGCAAATGAAAATAATTAAAAAATATTCGCATTTGAACGGCGAAGAATATTTGATTGTGCATCATAAAGATCTTTATAATGAAATCAAAAGTGTTATCAAGAACATAAATGCCGAGGGATTCAAAACAAAAGTCAGTAAGGAAAATAGAAAAGCGGGGACACAGTTATATAGTCCAATAGAACTAAACAAAGCATTTGACAGGGAATTTTCAAAAAGAAATTGGAACGAGAGTCGTTATAATTACTATATCACTCTAAATCGGGAACTGATGGAAAAAAGTTTATTAATGCCTGCAGGTGAACAAAAGAAATTTCTCATAGAACACGGAGAGAAAAACCCAATTTTTAGCTATAATCAGACAGATTTCGTCAAAAATAAAGTTGCTGTTGAAGTCCAATTTGGTAAATATGCTTTTGTTGCATATGATTTGTTTGTAAAGCACATGCTATTTTATTCAGGCGGCATGATAAACTTAGGCATAGAAATTCTTCCTACTAAGAATATGCAGTCCCAAATGTCAAGCGGAATTGCATATTACGAGGGAGAAGTCTATAATGTTATGAGACAAGGACGGAACAGCCCTCCTGTACCGCTTCTTATTCTCGGCATTGAACCTTAGAGATATAATCATTAATAAAACAACTCGGTTAATGCGTATATCTAATAGGGCAAACTGTTCAATAAAATTTCATTTTAAATTATTTTTAACGTGATGAAATCTATAACATCTTTTGTTTTCCGGTAATCCCCGATTGTCCTATGGCTCTGAATTTTCTGGAACGTTTTCCGCTACTTTATGATTGGCTTAAAGCGCATACGACTTT
>JAGNGI010000038.1:0-4585 GCA_018002295.1 Fidelibacterota bacterium
AGAACCTCCGCAGGGCTTTTTTCTATATGATTTTCAGCCGAAGAAAGCCACTATACCGCCTTTCAGGGAAGTCACGTTAGCGCAGTCCCGTCCGACCGTGACGGTTGAAATTGATATTGGCGATACGTTGACCAAGGTTCCGCAATATATCTACGGTCATAATGCCAATGTCTATATGACTCAGATGGTCAATGAACCCACCTTGATTGGTTACATAAAGCAACTTGCGCCGCAGATCCTGCGCTATCCGGGCGGAAATTTGAGTAATTTATTTTTCTGGAATAATCAACCTGGCCAACTGCCGGAGGATGTGCCGGATCCGCTTTATGGTGGTGTCGAAAAACCCTACCGCGAAGAGTTCTGGTTCGGGCGGAACGATACCGCGATCACGCTTTCAGTTGATAATTACTATAAAATGCTGGAAATGACGAATTGCACCGGGATTATTTGTGTGAATTACAGTTATGCTCGATATGGCAAGGGTGAAAATCCGGTGGCTACTGCGGCTAAATATGCGACTGACTGGGTGCGCTATGATAATGGTCGAACGAAATTCTGGGAAATCGGCAACGAGAATTTCGGTAATTGGCAGGCTGGATATAAAATAAATACTGCCGATAATAAAGACGGTCAGCCGGAAATTATTACCGGCGAATTATACGGAAAACATTTCAAAGTTTTTGCTGATTCAATGCGTGCCGCCGCTCGCTCAATCGGAGTGGAAATCAAGCTAGGAGCCGGCTTGCTCGAATCGGCGCAGGATTGGCATACACCGACGGAAAAGACCTGGAATTCCGGCTTTTTTAAGCAAGCCGGAGACGCGGCCGATTTCTTTGTCATTCATTCTTATTATACACCCTGGAATGAAAATTCTTCAGATGGTACAATTCTAAATTCCGCCATACCGGTAACGCAAGAGATGATGACTTTTATGCAAGAGACCGCCCGAATAAATGAAGTAAAAATGAAACCGGTGGGCTTGACCGAGTGGAATATTTTTGCCGTCGGGTCGAAACAGCAGGTCAGCTATATTAATGGCATTCATACCGTTCTGGTGCTGGGTGAATTGATTAAGAATAAATATGGCCTGGCTTGCCGCTGGAATCTGGCGAATAACTGGGATAATGGCAATGATCACGGGATGTTTTCGCAGGGTGGTGAACCGAATGTGCCGCGCTGGAATCCCCGACCGGTTTTTTATTATATGACTTACTTTCAGCAATTTTGTGGCGATCATCTGGTCAATACAAATGTCGTCGGTGATAGCGATGTGGTTGCCTACGCTTCGAGCTTCAGTTCCGGCGAAGCTGGGATAATTCTGGTCAATAAGGGAAATTCTCCCAAATCAGCGCGACTGGAATTTCCCAATTTTCAACCCGGGCGGCGCTGCTACTGGTATCTGCTGACTGGCGGCAAGGACAACGGTGATTTTTCACTGCAAGTTTTCATAAATGGTGTTGGCCCAGAATTGCCAGCTGGCGGTTCAGCCAATTTTGAGAAAATCAAAGCCTATTCAACCAGAATCACCAAGCCACTGGTTTTCGATTTGCCTCCCTATTCTGTTCTATATCTGTTAGTGGAAAGCGACCGAAAAATCCCGTTGAAATAAGGCTATCTATCGGTAAAAAGCTCGGATTTTTTAACATTAATTAAAAATAGAAAAACTATGTTCAAAAAAATCAGATTCGTGCCAAAAATTTTGCTAATGACAATTTTATTCGGAATGTTTTTAGCTTTTTTACCGGCTTGTAGCCCGCAAATTAATGTGCCGGAACGCGGCTCTGTCAGCTGGCTACCGGGAAGCAAATGGGAAGAGGCGCTTCTCACCGGCAATGGGACGATCGGGGCAATGGTCATCGGGCGGCCGCATGATGAAACGATTATTTTAAATCATGCTTTACTCTATCTCCCGGCGAGTGATCGCTTACCGCCGATTAACCAAGCCAGCCGATTGGACGAAATCCGTCAACTTTTATTGCAGGGAAAATATGCAGAAGCCGCCAAGATTCCCGTCGAAATCGGGGAGACAGAAGGTTATCAGGGAACTCACTGGACTGACCCCTATATGCCGGCGTTGAATATTCGCTTGAATATGAAAGCCGCCAACGTCCGTGACTATGCTCGGGCAGTGGATTTTACGACCGGCGAAGCGATGGTTTTCTGGCGTGATGAAGGCGGTCGGTTTGAACGCAAATTGTTCGTTTCGCGAGCCGACAATTGCATAGTGATGTCAATCAAAGGTAGCGGTAAAATCAACACCAGCCTGGAATTTGCTATGCACCCAGTCGAATGGAGTCAACAGGAAATGGTCAATGGTGCTATTGAGTTTACCGAAATTGGAGCAAAGGACTGTTGGCTAACTTACCGCTGTAAGTTCAGACGCCATTATGATTACAATCCGCAGGGTTATGAAGCCGTCGGAAGAGTGATTCTGAAAGGCGGAAATTTATCCAGTGAAGGAAACCAGCTGGTCATTCAAAATGCCGATGAAATTCTGCTTTTGGTGCGGTTGGAACCGAATTTTGATTGGGAAAATTCCCGAGTTAGTGAGTTGCAATCAGCTTTACAAAATCAGCCCACGACTTACAAAACACTCCTCGAACGTCATGTGAATATTCACGGCAATTTATATAATCGGGTAAAACTCGATTTGGGCGGTCGCAAACTAAAAACACTGCAATCCGAAGTTCTGGTTGCCAGAGCCCGTGAAGAAGTTACTCCGCCTATGATCGAGAAATTCTTCGATGCCGCGCGCTATAATATTCTTTGCGCTACTGGAACGCGCCCGCCGAATTTACAGGGAATTTGGAATGGCACTTGGTCGCCTCCCTGGTCATCGGATTTTACGAATGATGGCAATGCCGAGGTGGCTATTTCCAGTTTGCTATGTGGCAATTTGCCCGAATTGATGCTTGCTTATTTCGATTATCACGAAAAATTATTGCCGTTTTATGAAGATAACGCCCGCCGTTTATATGGTTGTCGCGGAATTCATATTCCGTCCCGAACCAGTTCGCACGGCTGGGATATTCACTTTGGCGAAACCTGGTGTTTGACTTTCTGGACGGCGGGAGCAGGCTGGGTCTCCAGTTTTTTCTACGATTACTTTTTATATACCGGAGACACGACTTTTTTGAAAGAGCGGGCTTACCCGTTTATGAAAGCGGCGGCGCAATTTTATGAAGATTTTCTGACTATAGGAGAGAATGGCAAATATGTTTTCAATCCGTCCTACTCCCCGGAGAATAATCCGGCTAATTCCAATTCACAAGCTTGCATCAATGCCACAATGGATGTAATGGTTGCTAAACAGCTTCTGCGCAATTGCATTCAAGCCGCCAAAATTCTTAAGGTTGATGAATCCCAAGCAATTAAATGGCAAAATATGCTAAGCCTAATGCCGGAGTATGAGATCAATGAAGACGGCGCTCTCCGCGAATGGCTATGGCCTGGACTGGAAGACAATTACAATCATCGGCACGTTTCGCATCTTTATGGATTATATGAAATGCTTGATCCTGATATTGCCGGTAATCCTGAACTTATAAAATCTGCAAAAAATGCGATAGCCGAGCGGATGAAAATCAGACGGCGGGAAAATGGCGGCGCAATGGTCTTTGGCTTGGTGCAAATGGCATTGGTTGCCGCCAATTTGGGTGACGCTGAGATGGCGGAGGAACTGATCAACTGGATGGCGAGCTATTACTGGAGCAATTCATTGGCGAGTCTGCATGATCCGGGCAATTTATTCAATATGGATTTAAGCGGCGGTTTCCCAGCCGCCGTCATTCGCACGCTGGTCTATTCTGAGCCCGGAATGATCAAATTACTGCCGGCTTTGCCTAATTCCTGGCCTGCCGGAAGTATTAGTGGCGTTCTGGTGCGTGGACAAATCGAAATAAAAGAACTGAAATGGCGGGAGAATCAGATATTAGTGACTTTACAATCGCGGGTGAATCAAAATTTAGAATTGAGGATGCCGCGACCGGTTGGGCGGATTCTTGGCCCAGATCGAGACTTAATAACTCGATTGCCGAATGATGATAGAAACTTTCAGATCTTTCTGCCGGTTGACAGTGATGTCACCGTTAAATTTGTTTATCAATGAATCTTACAGTTGATCGGAATCTGAATTTCTAAATTGTAAAATAGCGGGAAACTTTATAATTGAAAATATTTAATATGAGGAGAAAAATGATTAGCTCGAAAATCATTCGTTCGTTTGTGACATTATTAATTTCATTAACGATGATTCAAACTTGTAGCTCTAACAAGCCGAAAAATCAATATCTGAAAAGTCCAGATGGCAATATTACGGTTCGGTTTGAAATATCGCCGGCTGGGAAAATTTTCTATCGCGTTGCTTATCGGAACAAGGAAATTGTTCAAGCTTCCCGAATGGGTATTGTTCGAGAAGATGCTGATTTTAGCGAAAGTCTAAAGTTAGATTCGGTCTCGGCCTCCCGCCCGATTAATTTCAATTATCAAATGCCACAAGGCAAAAAAAGCCATTATGCTTACAACGGCAATGAAAAGAGATTTTATCTGACAAACCACGTGAATCAAAAAATAGATGTGGTTTTTC
>JAGNGI010000038.1:4685-20712 GCA_018002295.1 Fidelibacterota bacterium
ATTTGGAAACTTTTCCGGGTGGGATTTGGTTACCGACTTCACCTCTACCATGGAGCACCCCCTGGCGGATTATTACGATCGGCAAAGGGTTGAAAAATATTGTCGAATCAACTCTCGGAACGGACCTAGCCGAACCGGCTCGATTGAAAGAGATTGACTATGTCAAACCGGGTCGCTCGTCGTGGAGCTGGGTGCTGCTTAAAGATGATTCCACAGTTTTTGAAGTGCAAAAAAGATTCATTGATTATGCCGCTGATATGAATTGGGAATATTGTTTGATAGATGCCGATTGGGACTGGAAAATCGGTTATGATAAAGTCGCGGAACTGGCGGCTTACGCTCAAGCCAAAGGCGTTGGAATTCTGCTCTGGTATAATTCTTCCGGTGACTGGAATAGCACGACTTACAGCCCGAAAAGTAAATTGCTGACTCATAATGATCGCCTTAGAGAATTCGCACGCCTCAAAAAGATGGGAATACGCGGGATTAAAGTGGATTTCTTTGGTGGTGATGGGCAATCAATGATGACCTACTATCAGGACATTTTTGAAGATGCGGCTCAATTCGGTCTGGTGGTGAATTGTCATGGCGCTACCTTACCACGCGGTTGGCAGAGAACGTATCCCAACCTACTGACGATGGAGGCGGTGCGCGGTTTTGAGTTTATAACTTTCGATCAGGCTGATGCCGATCTGGAACCGACCCACGCTTGCCTTTTGCCTTTTACACGCAACGTTTTTGATCCGATGGATTTTACACCGGTTTGTTTTTCGGAAATACCAAATATTCGACGGATAACCACGAATGGCTTTAAACTAGCTACTGCGGTTATATTCTGGTCGGGAATTCAGCATTTTGCGGAAATTCCGGCCGGTATGGCGCGTGTCCCGGATTATGTCAAAAATTTTATGAGAGAAGTCCCGGTTAGCTGGGATGAAACTTATTTTATTGACGGTTTTCCGGGACAATTTGTAGTGCTGGCAAGAAAATCAGGGCAAACCTGGTATTTAGCCGGAATAAATGGCGCCGATGTCGCAAGACAGCTGAAATTAAATTGTAACTTTTTAGATGAAGACCACACAGGTCAATTAATTACTGATGCGTCCGATGGGCGTTCTTTTATGACGAAAGAAATTCATGTTTCTCCTCAAAGCCCTTTATCTATTAAGCTGGAAAAACACGGTGGTTTTATAATAAAATTTGATTGATAACCAGATAAATCCTAATATTGAACTGTTTTTCAAAGGGAATATTATTGGCAGATTTCTTTTTAATTGATGGTAAAAGAGCAGGTGAAAGTACGGGGAGTTTGATCAACTCCTGAAATGATCGGAGGAATTTATGCATCGTCGGATGGTGACACTTATTTTGACCTTAATGCTAATCGTAGGATGTAGTGAAGATAAATCCGCAGTGGATATTTCTATTGATTCGGCAGAAATAACCGGGCAAACAATTGTGCCGCCTGGTCCTGAATGGTTGCATAATGCCGTATTTTATCAAATTTATCCGCAGACATTTTACGATTCCAATGGCGACGGCATTGGTGATTTGAATGGAATTATTGAAAAATTGGAATATGTGCAGAGTCTCGGCGTTGACGGATTCTGGGTTAATCCATTTTTCGCATCACCTTTTAATGACGCCGGGTATGATATTTCCGATTATTACCAAGTAGCGCCGCGTTACGGTACCAATCAGGATGCCCGGCGTTTATTTTTGGAAGCCGAAAAACACGGGCTAAAGGTCCTTTTCGATTATGTCATCAGCTACACCAGCATCGAGCACCCCTGGTTTCAAGAATCTGCTCGTCAGGAACCCAATAAATATTCGAACTGGTACGTCTGGACCAATAATACCTGGATTGATCCGCCGGAAGCCTATCGCGATGCTTTTATTAAAGGCTATAGCCGACGGAATGGCCAATTTATGCGCAATTTTTACTGGAGTCAGCCAGCTTTGAATTTCGGATTCGTCAAACCGGAGAGCGATTGGATGTTACCGATTGACCATCCGGATGTGCTGGCACTTCAGGAGGAATTGCAGAAGGTTTTGCGTTTCTGGATGGATATGGGTGCGGACGGTTTTCGAGCCGATATGGCGGGGGCATTGGTCAAGAATGCCAATATCGTCGAAAGTGATCCTGAATATGCCAATCGTGACGAAGGCACAAAAATTTTCTGGCAGAAAATCAGAAAGATCATAGACGAAGAATATCCTCAAGCCTTTATGGTAGCAGAATGGTCATATCCGGTGGCGGCTCTGGATGGAGGTGGTTTCCACGCCGATTTTTTTCACTGGTTTCCGGGTTACAACGATCTACTGCAGAAAGAGAGTTGGCGAATTATGAATGGCCATTCCGAAGGGCATAGTTTTTTTGATCGAGAAGGCAAGGGTGATATTACTCAATTTTTGGCAAGTTATTTAGAGCAATATCGCCAGACAGTTGGCAAGGGCTACATTAATCTGCCACTGGGAAATCACGACCTATCGCGGTTAAATATCGAACGTTCTGACGATGATCTGGAGATCATTTTTGCTTTTTCACTGACGATGCCTGGGATTCCATTTATCTATTATGGCAATGAAATTGGAATGCGCCAGCTTTATGATTTACCGAATGTCGAGGGCGCCTATCCACCGCGAGCTGGGGCAAGGACTCCAATGCAATGGTCTCAAGGTAAAAATTTGGGCTTTTCTACCGCTAATCCAGAAAAATTATACCTGCCGGTTGATCCTGCCGCTGATGCACCCAATGTAGCCGATCAACAGGATGATCCTAATTCATTGTTAAATCGAGTAAAAAACCTCATCCAATTACGCAAGAATTCGAAAGCCTTACGCGCCTATGCCGAATTTGTACCGGTTTATGCCAAAAAAGGAGAATACCCTTTTATTTACGCCCGGGCTTGTGAGGACGAAACTGTGCTGGTTATATTAAATCCGGCTAATAAAGCCGCGACCGCCCGATTCCGTCTCAAACCGGTGTTTTCTCAGTTTGAATTATTAGCTGGAACGGAGTCAGAACTCAAGTTGGAAGACAAATATTACCAGCTGACAATTCCGGGAGGCAGTTATTCTATTTATCAGTTGGGGAACTAAAATGGAGTTAATTTCCCGAGATTAAATTGAATTAATAAATGATCACCATGGTCATTGAATCTTATGGGTAGTTTTCTGAGAAAAATATCAGGATTGACAATTGCGCCAATTCTGCTGGCTTTAAGTAGCAATGCTTTCAGTGCCGGATTACCGACTTTGCGTTTTGAGCATCTTTCTACTCAAGACGGTTTATCCCACAATTCCATTATCGAGATCATTCAGGATCGGCAGGGATTTATGTGGTTTGGAACTCTGAATGGTTTGGATAGATACGACGGATATAATTTCACGGCTTACCGACCGATTTTAGGAGATACGACCAGCCTTTGCCATAATGTAATCAATGCCTTATATGAAGATAGGCGTGGAATTTTGTGGATTGGCACTCTCGACGGCTTGAATCGTTACGATCGGGCGCGGGATTGTTTTATTAGAATTCGTCATAATCCTAATAATCCCAATTCGTTAGTTGATAATCGCATACGTTGTCTTACCGAGGATAATTACGGGCAGATCTGGATTGGCACGGAGGGCGGGCTAAGTTGTTATGATCCGCAATCTGGCACTTTTAAGAACTATTTACCCGACCCGAACAATCCTTACAGCTTAGGTGATTTTATCATTCATGATATCTATAATGATAGTCGCGATCAGCTCTGGATTGCGACCGAAAAAGAAGGTGTTTATCGCTTTAATCGCATAACTCAATCGTTTACTCGTTATCGTCACGAAACTACTGAATCACCCAAGGCCGGCACCAGCGCCGTTATTACTATCGGCGAGGATCGATGGGGAAACCTCTGGATTGGCACCTGGGGTGACGGACTGCAACGATTTGATGTCAATGCACAAAGATTCCGCAAAGTACCTATTTTTTGCAAAGGTAAAAAACCGTTTACTACTAAAATAATCACAAAATTATTAATTGATCAATCAGACCGGATGTGGATGTCTACTTATGACGCCGGATTATTCGTCATACCTCAAATCCCGAGAAATGTTACCACCGCCGGCATTGAAGGAATCCAACATTATCTTTGTGAACCTCTTGACGAAACGAGCATCCAATCCAATGCGCTCTGGACGGTTTATCTGGATCGAACTGGTGTGGTTTGGATCGGAAATGAAAATGGCGGAATCAATAAATGCGATACGAAACAGAGTCATATTTTGCATTACCGTTTTGGACTTTCTGGGGCTAATAGTCTCTCGAATAATCATGTTACCTCATTTTTTGAAGATCAATATGGGAAAATTTGGATCGGCACTCGTTTCGGAGGTCTGAATCGCTTCGATCCGGTTACGAATCACTTTCGAGTTTACCGAAAAGACGAACAGAATAATGGTCTCAGTTCGGATGCGATTTTATGTTTGACAGGCGATAAAGATTATCTCTGGATTGGTACTGACGGTAGTGGTCTGGATCGGTACGATTTCAAAAGCGGCCAGTTTAAGCATTTCCGGCATGATGATCAAAATCCCTCCTCTCTTGGAGAAAATGCCGTTTACGCTCTCTATCTGGATAAATCTAATACCTTATGGGTAGGCACCTGGGGCGGCGGTCTATCTAAATTGAATTCTGATGGGCAGACTTTTAGCCAATATCCCATAGATCGGATTAATGACCGTCTGAACGTGGTCACTTCTATTGCCGAAGATACGTCCGGTGGACTCTGGCTGGGAACCTATGGTAAAGGGCTGGTATTCTTCAATCCGAACAATGAAAAAATGCTGTTTTTCCGCCCTGATGATACCGATTCGCTGAGTCTGGGACATGAGAATATCAATACTTTGTTTGTCAGCCAGGATGGGACTCTGTGGATTGGTACAATGGGAGGTGGGTTGAATTATGTCCAATATTTTCAAGCGGATTCGGGCATTGCGCACTTTGGGCGGTATGATCAACGCCATGGTCTGCCCGATAACATCATAGAGAGTCTTATTGAAGATGGAGACGGTTTCATCTGGATGGGAACCAATCATGGTATTTCTCGTCTGAATCCTGCCAATGGTGAAATTCACAATTTTGATCGCAATGATGGATTCGGGCAGGACAATTTTTATCGTGAATCGGTTTTACGCGCCAGCAACGGTATGCTTTATTTTGGTGGAATAAATGGATTCAATGTTTTTCAACCGGGCAGTATTAGTTACAATCCGTTCATTCCACCGGTAGTGATTACTCAATTTCAAGTCTTTAATCAAACCATCAGTCCGAATACGCAGGGAAAGACCAAGATAGATAGTTCGATTTTTATTACGGAAAATATCATCCTTTCTTACCGCGAAAATGTCTTTTCTTTCGAGTTTGCCGCTCTCGATTATAGCTGCCCGCAAAAGAATCAATATGCTTATATAATGGAGGGTTTCGACCAAGACTGGCGCCGCACCGATGCCAATCGCCGGTTCGCCACTTATACTAACTTGCCGCCTGGCAATTATACTTTTAGGGTTAAAGCATCCAATAATTACGGGGTTTGGAATGAATCCGGCACAGCCATTCATCTTAAAATCACTCCGCCTTTCTGGCAAACCAATTGGATGTTGATTATCTATATCAGTTTGATTCTCGGTGCCATTTTGTTAATTCGTATGGCTGTCCAGGTGCGCGAACGCAATCGGGCTCAGGCTGAAATGAGACGGTTAGAGGCCGAAAAGACTCATGAATTGGATCAACTTAAGTTACGATTTTTTACTCACATATCGCACGAGTTCCGGACTCCGCTTACTCTCATTATCGGGCCGGTCGAAAGAATGCTTCATCTCGGCAATAAATTGTCCCAAGAAAAACGAGATGTCTATAATCGGCTGGTGCTCCAAAACGCCCGCCGGTTGCTGAGACTCGTCAATCAGCTTATGGATGCCCGTAAACTTGATACCGGTAGTATGAAACTGGAATTACAGCAAAAAGAGTTTATCTCATTTGTTAGAGCCATCTTTTCGGTTTTTCATCTCCAGGCTGAACAGAGAAATATTCGGTATATATTCAAAACCGAACTGGAAGAACAATATTTCTACTTTGATCCGGATAAAATTGAAAAAGCCCTTTATAACGTAATTGCCAATGCACTAAAATTTACCAACCCCGGGGGCATGGTAGAGGTTTCCCTCTTTTTAGCTCCGCCAAATATGGAAAGTTATTCAAAACGAGAAGAAGCGGAACGTTCGATCTGCGTTCAAGTGCGTGATACCGGCATTGGCATTCCGCAGGATCAGATTGAACATATTTTTGATCCCTTTTACCAGGTGCGCCAGCCGGAGACCAGGAAAATGCACGGCACGGGTATTGGCCTTTCAATTAGCAGAGACTTTATCGAGATGCACGGGGGCAGAATCATCGTAGAAAGTACGCCGGGCAAAGGTAGTACCTTCTCTTTGATTATACCGATGAGAACAATGGCTGAAGCGTTAAAAATTGGCGAGCAAGAGGTTGGTGAACAAGACTATATTGGAGAAATGGCTGAGTTAATTCCGGATGAAAACCTGAAAATTTCGAATGAACTTACCGAGTCCAAATTGTCTATGAAAAATAGTGATAAAGCTAAGCCCCTTATCTTAATAGTTGAAGACGATAATGACCTGCGACATTACCTGGCGATGGAACTCGAGAGCTATTATTCGGTAATTCAAGCCGCCGACGGTTTAACTGGCTATGAATTAGCGGTAGATCGAATTCCGGATTTGATTATTTGCGATGTTTTAATGCAGGTGATGGACGGCAATGAATTTTGCCATAGATGTAAAAATGACCAGCGTACCAGCCATATTCCCATAATCCTGCTAACGGCTCAAACCTCGGAAGAAAAGCGCAAAGAAGGTTTATTAGCAGGTGCGGATGACTATATCACCAAACCTTTCAACCCAGATCTTCTGCGGATTCGAATCGAAAATTTACTGAACACTCGCCGAAAAATCCGAGAACGTTTTAGTCATTTGGTTTATATGAACCCGAAAGAAATTCAAATCAGCTCGCCCGATGAACAATTTCTGCAGAGAACAGTTGAGGTTGTCGAACAATATTTATCGGATAGCGGTTTTTCCGTTGATGATCTTAGCTATCACGTCGGCTTGAGTCGCGCCCAGCTTTATCGTAAAATGCAAGGTTTGATTAACCAGACTCCCAGTGAATTTATCCGTAATTACCGCTTGCAGAGAGCTATGCAATTACTGGAAAAAGGGCATTCGCCATCTCAAGTTTGTTACCAAATTGGTTTCAAGGACCCTTCCTATTTCACTAAATGCTTTCGCAAGCAATTTGGACGAACACCCCAGCAAATCCGTCCCGAATCCGAGCTTTCTTAGCCCTTCCATTCTTTATTTAAAATCAAATTTCACCTTTAAAATCGGTATGCAACCTAATTACCAGATTTTGAGATGATTTTTCTTTTTAAACACTTTACTTTAGTTTCAAATGAAACAGAAATTAAACAAACCAGACCCAGTTGAAAGCGCCGAAAATCGTAATCGTTGGAAATGGATTCTGATTGAGGTCATTTGTATCATATTCATCATCGTTTTTTTTGTGATATTGTATAAACACTCAATCTAAGAGTGAGGTTTTTTCATGATAATTAAAAAAGACGAAAGGAGGTGTGGGTTCTACAAATCACTAAGAATGTTGTTTCTAACGTTTAATTGCATTAAAAAAACAAACAAAGGAGAGAAATTATGCGAATGAGAACTGTTGTTATTAGTGTCGTTTTGATTATGGCGCTAAGCTCAATTGCAATGCCTCAGTCACTAGTACGTGAATCCTTTAGTTATCCAGCGACTACTCTGGCGGGGCTGGGAACTGCGAGTAATGGATTTAGTGGATCATGGGTGACTGACGAGGCTGGTGGCATTGAAGGTTTAGTTGCGGTTAGTGGGACGAGATTTGCTTATGCTGATCTTAACTATGAGATTCCACATGATACGCTTCATCTGCAGGTAGTTAAGAGTAATGCCTGGGCTGATCATAATCGTTACAAGAGACCCTTGGATGGAGCTTGGCCGAATGAGGCTGGCAAGAAATATTGGGTCAGTTATCTGTTGGACATTAAGGAGCCCTTACCGATTGAGAACACCTATTTTATGGTGAAATTGTATAAAGGTAGTGGTGAATTGTTAGCGATAGGTAAAGCAGGTGGTGGTCCTACTCCGCCGGTATTTACCTGTGGAAGTGGTTGGGTTGGAGAAGGTGACGATGTATCTGCGACTCCAATTACAGCTGGACCGGTATGGATAGTAACGATGGTGAAGATGTCAGGTGGCACTGGTTCTGACCGGACTTATATGTGGATAGACCCGGATCCGAGCGTAGAACCGGATACGAATGATGCTATTGTAAAGCGTAATTCTTCGATGCCGGAAGGATTTGATCATATTGCATTGGAATTTGGTGGCGATGGAGCTGATGTCAGGTTAGTCTTCGACGAAATCACGGTCGCTTCCTCTTTTGCTGATTTAACCGCTGAAACACCAACCGGAACGGTTGCTCGTGAGTCTTTTAGTTATCCAGCAACTTCCGTAGCTGGTTTAGGTTCAGCCGGTAATGGATTTAGTGGACCATGGGTGACTGACGAGGCTGGTGGCATTGAAGGTTTAGTTGCGGTTAGTGGGACGAGATTTGCTTATGTTGATCTTAACTATGAGATTCCACATGATACGCTTCATCTGCAGGTAGTTAAGAGTAATGCCTGGGCTGATCATAATCGTTACAAGAGGCCGTTAGCTGAAGTTTGGCCGAATGAGGCTGGCAAGAAATATTGGGTCAGTTATCTGTTGGACATTAAGGAGCCCTTACCGATTGAGAACACCTATTTTATGGTGAAATTGTATAAAGGTAGTGGTGAATTGTTAGCGATAGGTAAAGCAGGTGGTGGTCCTACTCCGCCGGTATTTACCTGTGGAAGTGGTTGGGTTGGAGAAGGTGACGATGTATCTGCGACTCCAATTACAGCTGGACCGGTATGGATAGTAACGATGGTGAAGATGTCAGGTGGCACTGGTTCTGACCGGACTTATATGTGGATAGACCCGGATCCGAGCGTAGAACCGGATACGAATGATGCTATTGTAAAGCGTAATTCTTCGATGCCGGAAGGATTTGATCATATTGCATTGGAATTTGGTGGCGATGGAGCTGATGTCAGGTTAGTCTTCGACGAAATCACGGTCGCTTCCTCTTTTGCCGACCTAACTAAGACAAGTGGAATAAGTCGTAAAGAGACAGTATCATTTGAATATTCTTTGTCTCAGAACTATCCCAATCCGTTCAATCCGACGACCAATATTACTTATTCTCTCAAACAGACTGGCGAGGTCCGCCTGTCAGTATTTGATATTTTGGGAAGGGAGGTTGCGGTGCTGGTTGATGATGTCCAGAATGCCGGGCAACACACGATTACTTTTACCGGTACTGACTTATCCACGGGCATTTACCTGTATAGACTGCAGATTGGCAAAGAAGTAATCACTAAGAAAATGGTTTTGGTAAAATAGCGGTTTTTTTCAATTCGGCGAATGTGAAATTCGTTTGGTTTTTTCACATTTTGATCAATGAGGGGTGACAATAGGGGAAGGCGTTGAAAAGCGCCTTCCCCTATCCTGTTCAATTAAATGCAATAAAGTTGTTCTTTTACAATACGGCTATTTACTCGATTCAATTAACGAGATGAATATTAATCGAGCATAAGAAATAATTAATCTGAAGCGACCGAAAATATCGCGAGGTTAAAAATATTTATGGGGATTTTTAAAAGAATAAAATGTGTGATTTATATTCAAATTTTGCTAAATCCATATCAGGATTTTTCCGTTTTCTCTCTGAAAGGAGGAATTGAGAATGAAAAAAATTATTAGGATAATAATTCCTGCCTTTTTGTTAGCCACTTGTCTGGTGAGCTTGCTTTGGTCAGGAACGACCGGGAAAATTACCGGTATTATTACCGATAAAAAGACCGGAGAACCCATCATTGGAGCCAATGTCATCGTGATGGGAACTTCTCTCGGAGCCGCCACTGACCAAAATGGGCAATACACGATTTTGTATGTGCCACCGGGTGTTTATAACGTCAACATTTCCGTAATCGGATATGCGAAAACGACGCTTAGTGACGTCGAGGTACATATTGACCAGACTACCAGGCTGGACGTGAACTTGGAGGAAGAAGCGGTTGTCGGTGAGACGGTAGTAGTCGTGGCTGAACGTAAAATAATCAAAAGAGATGTGGCTACCAGTAGTGTAGCCGTTTCAGCCAATGAAATTGAAAGTTTACCAGCATCAAACGTGGACGATGTCATTAGTATGCAAGCGGGTATTAGAGGCAATATGGCAATTCGTGGTAGTGAATCTGAGGATATTCTATTTCTGGTAGACGGAATTACGGTCCGCGATCCGCGTAATAATGAACCAGTAACCAAAATTCCATTGAGTGCGGTGAAGGAGATTTCGGTCGAGCGGGGAGGTTTTAATGCCGAGTATGGGCAGGTTCAAGCCGGATTGGTCAATGTTGTTACTAGAGAAGGGGACAAAAGCAATTATAGTGGTAATTTTCAGATAAAGTATTCTCCGCCGGCGCCTAAATATTTTCGGGTTGACGGCATACCGGACGTCCACGATCCCGATTCCTATTGGATGCGTCCTTATCTCGATGATGCTGTCTGCTGGACGGGAACTACTCAGGGTGAGCCTTTTACCGATTTAAACGGCAATGGGAAATGGGATACAGGTGAAGATTTTGAAGATTTAAACAGTGATGGAAGTCATACCTTCTGGGATCAATATATGCGTGATCAGTATCCGTCGTTTGTCGGCTGGAACGAAATTTCTCGCCAGCTATTGACTGATAATGACCCCACAAATGATCTGACACCTCTGGGAGCTCAACGGGTGTTTTTGTACGAAACCCGTAAAAAGCAAGTAAATGATATGCCTGATTACGATATTGATGCCGGATTCGGTGGCCCGGTGCCACTGATTTCCGAGAAGCTCGGCAATCTCCGGTTTTATACTTCGTATCGTCGTCACCGTGATGTTTTACTATGGGCACAGGCTACTCCCGATTATGTTGATTATGACTGGACTATGCAACTAACTTCGGATATTTCGGAAACGATGAAATTACGCATTTCAAGCCTGCTGGGGAGCATCTCTACTATTGCTGAAAACTGGAATTATGCCTACTACCCTCACTGGCCGAATGAAATTGCCAACGGCACCGGCGGCTTACTAATGTTTAATATGTTCAGTGACTGGGCTTATTCTAAAACTGATATCGGTCATCGTTCCTTCGCAATAAAATTAACTCATACCTTAAGTTCTAAAACCTTCTATGAAGTTTCACTGGAAAATTTTCAGCGTGACTATCATACCCGCCCAATTGGATTACGGGATACGACCAAAACCACCGAAATAGTGCCTGGATACTGGGTCGATGAGTACCCTTTCGGTTACTGGCCTTATGAAGTAGTCGGAATTACTCCCGAGATTAAAGACGGCATTCAGGCCTCATTGGCTCGTGATTATTCGAATGCCAGTGCTACAACTTTCAAAGCCGATCTTTCCAGCCAGGTTAATTTCCATAATTTGATTAAAACGGGTGTGGAATTTGTCTATAACGATCTGGATCTCGATTATGGTTTTATTCAGATGCAAACTAAAGGTCAAGCCTACGCCAGCCGGGTGCAAATGCAAAATTTCCCAATCCGAGCCGCCTTTTATATCCAGGATAAACTGGAAACTGATGGTTTTACAATGAATGCCGGATTAAGGTTGGACTATAGCGACGCGCGTGTCGAGTGGTGGGATATTTTTTCTGACCCATTTAATCCCTATTTCATTTCATCCAAATATAAAGAAGACCTCGAATTTGATATGGTAAAATCCAAACCGCAGTGGCAATTAAGTCCACGGCTGGGTATTTCACATCCCATAACCGAAAATTCCAAATTGTTTTTCAACTACGGACATTTTAAGCAAATGCCCCAATACGAAACCCTGTTTCGGGTACAACGCAGTTCAACTGGCAGTCTCCGGGCAATCGGCGATCCCAATCTAACCCTAGCCAAGACTATCTCTTATGAACTTGGTTACGACCACCTGCTTTTCAATTCGGTTCTCGTTCAACTGGCTGCGTTTTATAAAGATATCAGCGATCAGCAAAATGAAACAACTTACGAATCTATTAATAACGATACCTATATTTTAATCACCAGTAATGGTTACGAGGATATTCGCGGTTTTGAATTGACACTTCGTAAAAGTCAGGGGCGCTGGTTCACTGGTCTGATAAATTACACTTATCAGGCTTCGTCTCGCGGCTATTTTGGACGGCGCGAAATTTATCAGGATCCGGCTCATCAACAACGTTATGACGAAGAAACCAGTAATTTATATCAAGAACGACCGGTGCCTACTCCCTATGCGCGTGCCAACCTGAGCTTCTATACTCCGGATGATTTCGGGCCGGTTGTTCTCAACCACCATATCCTGGGTGGTTTTATGCTTAACCTTTTATTGACTTGGGAGCAAGGCGGCTGGACTACCTATAATCCCAAAAATGCATCGGGTGTTATCAATAACGTCCAGTATTTAGATTATTATGGTGGAACTCTACGGGCTGGCAAGACCGTTACCAGTAAACGATTTAGGATCCAATTTTTGGTTGATGTTAACAATCTATTTAATCGTATGACATTATGGGATACCGGCGACCAGAAGTATCGTGAATCATTGCATCTGCCCAAGAGTGATGCCTATGGTAATATTCCTGGAGATGATAAACTCGGTGATTACCGTAAACCGGGAGTTGAGTGGCAACCGATGAAATACCAGGAAATCATTCAAGGAACAACTCCACCTGCTCTTAATACGAATACCATTCCAATTTATTACGAGGGTAGCACTGGAACATATTGGGAAATAGTTGATAATCAATGGATAGAGGTTTCCAAATCCAAAATTGACCAGATCAATGCCGATAAAGCCTATATTTTTAACCCCGGGGCATCAACCTGGTGGTTTCTGAATCCGCGGACAGTGGTTTTTGGCGTCCGGCTTTCTTTTGATTTGGATTAATTATAAAAGAAATGAGGATTACCAATGTTTAAAACGAAAATAAAAAATCACCTCTTATTTCTAATTAGCGCGGTGACAGTCGTTTTAATGTTTTCTAACACGACTTTTGCTCAAGACCAGCGCTGGATTATCGTCGGTGAAACGCAGTGCTTCTTTATGGACTATGGCGCAGAAACCGAACGCGAATTAAATTTTCTAACCTGGCCTACTCAGTATGGTGACAACCAGCACACGCTCCGGATGAATGGATTGTGGCTGGGAGCTCGCAATTTCTTCGATCCAGTCGAAAATAAGGAGAAATCAGTGAAAGTAATCGGATCTGGTCCAAGACTCCCGGCGAATCATTACACTATGATTTTTCCGCAGAGTATCAAACTTATTGGGCGACATAGTCACCCGGTGGTTGCTGTGGATAATCAAACTGGCACTAATAATCTTCTCTATGATCAGGTTGATGACTATGATAATAACCTGCCATGTGACCGGATGGTAGTTGCCGAGTTCAATACTTCGATGGGTATATCAGTAACCAGAAAAGTTTATGGTTTCACTCAGCCGGATCACGATAATTATTTTATTCAGGAATATGTATTTAAAAATACGGGCATATATAACGAAAATGGCGACGTACATCATCAGGATCTGCAAGATTTCTGGGTTTATTTGTGTTGGAGGCCGGCATTTGCCGGAGTGACTTCCTCTGGCTGGACTGATCAACCGGCTTGGGGCGCCTTTGCCTCGGAATGGGGTAGCAGTACTCTTATTCATACATTCAACGTCAATTCTCCTGAAGGGATGCGAGGATTTTATAGTTATTATGGTCCTACTAATGATTCTAATCATCCACTAACTCCGGCTGAGGATTGGGGTTGTCCTGATCATTTAGAGACCGGTGTGCTTGGTTCGGCTAAGTATTTAGGAGGTGTCGTTCTATTTGCATCGAATCCGAATAATCATACGGTTGATGACCCCAGCCAGCCAGCTACGGATGCCTACATTGGCAGCGATGGCGTTCCAATGGAGACTAATGTGAGTCAATATGATATCAGTTTTATGCAACAACGGTATAACATTATGACCGAAGGGCATTTGCCTGCTAGCCAGGATGAAGACTTTTTCAATTCTGTTGGCCACAATGGTTATGTGGAGGAATGGACTACTGGGAATACTTACCGAAACACCAATACCCAAGGCAGTAGCAGTCAAGGATGGGGATTTGGCCCTTATTATTTGGTTGATGGCGATAGCATCCGAATCGTATTTGCCATCGGAGTGACCGGATTAAGCTGGGAAAAATGTCGAGAAGTCGGAACTAACTGGTATGCCTATTATAAAAGTCTAACTAACAAACCGGATTTGTATATGCCCGACAGTTCGCTAGCATCAACTACCAATTCCTGGGGCTACGCAGCCCATAACGCCTATAAACGAGCCTGGTGCGAGACCGGCCGCGATTCGATTCTGCAAGTCCTAAGTAATGCAATTGATAATTACAATGCGGGATACGATATTCCGCAACCGCCTCCCCCACCCGAATCATTTACGGTTACTTCTGGTGGAGATCGGATTCGCTTGACCTGGAGTGACAATGCCGTAAATTCGCCTAACTTTAACGGCTATGTCATCTATCGCTCGGAAGGCAATGTTAAACAATATAAAACCGTCTATACAAAAATTTTTGAATGCGATAAAGCTAATTGCGTACATGAGTTCGACGATGTCACCGCCGCTCGCGGTAATAATTACTATTACTACATCCAATCTAAGAGTGACGGTCAAGAGAACAATGGCAAACCGCTATACAGCAGTCTCTTTTATACACTGACCAGCGTAGCGGCTTATCTGCGTCGCCCAGCTGGAAACTTTTTGGAACACGTACGTGTTGTGCCGAATCCCTACGACATTCGCGCTCGAATGTGGCAATTCGGCGAGGATTTCCAGTATGATCGAATTGCTTTCTATGAATTACCGCCTATCTGCAAGGTAAAGGTTTTTACTGAAAGGGGCGACCTAATCTGGGAAAAATATCACGATAACGGTTCCGGCGACGAATTGTGGGATTCGATGACTTCTTCCCGTCAGATTATTGTCAGTGGTATATATATCCTTTACGTGGAAGTACCGCAGGACATCTATGCCGAACAGGATATCGTAGCCGCCCGTGATTACTACAATCCGAAAACCGGGGAAAAAGAAATTAGCAAGGGCGATGTGATTTTCCAGCAAGGTGATAAGATGTACAATAAGGGCGATTCGGTGTTTCGCAAATTCGTGGTGATTAGGTAAGGAGGGGCGGAAAATGAAAACAATATTCAAATCTATAGTTATTGGAATCGTAGTTGGATGTTTGACAATACCTGTCGAATTATCCGCCAAAAACGAAAAATTGGCTCAAGCTGGTTTTGAATTTCTCAGTGTGGTATCCGATGCTCGAGCGGCGGCGATGGCGGATGCAATGACAAGTCTTCAGATCGGTTCAAGCGCTCTATTCTTTAATCCGGCAGGTATGGCTAATATCGAGCAATTAATTGACCTAACTGCCAGTAATAATCAGTGGATAACGGATATTCAACATAATACTTTTAGTCTGGCGTTTAGTCCGACTCATGGCCGATATGGAGTGATAGGCCTAAGTTACCAGAATGTGAATTATGGGGATTTTTATGGCACGCGGGTAAATATGAGAGTTGACGCTGGCTATGATGACACCGGCGTCTTTCAGCTGAGTGCCCACGCCCTAGGACTGGGTTATGCGAAGCGCTTGACGGAGTGGTTCAGTGTGGGCGGTCAAATCCGCCTGGTCAAACAGGATTTAGGCCAAAGTGTGATACCGAAAATTTCTACCATTCCCGACACTACCGAGTA
>JAGNGI010000105.1 GCA_018002295.1 Fidelibacterota bacterium
TCCGGCGTGGTAACAAATGTACCCCAATGATCTACGAATACTTTATCGGTGACTACCAACCAGACGTTTCGGTAAATCCCGGATCCCGAATACCAGCGCGAATTGGGTTGCTGGGAATTATCAACTTTTACAGCGATAATATTATTTTCGTCACCGTAATTGAGATAGGGTGTCAATTCGTATCGAAAAGAACTATAGCCGTACGGTCTCTTTCCCAAGGAGTGGCCATTTATCCAGACCTCGCTATTCTGGTAAACGCCGTCAAAATCAATGAAAACATTCTTATCTTTATTTCCCTCGGAAACAGTAAAAGTCTTGCGATACCATCCAATTCCACCCGGTAAAGCACCACCACCCGGGGTTGCGGGATGCTCCTCGCTAAATTCACCTTCGATACTCCAATCATGGGGCAAATCTAAAGTACGCCAATTGGAATCGTCATATTCGGGTCTTTCGGCATCACTTAAATCTCCTAGATTAAATCGCCAACTTTGGCTAAAATTATCAATCTGTCTGACCATCTTGCGGCTATCAGAGCATTGAGTAATGAGCAGTGATGCAACAAGCACCAACATTATTTTTAATCCTATCCCTTTCATAAATACCCCCAAAAATATTATTTGATTTTTATCGTTAATTCCTTGCCATCATATTTTACCATTTTATCCGGTTCGAGAGTAAAGTCAAGTCCGGTCATTTTATCCGGGCTAACTCGGATAATTTGAAATGTTCTTTCTCTCAACATTCCCGGAAATTCACCCTGACGCTTTCCAATCGTTAATGTTTGAGTTTTTTCAGAATATATCAATGGAATAAGGGCAAATTGCCCTTTTTCATAATTATAATTGACTCCTTCGTCCTCGTAAAGTTCAAACTCGGCGTCCCGACCAGTATAGACATATAAAATAATCGGATCAGCGGTTTTTTCATCGGCGTACTGAATTTCCGGTCCGTAAGGAATAATTGAACCTTCTTTCACGAAAATCGGTATATCGCTATAAGGGGCCTCGGCTATAATCGTCCGACCGCCGTTGAAATATTTCCCGGTTTTCAAATCATACCAACCAGTACCAGCCGGTAAATAGACCGAGCGTGTGCGGGCTTTATATTCCGTCACCGGATTAATGAGCAAAGCCGGACCGAACATAAATTGATCGCCGACATTTTGAACTTTTGTATCCTGACTGAAATCCATTATGAGCGCTCGCATAATCGTATAATCGTTATGCGTTACCATACCAGCCAGCGAATAAATATAGGGCATTAAGCGATAGCGCAAGTGATCGTAGGCTAACATTGCCTGATAGGCGGGGTGATCTTCTGGCGCAACGTGATAAATTTCACGGTAGGGATATTCTCCATGAACCCGGAAAAGCGGACAAAAGGTGGCAAACTGAAACCAGCGGGTCATTAGCTCGCGCCATTCTTCCAGATTTTCGCCGGTGGCGTTGACAAAGCGAGATTCGACCGCAAAGCCACCAACATCCGTTGTCCAATATGGAATGCCTGATAGACAAAAATTCAAACCAGCTGGAATTTGAGTTTTCAAATCATACCAGCGGGCGGCAACATCCCCGCTCCAGGTCGCGGCGGCAAACCGCTGTTGTCCGGCGAAAGCCGAACGAGTTAGAATAAAAACCCGTTGATCGGGATTAGTTCGGCGCTGATTTTCATAAATTCCCTTGCAATGAACTAACGAATAAGTATTCAAATAGCGAGCGGCGCTACCGATGGCAGTTGGATGCATCCGCAAGCGCGTTTCTTCCGGCGACAAATTGGAATGAATATCCGGTTCGGTAGCATCCAGCCACCAGGCGTCAAATCCTTTACTGAATAATTTTTCATTGATCTGTTGCCAGTATAAATCTCTGGCTTCCGGACGGTAAGGATCGTAAAATGTGGAAACGTAGCCGGGTCCGACCCAATCTCTCTGGTTCTTTTCGACATTACGCATATATAGCCAGCCCTTTTCCAGAAATTGCTGGTAATTTTTCGTCCCGACGTAAAACTTTGGCCAGACCGAAATCATAATGTGAGCATTTAATTTTTCATGCAGTTCTTTGACCATACCGTCTGGATCGGGAAAGCGAGCTGGGTCAAATTCGTGGTCGCCCCACTTATCCTCTTCCCAATAGAACCAATCCTGAACAATATTGTCCAGCGGAATCTGGCGCTTGCGAAATTCCCGCACAACCGAAAGCACCTCGTCCTGAGTCTGATAACGCTGGCGACATTGCCACAAACCCATCGCCCATTTTGGCATCAGCGGCGCTTGCCCAGTAATTTTGCGGTAGCCGTGAATCACTTCATCTAAACTGTTACCATAAATAAAGTAATAGTCAATCTGGTCAGCAACCTCCGAATAAAGCGAAAGGCTATTAGCATACTCCTCTGGGCTGGGAGTCAGATACTTGAGGCCAATATATCCACCTTGATGAATCCATTCAATTTTAATTGAATAGCGCTTCCCGGCTTCCATAAAAATTTCCGGAAAATGCGTCCAGGGCAACCAATTCTGACGCCAATTATCCACCACTAAAGAGTCATTCAGCCACATTTTAGTATAGCCGCAACAATAGAGTCGAAACTTATGAATGCCGGTTTGGGCGGATTCGATTGCTCCGCTCCAGCGCACACTCGCTACTTGTTCGAATCCAGCTGGGAATGGATCATTGACGTCAATGAACTCGTGTTCAATACGAGGTTCGCGGCGAGTTGTAAATAGTTTTTTAAATCCGTCATCTTTAAAATATTCGGCAGTTAGACCGCCCGGTTTGCCTTTCTTGTCATATAATTTTAATGTGGCTAATGATTCAAAGTCGCGAATGTCACCGAATTTGGTGCGGGAATTATTGTCCCACAAAATACCATAATTGCGGCTGGAAATCAGAAATGGCACAGCTACCACGATATTATATTGCCAGAGATCAACCGACTGTCCTTTATAATTCATCAATCCGTTCTGGTGTTGTCCCAATCCGTAAAAGGCTTCATCGGCAGGCGAATCGAAAAACTGTTGAATATGATAAGTCTGTTCACCCATCACTTCCGCCGCAGTAAAAATCTTGCTACCGCTAGCTCTCTCCTGTAAAATTAGTTCGCCGTCTGCTTTATAGAAAGCAACCGTACCTTCAGTTTTCGATATTTTCACCAGCAGTTTGGCAGTTGCCAGAATGATTGTATCCTCGTTTTCTTGTAATGTCCAATTAACCGATTCAGGCAACCGATTGGCATAAGCCTGCTCCACTATCAGACTGGGACGCTCAGAAAAATTGGACTCGGGTGTAGCCTGGACGTGAATAATGTCATCGTCGCAGACCTGAATCTTTATCAGTCTGGGCGAGATTGCAGGTTCTTCCGCCAGCTCAATAATGACACCATTGGGCAGTTTTTGTACTCGGGAATCGGCAAGCAAAAGTGCGCCGGAAATTAACACCAGCGATAGAGCCAGCCTTAAGCTAATTTTCATTTGTTCGCCTCTTATTTGTAAAATTTCAAAAGCCGTATATCCATGCTCCAAATATAATCAATTAATATGGCTGATGGCAAAATTTTAATCGTTCCGAGAATAATTTACTAATCATGTTCGCGCCTGAACTAAAGCAAATTGGCAAATGATTGAAAGGAACTTTAACAACAGAGGCAAGAGAAATAAGGCTGAGGAAACAAGTTACTGGTTTCAAGTCAACGCCGAAATGGCGAGTCAAGCTGCGCCTTTAGCATTTTATAATTTTCACCATTTAAAAAGATTGCCTCAAGGGCGAGGCTAAGGGCGGTAAGAAATTAAGTCCTAATAAGTGCTACTAAGTACTTTTAAGTGTTTATAAGAATATATAATTCGTCACAACTTTATAACTTTAAAAACTCATGTATTTATGCAGTCATGCAGTCATGCGAAATAAAAAACTGTATTTTCCGTAACTTTTTTCATCCCTATTTTCTTCATTGGAAAATGAAAATTTTAAATTAAAATATACAGAAATGCGATTAACCAGCCTGATGAACACTAAAGAAATTTTCACCTAAAAAATCAAGAAGGAACCTTATGAGTCTGTCATTTGCCGAGAACTTGCAAAACGCATTGGAAGAATTTCAGACCGGAACTCAGCGGTTTGAGGAAATCAACCATCACCTTGCAAAAAATCTCGCCTGGAAAAAAGAAGCCTATGAACATCTAAAAAATCTATTGCTTCACATGGTAAAAATCGGCGCTTCTGATATAAACCTCGGCGGTCCCAGAACCAATGACAAGGTTTGGTACCGGGTTTATGGAAATTTAGAGCCGAGCCAGGA
>JAGNGI010000001.1:0-51341 GCA_018002295.1 Fidelibacterota bacterium
TCGGTGCTACCGGCTACGCCGGTTTCGAACTGGTAAAAATTCTGCTACACCATCCGTACATAACGATCAGCCGTCTGGCTGTCATCGCCGAAGAAGTCGGTTTGTGTTTTTCGGACATTTTTCCGGCACTGAAATGGCTTTGCGATCTGACCTGCACTGCGATTGACGTTCAGGAAATCAAACGCGAGAGTGACGTAATTTTCTTTTGTCTGCCGCATACGGTTAGTATGACTTACGTCCCGGATTTCATGGGAAACGAAAAATTATTAATCGATCTTAGTGCCGACTATCGCCTTAATTCGGCTGAACTTTACCAGAAAGCTTATGGCGTTGCCCATACCGATAGCGAGCATTTGCCGGATTTTGTCTATGGTCTGCCGGAATTTAACCGCGCTAAAATTAAATCAGCAAAAACCATCGCCAATCCCGGATGTTTTCCTACCGGAATAGAATTGGCTTTGAAACCGGTTTTGCAAGCCGGATTAATCGAAACTACGGCGATTTTCGTGGATAGCAAAACCGGTGTCTCCGGCGCCGGACGCGCTCCCAAACCGGCTTATCACTTCCCGGAATGTAATGAGAACCTGACCGCCTATAAAGTCGCATCGCATCAACATGAACCGGAAATCGAACAGGAATTGAGCAAAATTGCGGGCGCGGCGGTTGATGTGATTTTCGTGCCGCATCTTGTTCCTTTGACGCGGGGTATTTTTAGCACGATTTACACCAAATTGCGGCGGCCAATTTCTCAAGCCGAATTATTAACTTTATATCAAAATGACTATCGAGCGGAACCTTTCGTGCGCGTTCTATCAAATAACCAAATTCCCCAATTAAAAAACGTTGCTAATAGCAATTTTTGCGATATCGGTTTAAAAGTTATCGGCGATCACTTGATTCTGCTAAGCGCGATTGACAATTTAATCAAAGGTGCCTCCGGACAGGCCGTCCAGAATATGAACATCATGCTCGGTTATCCTGAAACAACTGGATTATTATAGGGATTAGAAATGAATATAATTCAGCCGATTTTTAATAGCCTTGATTTTTCTTTAGTTCATTTCTTTGGATCAAGACAAAGAAACGGACAGGTTTTTATTAATGAAATCAATTTCAATTTTTAATGAATGGATTCGCTATGAATTTTTACAATAATCCTAAAATCACCGACCCCAAAGGTTTTACTGGTGCGGCAATGCATGCCGGCTTCAAGCGCAAACGTAATGACCTGTGTATAATCAAAAGCGCTGTACCGGCTAAATGTTCAGCCAAATTCACCACCAATGCCGTCAAAGCCGCGCCGCTCATCGTCGCTATGGAAAATTTACCGAAATCCGGCAATCGCCTTCAGGCTTTGATCATCAATTCCGGTAATGCTAATGCCGGTACCGGTCAGCAGGGTTTGAACGATGTGCACGAGACTCTAAACTTACTTTCCGCCCATCTTGATATTCCGGAAGAACTAATTCTGGCTTCCAGTACTGGTGTAATCGGACATTGTCTCGATATGGAAAAAATGCGTAATGGTATTACCCACCTCGTACCGCATCTTAGTGTGGAAGGCGGAGCCGCCTGCGCCGAAGCGATATTGACGACCGATACCGTCGAAAAATCGTTCGGTGTAAAATTCAGAGTCAATGGCGCGGAAATCAAGCTTTGCGGCATTACCAAAGGTTCCGGTATGATTCAGCCTAATATGGCGACCACACTGGCTTTTGTCACTACTGATGCCGATATTGACCACGATTTTCTGGAAAAGACTTTCACCACGACTGTCGCAAAAACTTACAATATGATTACCGTTGATGGCCACACCAGCACCAATGATACCGCCCTGATTATGGCGAACGGTTTAGCGGGTAATCAAATAATTACCGCCGGTTCGCCAGCTGGTGAAATTTTCGAAAATGCTCTCCTAATGCTGATGACCGAAATGGCAAAATCCATTGTCCGAGACGGCGAAGGCGCCACCAAGTTCGTGACCGTTACTGTCAATGGCGCCGATAGTTTTGAAGATGCTAAAAAAATGGCGTTCGGTATTGCTAATTCCATGTTAGTCAAAGCCGCGCTTTTTGGATGCGACCCGAATTGGGGCCGAATTCTCTCCGCGGCGGGAATGGTATTTGCCCATTTTGATCCGGCTGTCGCTGATTTGCGCATCAATGGGGTTTACCTCTACCGGCAGGGTGAACCGCTTAATTTGAATAAAACCGAAATTCAACGTATGATGACACCGGTCGAACTGGAGATTGTACTCGACTGCAACCTCGGAAAAGATAGCGCCGTAGTTTACACTACCGACCTTTCTTATGACTATATCAAAATTAACGCTCAATATCATACTTAGGAGCTGTTATGCAGAAAATTATTGACAAAGCCGCCGTTTTGATAGAAGCTTTACCTTTCATCAAAGCCTTTCACGGCAAGAAAATCGTGATCAAATTCGGCGGCAGTATAATGGACAGTGAAAATGCTATGAAATCTGTTTTGCAGGACATTGTCTTTATGAAATACGTCGGCTGGTTACCAGTAGTTATCCACGGCGGCGGCAAAGCCATTAGCGAAGCAATGAATAACCGTGGAGTTAAACCGCAATTCGTTAATGGACTGCGCGTAACCGACCGCAAAACTATGGAAATCGTTGAAAATGTTCTCGCCCACAAAATCAATGCCCAAATTGTTAACTTGCTGAATATGATGGACGGCGAGGCGGTTGGAGTTTCCGGACTCGATAATGGGTTAATACGCGTTGATAAAATGTTCACCGAAAACAATGGGCAATCGGTAGACCTCGGTTTCGTTGGTCAGGTTCGCTACATTAATGCTAATTTTCTTAATCGGCTTATAGAAAGCGGAAAAATTCCTGTAATTGCACCACTCGGTTTGGGTGATGATGGCGAGAGCTACAATATCAATGCCGACCTTGTTGCCGGCGAAATCGCGGCTTCAATTGGCGCTCGCAAGCTAGTTTATTTAACAGATACCCCCGGCATTTTGCGGACACCCGGCGACGAGAAAAGTATCATTAGTACCATTAATCGCCAGGAGGCTGAAAAACTTATCGCCGCGGGCATCATCGAGGGCGGTATGATTCCCAAAGTCAACTCCTGTCTCGATGCTTTGAGGTTTGGGGTCAACAAAGGTCACATTATAGACGGGCGCATTAAGCACTCGCTCTTACTCGAAATTTTCACTAAAGAAGGAATTGGAACGGAGATATTAAAAGATGGATCGGAAAGAATTCGATAATTACGTTTTACCTACTTATAAGCGTTTCCCGATTACCCTGGTAAAAGGACGCGGTATGCAGGTCTGGGATGATGAAGGCAACGAGTACCTCGACTTTTTCCCCGGTTGGGGTTGTGGCAATATCGGACATTGCCATCCCAAAGTCGTGGCGGCTCTGCATGAACAATTGGACAAAATCATGCACGTACCGAATGTCTATTATAACGAGAAAGCCGGCGAACTTGCCAAACTAATCATTCAGGACAGCTTTGATGGACAAGTTTTCTTCGGCAATAGCGGCGCGGAAGCCAATGAAGGAGCACTGAAGCTGGTGCGCAAACGCAACCCCAATAAGAAAACGATTATTACGCTCAATAACTCCTTTCATGGACGCACGCTGGCTACAGTTACCGCAACCGGTCAGAGCGAATACCAGAAAGGCTTTGATCCCCTGCTCGGCGGTTTTGTCTATTGCGATATCAATGATTACGCTATGCTCGCAAGCTTAATGAACGAAAACGTCGCGGCTATTATGCTCGAAGTCGTCCAGGGCGAAGGCGGCATTACACCTGTCACACCAAAATTTATTCAGACCGCGCGCGAACTGTGCGACCGGTTTGACGCTATGCTAATCATAGATGAAGTTCAGACCGGCATCGGGCGCACCGGTAAAATGTTTGCCTACCAATATTTCGATGTCCAACCAGACGTTATGACTCTCGCCAAATCACTCGGCGGCGGTATGCCGATCGGCGCTTTTGCCGTAGCACGCCAATATTGCAATATTTTACAACCCGGCAGTCACGGCTCGACTTTCGGTGGTAATCCACTGGCTTGCGCCGCTGGTGTGGCGGTTTTTCAAGCTATTCACGAAGAAAATCTGCTCGAGAATGCCGTTAAAATGGGCACCTATTTCCGGCAAAAATTGGAAGAACTGAAAAGCCAAGCGCCATTAATTCGCGAAATCCGCGGGCTCGGACTTATGCTGGGCGTCGAATTAAATAAGCCCGGCGCGGAAATCGTTGACAAATGCCGCGCCCAGAATCTACTGATTAATTGCACACACCAGACCGTTCTGCGCCTGATGCCCGCCATCAACGTCACTAAAGAGCAGATCGATAAAGCTGTTGCGATTATCGGGAAAGCCTTGATGGAATCATAGGCAAAACCTTCCGAAGGTTGGGTTAGGCTATTTGAAGCTATCTGAAGGTTTTATCAATTAGTTTCGTGTTTAATCCGTAGCTAAATCTATCTCTGTATTTGGCTTGGCAGGTTCTTAAAAAAATCGTATTTTCTCTTGCTATAATTGAACAATTGACAACCAGATAGAAAGACAGTTATGAAAGTCTTAAAATTCGGCGGCAGTTCGATTGGTAAGCCAGAAAATCTGCCAACTATTTTCAATATCATCGCCAGGGAAGTCCAGAGCGAGAAGGCGGTAATTACAGTTTTTTCAGCCTTCAATAATGTCACTGATCAATTGAAAGAAATCAGCCAATTAGCGGCAAGCAAAGATAAAACCTATCAAAATATTCTTGATGACCTTGCCCGAAAACATTTTAATTTTATCGAAAAATTAATACCCCAAGATAAGCAGAAGACACTCAACACCGAAATCAAAAACCTCCTGGCGGAATTGAAAGAAATTATCCACGGCGTTTTCTTATTGAAAGAATTATCCTTACAATCTCTTGACCTGATCCTGAGTTTCGGAGAACGCTTGGCTTGCACCATCATCGCCGCCTATGGTCAATCCATCGGTTACCCAACAAAGTACGTGGATGCGCGCCAATTTCTGGTAACCGATGATCATTTCGGAGCGGCGCGTATTCTTCCGCGCATCAGCAATCCGAAAATCCAAGCATTCTTTAAAAATTTCACTGGAATTCCAGTAGTCACCGGTTTCATCGGCGCTACCGCAGATGGCATTACTACAACTTTAGGCCGTGGCGGTTCGGACTTAACTGCCTCTCAAATCGGTGCGGCTCTTAACGCGGAGGAGATTCAAATCTGGAAAGACGTCAATGGCTTTATGTCGGCTGATCCAAGCAAAGTCAAAGAAGCTTTTTCATTAGCGGAACTCAGCTACGAAGAAGCTGTGGAACTCAGTCATTTCGGCGCCAAAGTACTATTTCCACCCACTATTCAGCCGGTAATTGATAAGAATATTCCTATTCGTATAATGAATACCTTCAATCCGGATTTTCCCGGAACGGTCATTCGCAAAAATCCCTCCGCTAACGGCGGCTTCGTCAAAGGTGTCACTTCAATCCGCGACATTGCATTGTTGACGGTTCAAGGTAGTGGCATGGTCGGCGTTAGTGGCATCTCTTCTCGTCTTTTCAGCGCTCTGGCAAAAGTCAACGTCAACGTGATTTTGATTTCCCAAGCCTCGTCTGAACATTCCATCTGTGTCGCCATTTTGCGAGAATCTGTCAATATCGCGAAAAAAGCCATCGAAGAAGAATTTGCCCTTGAAATTAAACTCCGCCTGGTTGATCCGGTCGTAGTAGAAAATGATTTAGTCATCATTGCGGTTGTGGGCGAACGAATGCGTCGCACCACTGGTCTGGCGGGACGTCTTTTTAGCGCATTGGGAGAAAAATCCATTAACGTCATTGCTATCGCTCAAGGTTCCTCGGAACTGAATATTTCCATCGTAATTGACCAAAAAGATGAAAAACAAGCCCTTAATGCCATTCATAATGCTTTCTTCGCTAAAAAGATTAAAATGAATTTATTTCTCTGCGGGGTGGGTTTAATCGGATCAACTTTAATCGAACAGATTAAAACCAATTATTCCAATCTACTGGAAAATTATGGGCTGGATATTAAAATCGTCGGTCTTGCTAATAGCCGGAAAATGCTGATCGAGCCCGACGGAATTGACCTCAACAATTGGCGCAATTCTCTCAATGAGTGTCAGGTCAAAAACGATATGCGGGTTTTACTGGCAGAAATAAAAAAACTCAATCTCGATAACAATGTCTTCGTGGATTGCACCGCCAGCGCCGATATCGTGAATTATTACGAAAAAATTTTAGCCGGTCGCACCTCCATAGTGACTGCTAATAAAATCGGCAACACTGGCCCATACGCTCAATATGTAAAATTCCACGAACTGGCGAAAAGTAAACACGTCCATTTTCTCTACGAAACAAATGCCGGTGCGGCTCTGCCAATTATCAGCACTCTGCGCGATATGATCAATTCCGGCGACCAAATCATCCGAATCGAAGCAATTCTTTCTGGCACAATTAGTTATATTCTCAATAATTTCAAACCGGGGAAAAAGTTCAGCGCCATTGTGCGCGAAGCCAAAGCCAGAGGTTTTACCGAACCCGATCCACGCGACGATCTTAGTGGGATAGATTTCGCCCGCAAGGTTTTACTGCTCGTCCGCGAAATCGGCATTCCCGCCGAACTCTCCGACATTCAAATCGAACCGCTTTTGCCGGAAAATTGTCTCAAAGCTCCGACGGTAGAAGCGTTTTTCACCGAACTCGAAAAATCCAATGACTATTTTGATAAATTGCTCCAGCAAGCCTCTGCGGAAGGTAAAGTATTACGCTATATCGCAATTTATGAAAATGAAAAAGCTGAATTGAAATTAGTTCAGGTAGAAGCGAATCATCCCTTCTACTTCCTGAGCGGTAGTGACAACATCGTCGCTTTCACTACGAAACGCTACGCTGAAAATCCGTTGGTTATCAAAGGCGCGGGTGCTGGGGCGGAAGTTACCGCCGCCGGTGTAATGGCTGACATTTTTAAAATTGCCAACGCCGTTATGAAAAGCAAGAGTTTCTGATGAAGTCTGTCACTGTTTTCGCACCAGCTACTGTGGCTAATGTCGCTTGCGGTTTCGATATTTTCGGTTTTGCTGTTAATGAACCGGGCGACGTTGCTAAGGTTACTCTCCGCGGAAATCCCGGCGTCGAAATTACACGCATAACCGGCGACGACGGGAAATTGCCAAAAGCCGCCGAAAAAAACACCGCCGGATTCGCCGCCCTCCGTTATCTCGAAACCATTAAATCCCAGCAGGGCGTTTCTATCGAATTACATAAAAAAATGCCATTGAGTAGTGGACTGGGATCGAGCGCCGCCAGTGCGGTGGCGGTACTCTTTGCCATTAACACTCTTTTCGATAATCGGCTGACGAAATCCGAACTGCTCAGTATCGCTCTGCAATCGGAAAAATTGGCTTGCGGCGCCGCCCATGCCGACAACGCCGCACCGGCTCTCTTTGGCGGTTTTCTTTTAATTCGGGAAAACAATCCACCTGATATCGTAGAATTACCGGTCCCGGAAAATCTCTATTGCACAATTATTCATCCAGAAATTGAAATCAATACTGCCGATGCCCGTAATATTCTTGCTCCCAATGTTCCTCTAAAAGACGCCGTAAAACAATGGGCTAACACTGCCGGACTGGTTGCCGGTCTCTATCGGAAAGACCTAACATTGATTAGCCGCTCAATGAATGATTATATTATCGAACCTCAGCGGGCGAAGCTTATTCCTCACTTTTATGAGATGAAAAAGGCGGCTCTGGACCGCGGCGCTCTCGGGTGCAGTATTTCCGGCTCCGGTCCGTCGCTTTTTGCGCTTTCAAATTCACAAGAAATTGCTCAAAAAATCGCCGGCTCTATGTCAGCCGTCTTAGCTAATTACAAAATCTGCAACCAAATCTATATCTCGACGATTAACACCGAAGGTCCCAAAATCATCGCTCAAGAAGGATAAAATTTGCTTTATTACAGTACTACTGATCGCTCTCACAAAGTTTCTCTGAAAGAAGCCGTGTTGAAAGGCATGCCACCGGATGGCGGGCTATATCTGCCGGAATCATCGCCGGTTATGCCAGACAAATTTTTCCAAGACTTGCCGGAAATGACTTTTCAGTCGGTGTCTTATGAAATTGCTAAAGCTCTACTTGGGGGCGATGTCCCATCTGATGTTCTCCAAAAAATTATCGTTGAAGCTTTAAATTTCGAAACACCGCTGGTGGCTATTTCGGAAAAGACTAAAACACTCGAACTTTTTCACGGACCAACCCTCGCCTTTAAAGATGTCGGCGCTCGTTTTATGTCGCGCCTGATGGCTTATTTTATTCGTAATGACTGTCGCGAGCTCACGATCTTAGTTGCCACCTCCGGTGATACCGGCAGTGCGGTTGCTAATGGTTTTTTCCAGGTGCCGGGCATCAATGTCATCGTGCTTTATCCAGCCGGAAAAATTAGCCTAATTCAAGAAAAACAGATTGCGACTCTCGGCGAGAATATTACTGCCTTAAAAGTAGAAGGCACCTTCGACGACTGCCAGCGTCTTGTCAAAACCGCTCTGGTGGATCCGGAGGTGCGGAGTGTACTTACAGTTAGTTCCGCCAATTCGATCAACATCGCCCGTTTAATTCCTCAAACTTTCTATTATTTTAACGCAATTCGCCAGATTCCCAATTTCCATTCTAGGAAAATCGCTATCTGCGTACCGAGCGGCAATTTCGGTAACCTGACCGCCGGATTAATCGCTAAAAAAATGGGCTTACCGGTAATACGCTTCATCGCGGCTACCAATATCAATCACGTCGTGCCAGATTATCTAGCGACCGGAAAATATGAACCACGCGCCTCAATTCAGACTATCTCCAACGCAATGGACGTTGGCAGTCCCAGCAATTTCGCTCGGATGCTGGCGCTCTATGATTATTCGGTTGAGAAAATGCGTCGCGATTTGGCTGGCTGTTATTTTAATGACGATGAAACTCGCGCCGCTATCGCCGAAGTCTATCGCAATTACGGTTATATTCTCGACCCACATGGTGCCGTCGGCTACCTTGGCATTCAAAATTATCTCGCCAAACATCCAGAAATTGACACCGGAATTTTTCTGGAAACAGCTCACCCGGCGAAGTTCTGCGACATTGTCGAACCAGTTATCGGAGCAACAGTTCCCATCCCCGACCGATTGAAAAAATTCCTGGAGCGTCCGATTCTGTCGCGCGCGATTTCCAGCGACTACGACGAATTCAAGGATCTCCTGCGGGCATAGTCAATCAACCTTCAGAAGGTTGAAAATAAAATTGTGGACAATAAAATACGTATCGAAAAACCTTTAGAAGTTTTTTTAACCAGTTCTATCAGGTCTCGTATCTTACAGTTTTAATCTTAGCTTCTCGTCAGGCTTGAGAACCTAAAAAATGGATTTTACGGTTCCGTTATCACCCGGCAGTTATTGTACAAAATCTGCCATTCACCACTCGGAGCGCGTTGCTGGATAAAGGCCGTCTCGCCTTTCATCCAGAACACGATTTCCCGTTCATCGGTATAGCGCACACCGGAAGCAGATACAACTTGTGGCAATGTGTACTCTTTGCCACCCGGTAGAACCACTTTGACGAATTTCAGACTATTATCCGATAAAGAATAAAATCGCGTCACGATTTTCTCGCCGGTCTCAGTTCGCCAGGTAATTACACCATTATTCACAACCTTCAACTGATAAAGATTTGGCGAACAACTACCTATTATAGAAATGGTAATTATTAACAGTACTTTACTTTTAAGACTCATACAGGAAATTCAACCTATATACCGATTCTCAACGATAAAATAAAAAATAGCCGGAGGAATTTATCCTCACGGCTATTTTTCATAATTTTTTAAAATCGCCTGTTAGAAATTATATCTCAAGCCGATCGCACCACTAACCCCAAAACCAAAATCAGGCAATAAGCCCACTACCGGAACCAATTCAAAAAAGACATCAAATTTCCGATCAGCAAAGAAATATTCAATCCCTAATGGAATCCGTGCCCCGAGATGAAAATCATCGCCAAAACCAATACCTGCGCCCAACCCATAATAAAATGGAAGAATAGTGCCACCGATATTAATCAAATTGTTGTTATGAATAAGGTAATCCGCATGCACGTGTAGATAATCGTGACTCAACGACCATGCTAATCCACCAGCAATCGCATTCTTTTCACTCATCCAGTATTTACCACTTAAACCGGAAGGTTCACCGAGCATAATGCCCAAGCCGAATCCGTAACTTAAACTAGCCATTAAAAACATCACAACTACTGCACTTAAAACTAACTTCTTCATAATGACTCCTTTCTCTATTTTTAAAATACTCCGAAAATATAAATATCAACTATGACAATAGCAATTAATATTTGCCCTTAAAATAGCCATAAAAATTAGAAAATTTTGTAATTGGTTTTGGAATCGGATGTATTTTTTTATTTCCGAAGCAAATTCGACTCTTTCAGATTAACGCTGAGCAAAGTACATAAAACCATCAGAGCGATTAAAATTACGAGTGGAAGGGTCATCGAGCCGGTCTGCGGTGATTTCAAACCGTCCATTCCGAAAATGAAAAGCACCCCAGAAATTTGTCCCATTAGCAACAATAACCCGTTCGAGGTTCCTTCCGGAGCCGGGTAGGAAATTTCAGCCCCGTATTGAAATCCCAACGGACCGACGCCTAACAGGAAAAACCCCATTGCGAAAGCCGAAGTCAATAATAGCCAATAACTCCGCGCAAAAGTAACGCCGATAAATCCCAGTGTTGCTCCCACCAGCGCTAGAATGATAAACGGCACTCTTTTCCCTATCCGATCCGATAGCATCGGAACGATTACCGCCCCGATTATCCCACCAATAATCATCAGACCACCGGTCAAGCCGGCTTGAGTAATCGAAAAACCGCGTGGACGGACAATATTTTCGATCCAAGTAGTTACTCCGTTAAAAACTCCGAGCCCGATAAAAAATACCAACATCAGTCGCTGAAATTCTTTTAGCTTCAGCATTTGCTTCAAGCCATCGAAAACCAAAGCCCGTTCATCCTGACCGGCCGGACAGGGCGGCGTCGGCGGATGTTCCCTCACCAAAACGAAAAAGATAATAGTCCCGATAACTGAAACAATCCCATATAGCAACAATGTGCCTTCGATTCCGGCCCGAATCGTCAGATACGGCGTTAATGCCATTCCGATTATGATACCGACATACATCGCCAGCGAACCCAAACCGGAAGCCGTTGCTCGCTCTGCGATCGGAAACCAACGCGCCGCAACTTTCGTAATGGAATTCAAAATGAATGGCTGACCAATGGCGAGTCCGATTTGAGCAATTAGCACATATTGATAACTCGTCGCCAACAAACCGCGCATTAAGCCAAAAACTCCAGTTAAAGCGGCCCCGATTCCGACCGCAATTCTAATTCCGTACGTGTCAATAATCCAAGAAGCCGGAATCGAAATAACAATATACACGATCATAAAAATCATTGATAAAAAACCGATACTGAGGTCAGAAACCCCATAGAATTGCGCGGCTCGACCAGTGATTGGCGCAAATGTGATCCAGCAGAGCTGATTCACCGCGATGATAACCATAAATGCAATTAACACTACCCAACGATAAGGATATATTTTAAAACGAACTTCTTCCATCTGGCAAATCCTCCGATGAATTGGAAATTAATTGCGCCATAAATTCGACTGATTTTATGACATTTAGAATTATGACACAAGCTTTAGGTAGAATTATTTACACCAAAAGAACTTTGCTCAGTTATATAAAGAGATTAAATTGCATCGTATTCGGATTTAAATTTTAACAGGATCGAAATGAAACGACGAGAATTTATCGGTACTTTAGGGATTACTGCCGCGACCGCACGTATATCACAGGCATTCCCCCTTATATCTCAATTAAAAACCAAAACCACCGATTCTGGCATGAAAGTACGTTACGAAATCAAAGCTTTGAAATTGAAACATACCTGGACAATTTCACGCAATTCCAGCGATGTGAAAGACAATGTTTTTGTTTACCTTGAAAAGGACGGCATCACCGGCATCGGCGAAGCCGCACCGAATATTCGCTATGATGAGACTCCAGAATCAACTATCGAGCTTATCAAAAAAGCCACACCTTTGATCGAAAGACTAAATCTCTCGGAATTTACCCAATTTGGCTTCGCGCTGCAAGAAATCGAGTCCGGCCAAACTGCCGGGAAATGCGCCATTGATATGGCTTTAATGGACTGGATCGGCAAGTCTCTTAACCTCCCACTTTATAAATTCTGGGGACTCGATCCAACCAAAGCCCCACTGACCTCCTTTACGATTGGCATTGATACGGCGGAAATTGTCAAACAAAAAACGCGCGAAGCCGAACCTTTTAAAATTCTCAAGATCAAAGTCGGCGGTCCAAACGACGAGGAGATAATTACCACCGTGCGCAGTGTCGCCCCGGATAAACCAATCCGGGTTGACGCCAATGAAGGCTGGAAAGATAAGGAAATCGCCACTCGTAAAATTGAATGGTTAGCCAAAAATGGCATCGAGCTAGTTGAACAACCTCTGCCGTCCGAGATGCTGGAAGAAACACGCTGGATTCGTGAGCGCATTGATATTCCGATCATCGCCGACGAAACCGTCAAGACTGCTTCTGATATCCCTAAACTCGCCGATGCTTTCGATGGCATTAACATCAAACTAATGAAAGCCGGTGGTCTTCAGGAAGCCCTGCGAATGATCTGGCTGGCTAAATCACTTGGCATGAAGATTATGATCGGTTGTATGATCGAAAGTTCGGTCGCCATTTCCGCCGCAACTCAACTCTGTTCGCTGATTGATTACGCTGACCTCGATGGTAATCTGCTAATCTCGAACGATCCCTTTAGCGGTGCGATTTTCAGAGATGGCCGCCAGTTCCCGGCGGATAGACCGGGATTAGGTGTAAGAAAAGCAACAGGCTGAGATTAGTCATTGGTTATTGGTTATTGGTCATTAGTCATTGGTCACTGGTCATTAGTCATTGGTAAATAGTAAAAAGGTTGAGAAAAGAGACTGAGTAAAGAGACTGAGAAAAGAGAATGAGAAAAGAGATAGAGAAGGAAGGCGGAAGACAGTTTCGCGGAAATTGGTTTGGCTATTTGTGATTTGGAATTTGGGTTTTGGGATTTTACTCATTTAGCGGTTCTTGGCGAACTTGGCGGTTTATTCTCTTAAGACCAAAACAAGAAAAATAAGGTTAAGAATGGGCATTGGTCATTGGTCATTAGTCATTGGTCATTAGTCATTGGTCATTGGTCACTGGTCATTGGTAATTAGTAAAAAGGCTGAGAAAAGAGATAGAGAAAAGAGGAGCAGAGGAGCGCTAAAACTAACCATCCAGTTTACCATTACGGCATCAAGAACATCTCCGACTGGGAAGCGAAGTCCCAGCGGAAAAAATGGAATTTTCAGCGCTGTAATAGCACTTTCGTAAATATCCATTACCCTTTCCTTTATCACTAAGGTTATATGAACTTGATGACTTTTGCGCCTTAAATTCCATTCGCTGGGGATGAGCGAACCCCCGTGAGAGGTTCTTTAGCCGTTGCCTTTTTTGGTTCTTTTTTCGGCAAAGGAAAAAAGAACAGGAAAGTTTGTCATTAGTCATTGGTCATTGGTCATTGGTCATTGGTAATTAGTAATTAGTAAAAAGGTTGAGAAAAGAGATTGAGATTTAAGTTCTTTATAAGTCTCAGTCTCTTTACTCAGTCTCAGCCTTTTTATTGAGTATAGGGTGTTTTCAAATAAAGCTTGGCTAATTGGCAGGCTTGCGAGCGGTTCTTCAATCCATACGCTCGCTGGTAGCATTGAACCGCCAATTCCCGCCGACCAGTCAAGTCATAGACATTGCCCAATCTAAGAAGCGCAAATCCCAACTGGACATCCATTTCCTGGTCATAATTATCAATCACTGCCCGAAGTTCCTTCTCAGCTGTCGCCAGATTACCTTTCTTAAGCGCCAGACTGCCCTGCAATTGATGCAATTTTGACCAATACTCCTTTTGCGTTTTGGGCTTTAATTTCGGCAATAATTGTTTGATTCGCTTAATCTGTTTTTCAGCCTCGGCGTAGCGCCCCATTTGAATCAGCGCCTCACCAGCTAGGTAATTATAATACGGATTATTGGGAAAGTCGGACGCCATCATCTCCGCATAGTAGAGTGTGGACTTGTAGTCACCTTCGAAATATAAAGTTACCATTGCCAGAATACTGCGCGCTTCATAACAACTGTAACGCGCATTATGAGCGGCATAACGCATCTGCGCCAATCCCTCCTCTTTACTTCCCGACGTATTCATAATCCAGGAGGCGATTTGCATATAGCCTCGCGAAATACCCACATAATAATTGAACACGCCAAAAGGTATTTGGAGCTCTATGAAATCAGGTTGATGACGTTCCGCCGCCTTGATATAGCGCACCGCATTGTAGCCGTTAATCAAGACACCCAGGTAATCTTTTTCACCGAGCGACAACCGGGCTTTCAAACCGTAAGTACAACCATAATAAAATTCCAGCTCGCCGTTCTGCGGGTTAGCTTTTAATTTATCATGATAAATTGCCAGAACGGAGTCAATCCGCGAAGCCAGGATTCGATTGCCCTCCTGATAGCCCAATTCTTCCTGATTCTTCAACCAATCAGTTGCCAGTTCTGCCATCGGCGCCAACGGATGAAACGGTTGGCTACTTAATACTTCTTTAAAATGCTGGTGCGCGGCGACGTTATTCAGGTTATACATCTCAAATAAGGCTTGCTGGATTTTTTGTTCCTGCCATTCGTTGGCATTACCCGGTATTGAGTACAAACTGATTAAAGAAAAATAAACAATTAAGAGCGTTACAATTTTATGTTCACCAGTCATTGCTATGTAACAATTTATTTCATTATCTTCTCTAAAGGTAACCATTGAAAGGCGTGCAAAACAAGTGAAAATGCAAAAGATTAAAATAGGGAGGTTTGTTATGCTGAGAGACATTTTAGACAGACGCCGTGCCACGCGCTCATTAGCGCCAGTTGAAATCACCCAGGCGATGATAAAGGATTTGGCGGAAAGTGCCCGGTTAATGCCGTCTTGTTTTAATAAACAGCCTTGGCGATTCATTTTTGTTTATGATAAAGAGCAATTGACTCGCCTGCATCCAGCTCTTAACAAAGGCAACGAATGGGCTAAAAAGGCTTCGCTGATAGTGGCGGTTTTCACTAAAAAGGACCTCGACTGCGTTATCAAAGATCGAGAATATTATCTATTCGACACTGGAATGGCGACTGCGGCTCTCATCCTGCGCGCAACCGAAATGGGATTGGTCGCTCATCCCATTGCCGGTTACGATGAGGATAAAGTCAAGGAGGCTTTGAATATTCCCACTGAATACCAGGTAATTGCTCTCGTAAATATCGGTAAACAAGCTGATGAAATTGATCCAATTTTAAGCGATTATCAAAAATTAGCCGAAAAAGAACGACCGGCGCGCTTGCCTCTCGAAAATTTTGTTTATTTAAATAAATTTAGTTAACATATAGCCGTTGATTAAATTAATTAACTAATATAGGCGCGTTATGGTCAATGAATCTTCGATGGCTTCAGCAGGTCTTGTTCCAATTCGCCAAATTGCGGAAAAAATTGGAATCCCTCCCGAAGCAATGGATTTATATGGTGATTACAAAGCCAAAATCAAGCTGAGTTACTTCAATCAGCTCCCTCCCAACGCTAAAAATAAATTAATTCTGGTCTCGGCTATGACGCCAACTCCGGCTGGTGAAGGTAAGACAACCGTAGCAATCAGTCTGGCAATGGGACTGAACCGCATTGGTAAAAGCGCGATTGTTACATTAAGAGAACCATCGCTGGGTCCGCTTTTTGGAATGAAAGGCGGCGCGACCGGCGCTGGCAAAGCCAAAGTACTTCCAGTCGAAGAGATCAATATTCATTTTACCGGTGATATACATGCCGTAACTGCCGCTCACAACTTGATTGCCGCTTGTCTCGATAATCACATTTTCCGTCGCAAGGAGCCTATAATTGATCCAAGACGGGTTACCTTGCCACGGGTTATGGATATGAATGATCGGGCTTTACGAAACATCATCGTCGGTTTGGGCGGCAAATCTAATGGAATTCCTCGTGAGACGGGATTCATTATAACCGCCGCTTCCGAAATTATGGCGATTCTCTGCTTGGTAAAATCGTACTCCGAAATGCAAGAAAAACTTAATCGTATAATCCTGGGCTATACTTACGACAACGAACCAGTGTGTTTAGGCGATTTAAAAATTACCGGAGCGGTTGCATCTTTATTAAAAGAGCCCTTGAAACCCAACCTGGTGCAGACCAGCGAAGGCACTCCGGCTTTTGTGCATGGTGGACCGTTTGCCAATATTGCGCAGGGAACTTGCTCGATAATGTCTATGAAGATGGCGGCTGGATTGGCAGATTTCGTCGTTACAGAAGCCGGTTTTGGGTTCGATCTCGGCGGTGAGAAATTTTTCGATATTGTCTGCCGAATGAACGGTCTTAATCCACAGGCAGTCGTGTTAGTGGCTACGATTCGGGCACTCAAGATGCACGGCGGTAAATCTAAATCCGAGCTGGATATTCCTAACCTTGAAGCCATTCGAAAAGGTTTTGAAAATTTAGAAAAGCATCTCGAGAATCTCGCTTTCTTCGGCATCCCGGGAATTGTGGCTCTAAACCGATTTGCAACTGATACTGAGGCAGAAATTAGTCTATTAAATGAATTAGTTGCCTCCAAAGGATACCCATTCGCTGTCGTGGATTCATTCGCAAAAGGAAGCGCCGGGGCGATTGAGCTGGCTGAAAAAGTCGCCGAAATTGTTCAAAACGAGTGGCATTATACGCCTTTATACGAGCTGAATACCCCAGTGATTGAAAAAATCAATACAGTTTGCCAAAAGATTTATGGTGCAGAAGAAGTCGAATACACCCCGGAAGCTCGCGCCGATTTGCAACAAATTAAAAACCTTGGCCTCGAGAATCTGCCTATCTGTATCGCCAAAACCCAGAACAGCCTCTCTGATAATCCAAACTTGATCGGGAGACCGCGCAATTATACTCTAACCGTAAGGCAGATCGGCATTTCCGCCGGAGCGGGTTTTTTAGTGCCTGTGACTGGCAATATACTGTTGATGCCCGGCTTGCCAACTAAACCAGTCGCCGAGAACGTTACCATTGATGACGACGGCAATATCAGCGGATTGTTTTAATCGAACTACAATATCTTTAGCTTTTAATTTCTCGCTTTAATAGCCCAAATAATTTACCCAACTTCCAATCTTGCTAGCCATCTTGTTTTTCTCCTGATTCCTCTTTAATTTTTTAAGTCATTTTGACAGCGAGATGTAACGTTAATGTCGCTCACAATACAATCATTTCTTCTCCATACCATAACCAGTGTCAATAATAATCAATCAGGAGCACTCTATGCCAACCTCCGATAAATTAAAAGCACAGCGCCAAAAGTGGGAGGAGACTACTCTAAAAAAAGTCATCTCTCGCAATCCTGAAAGTAAAACGGAATTCACCACCAGTTCGTGGTTGCCGGTCGAACGCACGGCTCTGCCGGAAATTACTTCCGACGATGAATATCTGGAAAAACTCGGCTTCCCCGGTGAATTTCCCTTCACGCGCGGCGTCCAGCCCACGATGTACCGCGGTCGTCTCTGGACAATGCGACAGTACGCCGGATTCGGAACTGCCGAAGAATCTAACCGGCGTTATAAATTTCTGCTTAATCAGGGACAAACCGGCTTATCAATCGCCTTCGATTTGCCGACTCAAATCGGCTATGATTCCGACGATCCGCATAGCGAAGGCGAAGTCGGCAAAGTCGGCGTAGCGATTGATACTCTGCGCGATATGGAGATCCTTTTCGATGGCATACCTTTAGACCAAGTTTCCACTTCGATGACAATTAATGCTCCCGCCGCAATTTTACTGGCAATGTACTTAGCAGTAGCCGAAAAACAAGGTGTCGCCTTCGACCAGCTCAATGGCACAATCCAGAACGACATTCTGAAAGAATACATAGCCCGCGGCACCTATATTTTTCCGCCCAAGCCGTCTCTACGTTTAATTACTAACATTTTTGAATTTTGCGCTCGTTCAGTCCCGAAATGGAATACGATCAGCATTTCCGGCTATCATATTCGCGAAGCCGGCGCGACTGCCGTCCAGGAAGTGGCTTTCACTCTGGCTGATGGCGTTGAATACGTCAAAGCCGCTTTGAACACCGGAATGGACGTTGATAGTTTTGCCGACCGGCTCTCCTTTTTCTTTAATGCCCACAACGATTTGTTGGAGGAAGTCGCCAAATTCCGCGCGGCACGGCGCATCTGGGCTAAAATTATGCGCGATAAATTCCACGCCCAAAACTCGAAGTCTCTAATGTTGCGCTTTCATACTCAAACGGCCGGTAGTACTCTCACCGCCCAACAGCCGGACAATAATATCGTCCGGGTTGCAATCCAAACATTAGCGGCAGTGCTTGGCGGCACCCAGAGTCTGCATACCAATTCCCGCGATGAGGCTCTGGCTTTACCGTCCGAAGATTCCGTGCGCATTGCTCTACGCACTCAGCAAATTGTCGCCTACGAATCCGGCGTGACTAACTCAGTTGATCCGCTGGGCGGCTCCTATTTGATTGAGAATCTTACTGATCAGATCGAAAGCGAAGTCTGGCAATATCTCGATCAAATTGAAGCCATTGGCGGGATGATTCCGGCTATCGAAAATGGCTTTATCCAGAAAGAAATCCAGGATGCGGCTTACCGCTACCAAAAAGAAATCGAAAGCAACGAGCGCATCATCGTCGGCGTCAATAAATTCACCACTGACGAAGAAACACCGAAAAATTTATTAAAAGTTGATTCCGAACTTCAGCGCATCCAAATCCAAAAAACTGACGCCGTCAAAAAACAACGCAACAATCAAGCAGTTAAGGAAAAACTTGAACTTTTACGAGAAACTGCGCGCCGAACGGAGCAGAATCTTATGCCTCCCATTCTCGCCGCCGTTAAGGAATATGCCACACTGGGCGAAATCTGTGGCATTCTGCGCCAGGAATTCGGCGAATACCAGGAATCAATCGTTTTATAAGGATTCAATATGGCTAAAAAGATCAGAATATTAATTGCCAAACCCGGGCTGGATGGACACGACCGCGGCGCCAAGTACATTGCCCGCGCTCTGAAAGATGCCGGATATGAGGTAATCTATACCGGGATTCGTCAGACACCAGAAGCCATTGTCAAAACTGCTATTCAGGAAGATGTTGACTTCGTCGGTCTCAGCCTGTTGTCCGGGGCTCACAATGAGCTTTTCCCGCGAGTTGTCGAACTTTTACGTGAAAATCAGGCTGACGACATCATTGTTTTCGGCGGTGGCGTTATCCCAGAAAGTGATATTCCCGGTTTAAAGGCAAAAGGATTAGCCGCCATTTTTACACCCGGGACGCCAATTAAAGCTGTCATAGATTTTATTGAATCCTGCCGGAGCAAAATCGAAAATTGAGCGAATTGGCTGAAAAAATTTTGAAAGGCGACCAGCGGAGCATCGGTCGTGCCATTTCTATTGTAGAAAATGACGGCAGAGACCGCGAACAATTAATTGACGAAATTTTCCCGCACACCAATCGGGCAGTAGTTTGGGGAATCACTGGCGCACCCGGCAGTGGAAAAAGCACTTTGCTGGATGGTCTTATCGCCAATTTGCGGGCTCAAAACCGGACGGTGGCGGTAGTCGCGGTTGATCCCAGTTCACCGTTTACTGGCGGTGCGCTTCTCGGTGATCGTTTACGCATGCAAAGACATGCCACCGATTTAGGCGTTTTCATCCGCTCGATGGCTTCGCGCGGACATTTAGGTGGCATTGCCACTGCTACGGCTGACACTATTAAAATTTTGGATGCCGCCGGCTATGATTTAATCGTGATTGAGACTATTGGTGTCGGGCAAGCTGAAATCGAAGTCGTCGAACTGGCTGATATCGTTATGCTCGTTCTGGTACCGGGAGCGGGTGATGAAATTCAGGCGATGAAAGCCGGAGTGATGGAAATCGGTGATATTTTCATTATCAATAAGAAAGACCTCGACGGCGCTCTCAAACTCAAAGCCGAAGTCGAGTATGTCCTCCACCTCAAGTCAAATAGTAATGAATCCGTAATAAATCCGGTTCTATTAACTTCGGCAACTCATAATGAAGGCATATCGGAAACACTCCAAACTATTGACGATTACCTTGCCCGGATGCAAGCTGACGGACGGCTGGCAACTCGCCGTCAACAGCGGATCGAAAACGAAGTCAGAAAAATCGTCAACACCAAAATCCACCAAATGGCTGAAAAACATCTGCAAATTGACCAAAAAATCAAGCAATGGGCTCAGCAAATCGGAAAACAAAAGCAAGCGCCTTATGCCTTGATCAATTCTCAAATTAATCAATTATTAAAGGACTCCTAATTCTATGATAAAAAAACTCAACCACATCGGCATCGCGGTCAACTCTCTTACGGAACACATATCGTTTTATCGGGATATTTTGCAATTAAAGTTCGTCGGCATCGAAGAAATTGCCGACCAGAAAGTCAAAACCGCCATCTTTCAAGTCGGTGAAATCCGGATCGAATTACTCGAAGCCACTGCGCCCGATAGTCCAATCGCCCAATTTCTCGAGAGAAGAGGTGAAGGTTTGCATCATCTGGCTTACCAAAGCGACAACATCGAACGAGAACTACAATTTTTAAGAGAACATAATGTTGCCTTGATTGACGAAAAGCCGAGAGGCGGCGCGCATCATACTCGCATCGCTTTCCTGCACCCGAAATCCACTGGCAAGGTCTTGACTGAAATCTGTGAGGAAAAGAGGTAGTTTTAGACAAGATTAACAAGATTTACATGTTGTTTATTAATATTTAGAACTAAGATGGATAATAAAATACACGAAGAGTTATACAAGGATAAAGAATTGACATCCACCATAATCGGTTGTGCTTACAAGGTCTATAAAAACCTGGGATTCGGCTTTTTAGAGTCCGTCTATGAAAAGGCTCTGATAATTGAAATGACCAAAGCGGGTTTGAAATCCGAATCTCAGAAAGCAATTGATGTCTATTATGATGACCAAATTGTTGGACATTTTATTGCCGATCTTTTTGTAGAAGGAAAAATAATCGTTGAATTAAAATCTGTAGCGACTTTGACGAAAAGTCACGAAGTTCAATTAGTGAATTACTTAACAGCTACCAGAATAAATATCGGACTATTAATAAATTTCGGAGAGGAGAAAGTCGAAATCAAACGCAAAATAAGATCATTAAAACAATCAAATCAATCATGTAAATCTTGTCAAAAGAAAAAAAATCAATCTTGTTAATCTTGTCTAAAATAAAAACAATGTTAATCTTGTCAATAAAATATACAAGGAGCATAAATGAGTCGTCAACGTAAACTACTTGAATTAAAAGATAAAATTGAACTTGCCAGAATGGGCGGCGGTGCGGAAGCCATCGAAAAACAGCATCAGCGCGGCAAGTTAACTGCCCGGGAGCGCCTGCAATTACTACTCGATCCGAATAGTTTTGAGGAAATAGATGCCTTTCGCACTCATTCCTGTACCGACTTCGGTATGGCTGACAAGAAATTTCTCGGCGACGGAGTCGTCACCGGTTATGGCACCATCTATGGTCGCCTGGTATTCGTTTATTCTTTTGATTTCACGGTCTTCGGTGGTTCGCTATCAAAAGTCGTAGCTGAAAAAATTGTCAAAATTATGGAAATGGCGACTAAAGTCGGCGCTCCGTTAATCGGCATCAATGATTCCGGAGGCGCGCGAATTCAGGAAGGGGTGGATTCACTGGCCGGTTATACCGAAATTTTTGTGCGCAATGTGCTTTACTCGGGCGTCATTCCCCAGATTAGCGCCATCGTCGGACCTTGCGCCGGCGGAGCAGTTTATTCACCGGCGCTGACCGATTTTATTTTTATGGTTAGAAAGTCAGCCTATATGTTTTTAACTGGCCCAAAAATAGTCAAAACCGTTACTCACGAGGATGTCACCGCCGATGAATTGGGTGGCGCCGATGTTCACGCCAGCAAAAGCGGCATTACTCATTTTACCTATGACGATGAACAAAGTCTGTTCGCCGGTATGCGCGAACTGCTAAGCTATTTACCGCAAAACAATATGGAAGAGCCGCCCGTTATTGCACCGACTGATCCGGTTGATCGCATTGATGAGGAATTGAATTATATCGTGCCCGAAAATCCCAATAAGCCTTACGATATGAAGGAAATTCTCGCCAAAGTTCTGGATGACGGACAATTCCTCGAAGTTCAGGCTTTGTACGCCACCAATATGCTAATCGGGTTCGGACGTTTAAACGGCAAAGTCGTCGGCATTGTCGCCAATCAACCCCGATCGCTGGCGGGCGTCATTGACACTAACGCGTCGAACAAAGCCGCCCGTTTCGTGCGCACCTGCGATTGTTTCAATATTCCCATCATTACTTTCGAAGATGTGCCGGGATTTATGCCGGGCACCGCCCAAGAATTCAACGGCATTATCAAGCACGGCGCTAAACTCCTCTATGCTTTTGCCGAGGCAACCGTGCCCAAAATCACGGTCATTACCCGCAAGGGCTATGGCGGCGCATTTTGCGTCATGAATTCGCGCCAACTGCGCGGCGATTACAGCTTCGCCTGGCCCAGTGCCGAAATAGCCGTAATGGGTCCAGAAGCCGCCGCCGAAATTATCTTTGCGCACGAAATTAAAACCGTCGAAAATCCGGAACAGCGTTTCGCCGAAAAAGTCGAAGAATATCGCGAAAAGTTCGCCAATCCCTACATCGCCGCCTCCAAAGGCTACATTGATGAAGTGATTGAACCTAAAGTTACTCGCTACAAATTGATCAAAACGCTGGAGATGCTTTCTAATAAGCGCGATACTCTCCCACCTAAGAAACATGGCAATATTCCTTTATAGGAGCAAGCAATGAACCCGGAACTATTGAATGGAATCATAATCGGTATCGGTGGACTGATTATCGTATTTGTCGGATTGTTAATTATCGAATTCGTTATCGCTCTGTTCAGCCAGTATTTTGCAAAAAAAGAACAGAAGACCCAAACGGCTGCCGGTTTGCCGTCAATCGAAACTAAAAAACATTCAGCGCAAACCAAACGCATCGCCATCCCGGAAGAAGATGTGGTCGCCATCGCTACGACAATTGAACTTTATCGCAAAATCCACTTCGAGCAGTTACCAAGCCAGATTACCTTTATACATGGCAATCAGCAGAGCAATTGGAAAATCGGCTCAATCGCCAGTCAATTCTTGAGGAAATAGTATGAAAGAGAAAAAAGTAGAATTAGAAATAAACGGCCAACCTTACACAGTCATCATCAATGCAATTACTGCTTACCACGCTTCCGTAACCGTCAATGATCGCACTTACGAAGTTGGCTTAAAAGATCTGGGCTTCGATCAAGTTGCTGACATTAAACCTAAATTAATTAATGTTCCTGAATCAGCCGTACCAACCGCTAAACCGGCAAGTAAGACTCCGCCTACTCAACTGCATCGGCCTAAGTCGGTGATCGACAGCTCCGCGGTGGTAGCACCCTTGCCGGGTCTGATTCAAAATATATTAGTTAAAGTCGGGGATACCGTCCACGCCGGCCAGCACGTCCTGACGATGGAAGCCATGAAAATGGAAAACGAAATCCAGACTAACCGTGACGGGATTATCAAAGACATTAAAGTCCGAATCGGCGATTCGGTCAACGAAGGCGATACCCTCATAATTCTCAATTCAGGGGAGTGATAAATGGATAGTTTCCTGAAAATTCTACAAACGACTGGCTTTGCTAATATTCAGATCGGCAATATTATTATGATTTTTATCGGGCTGATTGCCATTTACTTTGCGATAACGAAAAAGTACGAACCGCTCCTGCTTTTGCCGATTGGGTTCGGTATAATTGTCGGCAATATTCCTTCCATACCATCTATTGCAATTGGAGTCTTCGATACAGTTGAGAATGGCGCTGCGAGTAACAGCGTTTTCAGTATGATTTATTATTTAGTGACTTCGGGAATATTTCCACCGCTGATTTTTCTGGGCATCGGAGCATTAACCGATTTTTCATCATTAATTTCTAATCCGAAATCACTTCTATTGGGAGCCGCCGCTCAGTTAGGTATTTTCGTTACTTTTATCGGCGCGTTGATTCTCGGTTTTTCTGCGCCGGAAGCCGCCTCGATCGGCATCATTGGAGGAGCAGATGGACCAACTTCGATCTTTCTCGCCTCCCAACTCGCGCCCCATTTACTGGGACCAATCGCAATCGCCGGTTATTCGTATATCGCACTCGTTCCATTAATTCAGCCACCGGTTATGAAACTATTGATAACCGAAAAAGAAGCCCGCATTCGGATGAAGCCATCCCGCAGAGTTTCTCGGAAGGAAAAAATCCTCTTCCCGATTATCGTCACAATTTTATCAGCGCTGATCGTACCGGGGTCTATCCCGTTAGTGGGTATGTTGATGCTGGGCAATTTATTGAAAGAGAGCGGCGTCACCGATCGTCTGGCAAAAACAGCCGGAACGGCGATCCTAGATACCTGCACTATTCTCTTATCCTTTACGGTCGGGGCTAGTACTCAAGCCACGCGCTATGTTGATGGCGTCAACGTTGGATTTTTGACGTCTCGCTCACTTAGTATTTTCTTTCTTGGCTTCTTTTCTTTTGTGATCGCTACGGCTGGCGGGTTATTATTTGCCAAATTGATGAATTTGTTTCTGAAGGAAAAAATCAACCCATTGATCGGAGCGGCTGGCGTTTCGGCAGTTCCCGATTCAGCGCGGGTTGTGCATATGTTTGCTCAGCGTTATGATAAAGACAATCACCTGCTATTTCACGCTATGGGTCCGAATGTCGCTGGCGTAATCGGTTCCGCTATCGCCGCCGGGGTTTTTCTGTCAATATTTTAGCAATTCAGAGTTTCAGGTAACTCTTTTTATTAAGTACTTAATAATATTTCCTTGCCGAATTCCAGGCAGTCGGGCCGTTTCAGATCATCATAATCTTCTATACCGGCCATCATGTTTGCTACCTCAGGTTCCATCAACGATTTTGTGACTCTGCCCAGAAAAACCCGGGAGGGGACATTATCGGCTTCACACAACTTCGCCAGATGATTATCAATAAACTTGGCCGTCTGTGCGGGGCCGACCGGATTACGCATATTCCCGCAGACGGCAAATAAACCGCGAACCTTTTTTCGTATCTCCTCTATATTTTCTTTAATATACTCCTGCAATTCCCGGGATGTGACATTACTACGGATGGCACCGCCGATGACAAGGTGATCGAATCCTTTCAGATCAGGCTTCTCACGCACATCGAAGACATCTGCAATTCCACCCATGCCTTCCGAAATCCAGACGGCCGCATCGCGCGAACTGCCGCACCATGTGCCATACAATATCGCCCATTTTTTATCGGACGAGAGCGGATAATACTCAAGAGCGCGTAATTTATCGGTCAAAGCCAATGAACCTAGCCCCAAACACCCCAATTTGATAAAATGCCTTCTTTCCATAAATATCCTGTCTCCTTATATAGACAATATATATTTTCACAGTTTCATATTAAAGAAATATTTCGACGTTTACCAATTATTTAATTCATATAAAAATGAAATTTTCAATCTTTACACATACCCGGAATTACTTTATGACAACCACCGGGCTCCCGTCTATTAATTACCTCTTTACTTCATCAGAACCATTTTCTGTGATTTGGTATAATTACCGGCATTCATCTGGCAGATATAAATTCCGCTGGGGACCGGATTCCCAGAATGATCAGTCCCATTCCAAGTAATGGATTGGTACCCAGCCGGTTGAGTTTCATTTACAAGTGTGATTATTTCTTTGCCGAGGATATTGTAAATCTTTATAGTTACAGCTGCCTCATCTTTTAAAGCGTATTGGAAAGTGGTGGTGGGGTTGAAGGGATTGGGATAGTTCTGTGAAAGAGAAAAAATTGTGGGAGTCTCTGTTTCTTTCTTGACTTCTGTGAGACCGGAAATAGACCGGTACCAAAGACCGTTTAGCCCGGTGCCCACAAATAAATTGTCCCCGCAAACAGCCATACTGTAATTAAACAGACTGTCGGGCAAGTCCCCGGTAATATCCAGCAACTTCATTTCTTGTTTTAATAATAGAAATATTCTTGGTCTTGTAGCAATAAATAATTGTTCACCGTTACTGGCAAATGCTATTATGTACGAACCTTCATTGAATTGCTGCCAGCTTAATCCAAAATCTGTTGTATAAAATAACCCACCGCCTGAAGAACCGACTCCTGCAAAGATTTTTTTATCGAATAAAATAAGTCTTTTTATTTGGGGGTATGGACTTGGTTCGGGATAGACTGGCAATCCATTATTCAACGCATTCCATGTATTTCCATAATCCGAAGATCCATAAATCCCCATCTCTTCAGTACCAACAAAGATAAGAGAATCAAATGCTATAAGTGATTTATTCGTACAACTGACACCGTTCCAAATCTCCGTCCAGGTATTCCCATTGTCGGGAGACTTCAATACACCAGCAGGACAAACATCGGTTGTCGTTCCAGCATAAAGATTGCTATCACAATATGCCAGCGCAGTAACTCCGACATTAGCATAGCATTCCTCCCAGTTGAGGCCCCAGTCGGATGTGCGGAATATGTAACCGCCTTCAAATCCTTCACCGGTAAAAATATAGTCATCGGTAATGACAATATCATTGGGATGACTGGCCTGCGAGTTGAAACATTCCGTCCATGAATTGCCGTAATCTTTGGAATAGAAATAACTGACGGCGCTGTCGCTCAGGAGACCGCCGCCCAGGAAAATCACACTATCCTTTACCGAAATTGCTGAGACAAAACCTTGATTAATCACCGGCGACTGCATCCATTGACCATGAACGACCGGCTGACAAAAAATGATTGACACAAATATGATAATTATGACTTTTGATTTCAACATGGCTTTAATCCTTCATGAATTTTACTTCATTAAAATAAATTTCCTGGTATTCGAAAAACTTCCGGCCTGAATATGGTAAAAATAAACTCCGCTGGCAAGATGACTTCCATTGAATTCAACTTCATACGATCCCGTCGGCTTTTCCTCGTTGACCAAAGTGACGATCTCTTTGCCAAGAATATCATAGACTTTCAATCTAACCAAACACATTTCAGGTACGGTATATTTTATTTTTGTTGTCGGATTGAAGGGATTGGGATAGTTCTGTGAAAGAGAAAAAATTGTGGGAGTCTCTGTTTCTTTCTTGACTTCTGTGAGACCGGAAATAGACCGGTACCAAAGACCATTTAGCCCGGTGCCGAGAAATAAATTGTCGTCGCATACAGCCATACTGTAATTATATAGACTGTCAGGTAAATCCCCGGAAATATCCATCCACCTCATTTCCTGTTCAAGTAATACATACACTTTTGTATCCGTATCAGCAAACAAATAATCATTATTTTTCACAAGATTCCTTACCCTTATATAAGATGTTGTGTCCAATCCGTCTATATAGTATTTTGTGTCCAATCCGTCATTTAATGTTTGCCAGTTTAAACCATAATCTGTTGAATAAAATACTCCACCGTCTCCAGAAGAATTTGTTATAAAAATCCTGTTATCAAATAAGACCATACTTCGCACGTTACTATTAGGAGGGAGTCCATTATTCCTCTCTGTCCAGGTATTTCCATAATCCGAAGAGCCATAGACTCCCGCATTGCCGGTCCCGACAAGAATGAGTGAATCCACGACAACGATTGAAAGAATTCCCCGAGAATCAACCGTCCCATCATTCCAAATCACTGTCCAGGTATCCCCGTTGTCTGAGGATTTAACTACGTAGTTTCCTCCACAATCTGAAAATGTTCCGGCATAAAGAGCGCCTGCGTAATATATTAAACATCGAGGGTCGGGATATCCAAACTCTAATCCAAAGCATTCCTCCCAATGGAGTCCCCAGTCGGATGTGCGGAAAATGCAACCGCTTTCTCCTCCTCCTTCAGCGATAAAAATATATGTATCCGTAATTACAATAGATCTGGGAATACCGCCTCCCACTGTGATTGTATTGAAACATTCCGTCCATGAATCGCCGTAATCTTTGGAATAGAAGTAACTGACGGCGCTGTCGCTCAGGTTACTACCGCCGAGAAAAATTACGCTATCTTTTATAGTTATTGCAGAGATAAATCCCTGATCGATCACCGGCGACTGCATCCATTGCCCCTGAACTACCGGCTGATAAAAAAAGATTGACAGAAGTATTATTTGAATAATTTTAGATTTTAACATTGCTTTTACCCTCCATGAATTTTACTTCATTAAAAAATTGCGTCGCTATTCTCCATACCGATAAACATTGCCACTCTCGCTCAATACCCATCCGTTGGAATTATTTACAAAGGAGAGGCTTACGAGTTTTTCGCCTTCGTCTACCCGATATTGTTCCTGCCATGAATCACCGCCATCGGATGAATAATAGATTGCCCTTTCACCCATGACCCAGCCTTCATTTTTATTGAAGTAAATCCCATTCAAACTGCTATCAGGAAGAGTAGACTTGTAATACCAGTTATTGCCGCCATCGTCAGAATGATAGACTGAGGTGTTCGAACAAAACCAGCCGTTTTGTTCATCCGTAAAATAAATGTCATTGATAGAAGAAATATAGCCACATGAGTCGGCCTCAACCTGCGCTGTTGACCAGGTTACCCCGCCATCCGTTGATAGATAAATATTATTTGCTAAATCAGCAAACCATACCTTGTTTGCCACATTAGTGACGGACGAAAAAAAATTGGTAAAATGAAGCGATGAAGCCAATAAAGAGAATCTTGCGCTATCCACATTAAAAGTATATCGGGTTACTATAAGAGGATAACTTGACCTTGACCAGAATGCTATTACATTTTCTCTATCAATAAAAAATATTTCTTTAGTGGATGCTGCCCAGATAGCTAAATAACCAAAAAGATCAACATAATTCCATGAGGTTCCCCCATTAATAGTATAATAAGCTGCAATTAGTCCCGTTGCCCAACCGTATTGCTTGTCGAGAAAATGAACAGTAACTAGATCGCGGTTACCAGAATTCTGAAGTTCCCAACTTTTGCCGCTATTACTGGTATGAAATATTTGATCAGATTCCTCAACCAGCCATCCTTCATTGGCATCGATGAAAAAAATGTCTTTATATATACCGCTATCAGGCAAGGTACAACATAGATTCCATGTAGGCGTTTTATCCGGCTCGGTTGGACCACAGCTAAAAAGTAACAACAAAATGAGAGGTATTGAAATAAACATTATTGACTTCATTGCATAAACCTTTCTTTGTTTTAATGTTCGATTTAGTTTATACATTTCAATCAACTAAATCAATAGCATTGTTTTGATTCACTTGGAGATGGAAAATTGTTTGAAATAAGAGATTAAAAAAAGAGCCAAGATGAATCAGAATCATAAACGACACCCAGCCAGCAAGAAGGTCGAGATTTTACGAAAGCACCTGGAGAACCATCCCGAACATTCGGGACATTAGTGAGATAGCCCGTCGCTATGGAATAAATCCCAACTTAATCCATAAGTGGAAGAAACAGTTATTTGAGGGTAAAATAGAACAACGACTGGAAGAACGGCAAAAAAAGTTAGATCAAGCCGCCGACCCGCCTGCTCCCGACATAGGAGGGCGGGCAGGAAATCATAAAAATTTATCCTTATTTGAAAAGGGGAGAAAATTCCATTTCCTTATGAACCGAGACATTGGGAGTTACCGTATCGTGAGGTCGTATCGCTGGGTCTTGACAATCAGATAATAAATAGTTAAAATATAACAGTTATGGAAATATACAGGTTAAGGGGGAAAGTGTTTGTTTATAGAGAAAGTTCTAAGTTTCTTAATAGAGAAACCTGTTTGGAAGATTGAAGTGATGGATAAACATATGTTAGGCAAATATTTAGATTGACGTTATTAATTTAAAAATTGGAGGTTAAAAATGGACTTAAAAGATCATCTTAAACAGATTAATGATAAAATCAATAAGTTTAAGGATTCAATTCAAACCGAAGAAGCTACAAAAAATGCTTTTATCATGCCTTTTATCAATGCTCTCGGATATGATATTTTCAATCCACAAGAAGTTGTACCTGAATTTGTAGCTGATATTGGTTCTAAAAAAGGTGAAAAGGTAGATTATGCAATTTTAAAAAACAATGACCCAATCATCTTGATTGAATGCAAGCATTGGAAAGAGGATTTAGATATTCATAGCACTCAACTCCTAAGATATTTTAACACAACAAAAGCAAAATTTGCCATTCTTACAAACGGTATAAATTACAGGTTTTATACTGATCTGGAAGAGCCAAACAAAATGGACGAAAAACCATTTCTTGATATTAATATGCTTGAATTAAAAGACACCCAGATAGAAGAACTTAAAAAGTTTCATAAATCTTACTTTGACATTGATAATATTATCAATACAGCAAGTACTTTAAAATATTCAAACGAGATTAAAGTCCTTTTAAGCAATGAATTTAAACAACCAACTGAAGATTTCATCAAATTTTTCATCAAAAATGTTTATAGCGGTATGGCAACTAAAAAAGTAATTAATCAATTCACAGAAATTGTAAAAATATCTTGCCAACAGTTTTTAAGTGATTTAATTACAGAACGATTAAAAACCGCTTTAGATAAGGAAAAAGAGACAGAACCTAAAATAGCTGGAGACCAATTGAAGGATAGTGCGATCGAAACGACCTCAGAAGAAATAGAAAGTTATTACGTTATAAAAACAATTCTTAGACAAGAAATTGAAAGCAATCGTATTTATTATCGTGATTTTCAAAAGTTTTTTAGCATATTGATTGACGATTCAGTTAGAAATACTGTTTGCAGATTATATTTGTCAGGTTCAGTAAAGCAAATTGTATTTATCGATGAAAATAAAAATGAAATAAAGTATCAAATAAATTCAGTTGATGACATATTTCAATATTCTGAGCAACTAAGAAAAATTGCTAAATCTTTTATAAAGTAAAATAGTAAAAAATGAAACGGATTAATTTTTGCCTAACCATCGCGTTGAGTCAACGCCTTGGGCTGTGGCATGGATTTGAGATTGGACGAGTTTTTGGAAAGTTTGAGAAAAGAAAAAAGGGGCGCTGCTCCTCGGCGTGGCTCACGCTTGTTTGTTAGATTTATATGAAAATATATATTAGGTGTCATATGAAAAAATCAGTAAAAGTGTATTTTATTCTCATAATATTTTGCACCTCATATCTATTCTCACAAGATGGGTGGATTGTTCAAAACAATGGAACAACAGCCACATTGACTGGGATTTGTTTTAGTACGGCAGATACAGGATATATTGTTGGCTATAGTGGAACAGTATTACATACAACCAATCAGGGAAAAAACTGGATTCCTATTGACCTGCAAACAACTATACCCCTGAAAGATGTTGCGTTTAATAGTTCCAGACAGGGAATTATTATCGGTGGTGATTTTGGAGGGTATCCAAAATGGTATTCGACGTCTGATGGTGGACAATCATGGACATTTGGTTCCCTAACAACCTGGCTCTATTATGCCGTTGATTACACCGATGATGTTATTACAGCAGTGGGCTACATGGGAATTATTAAACGAAGTTATGATAATGGGGTTACCTGGATTTCAAAGTCTTCGGGTATTTGGCCTGCTCCCTCTCAATATAGTGGCATATGTTTTATTGACAGCGATACCGGCTTTGTCGTTGGAGGTGATGGAATAATTATCTATACTGAAAATGGCGGAGATGTCTGGACCCAACAAAACAGTAATATTACGACAGGTTTAATAGGAATCGATTTCACCGATACAAATACTGGAATGGTTGTTGGAGTAAACGGTACGATTTTAAAAACGACCGATGCCGGAAATACCTGGACTCAACTAGTTTCTGGTACTGATCTATGTTTATATGATGTGGTAATGATAAATAAAAATAAAGCGATCGCTATTGGAAATGGAGGAACAATATTATGCACCATTAATGGTGGAGAGACCTGGACTCAACAGGAGTGTCCTGTTACGGAGGATCTATTTTCAATATGTGCAATTGATGATAGCACTTTATTTATTATTGGTGATAACGGAACGATATTATTTACCAACGATGGCGGTGAGATTGCATCTCCGGAAATACCTGAATTGATGGATCCTGAGGACAACTCAGTTAATTTACAAACAAATGTGACCCTTAGCTGGTGTTCAAGCATTCATGCCAGTTCTTATGAAGTCCAGATCGCATACTGCGATGATTTTAGTGATATTTATTTAGATACAACGGTGGTCGGCGATACGACATTTCAACTTTATCATTTAAGTGCCGGCACAACCTATTTCTGGCGCGTCCGGGCAAAAAATATTTCTGGTAACAGCGATTGGACCAGTCCACCACGGCAATTCACTACAATTGAAGATATCACCTGGTATTGGGAAAAAATCAATTTTCCTGGTCAGGATGGAATAAAACAATTAATTGCCGATTCAAGTGGCGGTATTATAGCAGTGGTTAATGATGCTTTATATCACAGTATTTTCTATCGCTCAGTTGATATTGGTAATACATGGGACAATACCGGAGAAGCATCGGATTTGCATAGCTATTTTACTTTATCTGGGAGAAATTATATATTCGCTCAAGGTCCACAACAAACTGGAGCAACTGGAGAATCGATTTGGCGGTCTAATGATTTTGGGAAAACCTGGGAAATGGTACATTTTGGAGACTATGCCGCTGATGTCTATAAAACCAAAGGTAATAGATTAGGGCATTTATATATATTATATAACAAAGCAGTAGAGCCAAAATTTTATTTGAAATTTTCTTTAGACTACGGAAACCATTGGAAATATTCCACGGTATCTTGGTCTGAGGATTGGTATTCTATGCATTATATTGATTTTTCGGTGATCGACAGTTCTCACATTTTCGTAAGTCGTAACAATTGTCTGTCTTTAACCACAGATGATGGTATAAGCTGGGATACACTATTAGTCATAAGTGAAAACGACTATATAAAGAGTATTACTATTAATAGATTTAATCAAATATTTGCTATTTGTGACAGCAGTGGGGTATTCAGATCAACTGATTATGGACAAAACTGGGATAATATAGGAATCTCCGATACTAAACTCACTTCGTTCAGTTTTATTGGAAGTGATACAATCATTGCAGTGAGTGCAGACCAGGGTATTTTCAGTTCATTTGATAACGGAGATCACTGGATTCAAAGAAATTCGGGATTATCAAATTTCAATATTTGTGCCATATCCATTGATAAAGGCAATAGTGTATATATTGCAAATGATGATGGATTGTATCGGAACTCTGCGCTCTGGGTAAATCCGGTAGAAGAAGATTTAAAAATTCCTGATAAATTCATACTAAAACAAAACTATCCTAATCCGTTTAATTCATCTACTACAATTCGGTTTACATTGCCAAATGAAGATAAAGTGACCGTATCTGTTTTTGATATTCGTGGTCAGTTTATCAGTAATCTTCATAACGGTCAACTAAACAAGGGATCGCATAAATTCTTTTGGAATGCTTCATATCTGAGCAGCGGTATTTATTTTTGCTGTGTTCAAATTGGAAACCGAACCTATTCACAAAAAATGCTATTAATTAAGTAAAATTGCATCTAACCATTGGCTGGAGATAACGGCTTGAGCTATTCGATGAATTTGAAGTTTGACGATTTTGGAGGAGATTTTAGGGAAGTGCAAGAAAATCACTCCGAAACCCGCCGTGCCTTAGCCTTGCCCGTTAGGCTTATAAAAAGGAAATTTTGTGACTAAGGGAGACGTTGGATCATTAGGAGAAGAGTTAGTTCAAAATTTTTTTGATAATAATTTCTCAAAAGTATTTTCATTCTTTAGACCTACAACATCTGATCGCGAACAAGTTGCAGATTTATTAGTTTGGATGAACAGATTTGTTTTCCTTATAGAAGTAAAAACCCGGGATCAAGGAATCGCATCTATTGAATCTTGGAGTAAATCTCGGATTGAACAAGCAAGAGATCAATTAGTTAGAAATTTTAATAGGATAAAATCGAATGAAAAGATTAATATCCATAATAATTATTACAACATACAGCTCTTATCTGATGGTTTATCAAGCATAATTGGTATAATAATCTTAGTCACAGATGAAGGATTTTATGTCGCTCCAGGTAAAATAGTTACTGATATATACAATCAAGAGTTTCCTATACATGTATTTACTATGAAAGATTTAGAAAAAATGATTATTGAGATTGATACTGTATCAGACTTTTTATATTATGTATCTGATCGAAAAAAATATTTAGAAATAGCAGATATATCTCTGAACTCAGAGATGAATGCTATCGGGTATTATAAAGCACATAATAATGCTTTCCCAGTTCAAGCAACTGATTTTAGAACTAATAATTATTGGGAATTGTATAAGCAAAATTTTACAAATGAAATTGAATTACGAAATAGACATAATCTTAAGTCAGGATGGATTGATAAACTAGAGGTCTTATTCGTTAAAAATAGAAAATTATATGAAGGTATACCGCTTGGTCTTTACTATGCATGGGAGTTAGGTTCGATTAGTAGACGTGAAAGAGCGTATTTAGGTGAAAAGATTGAAAGCGTTCAGGATTGGTTTAATGATGGTCATTTATCAAGACGATTTGCATGGCTCAATAGCATATCGGGTAACTGGATCGTTTTTTTCTTTTCTATAGGTAATGAAAAAGATATTGAAAAAGGCTTGATTAGATTGTGCCGACTAAAGCTTATTAAAGAAATGTATTTTAACTCTTTTAAATATGGTGTTTATGGTCTTGCTTTTCAAGTAAGTTCTTTATATCCTCATAGATTATTAGGTGTTTGTCTGCCTACATTATTGGCGTTGATGATAATATTCGTAATAGTTTTCATTTAGAAATCTCGGATGCAATATCTGAATGGAGTGATCAGAAAGGCTATAATGGTATTGATATTGATGAATTCCCTAAAAAATAAGCCTAACCATTTGATGGAGGCAACGAGGTTAGCTGTTCGACAAATCCAAGATTTTCGACTTTTAAAAGGAGTTGTGAAAAGTGAAGGTTTACTACATCGTTTCACCTCGTGCCTCAGCCTTGTTCGTTATGCAGTATTAAAAGGAGCTAATGTGAAAAGTAAAATAATAATCTTTACGACTTTACTTTTTATAACTTCTTGTACTGATCAATCTGATAAAGAAATAAACGGAAGAAAAGAAGTTGAGCAAATAATAAAAATCCATTATAAATATGACTTTGCTAATGAAATCAATACCTTTAATAAAACATGTACAAAGGATTTAGTTTTAGGTGGAGTTATTACGATGGATTATTGGTTTCAGTTGGAAGAACAGGATACAATAATTAAAGTTATAGAAGAGATAGACTTTTTCAATTTACCAGATACTCTTTCCTATCAACCTGAAGACTCTATTTCAGTGGTAATCGAACCTGATCCGGGGATTCAATCCTTGAGAATTAATTATAATAATCAGGATAAGACAGTTTATTGGTATATTGTCAATAGTTTTCCATCTGAATATGAAATAATATTACGGATAACGACCTTATTAGAAGAAATATTACATTCGGATCCGGAATATCAATCATTACCTGAACTGATTGGTGGGTATATTTAAAGAAATACATAAAAAACTATATAGTTAATCTTCTTCCGAATCAAGAGATGTTGTGCCCCAGTATAAACACTGGAATTTTGTCGTTACGACGATTCTGACCGATAATAGCTAGGACTTCCAACCATCCCTATGAACTATGTCTGGAATTGTCGGATATTGAACATCGTAATCCCGCCTGGGCGGGATGCCATCCGCAAACCAATGGTTTTGTAGAACGATTCAATCGTACCGTCCTAAATGAATTTTTCCGTCCGGCTTTCCGAACTAAAATGTACGAATCAGTCAAAGCTTTATAAAAAGATATAGATATATGGCTGAGAGAATACAATGAACAAAGACCCCAACGGGGTTACCGCAACATGGGCAAACGCCCAATTGATCGCATCAATGAATATTTGAAAATTGTTTCGCCAGAAGGTTAATCATACCCATTTTTTGCCCTCACAATTTAATCCACAGGCACCCCAAACAACGGCTGAATATGTCTTTGGTAGAGATTTTCGGTCACGTTCGGGGCAATAAATTCAGCGTATTTTTTGAGAGCCGAAAGGTAGCGCTCGCCCATCTCAGCCGCAATCTTATAACCGACGTGTAATAGCTGGCGCAGATGCGGGTTATAGGCTTTTTCACTCTGATTATGACGTAAAGCTGATACATACTCGCGAGAAGTCCAACCGTTGACGACCGAAGGCGCCGGCAATTTAGTCCGATCAATGTCCACAACAGTTGCATAGGGCTTAACTAATTCCTCATAACGTTCATAAGCACGACAATAGATTTCACGCGCTATTTCCAAGCCTTCGCCGCCAGCCGCGGCTAAACCAATTAGTTCCTCCAGCCAGGTTGTCCCGGCAGTCTTGAGATGCAGTCCGGCATTAGTTTTTGTAATAATGCTATTAATATGTGGATAGAGTGAGAACTTATCACTGCCGGAGTGAACGCTAAGTTTCAGCCCATCCGGCAAAGAAAATTCCTTGATCGCAAATTTTACCACGGCGACATCCTGCTCGAATTCAACCGCAAATTTTGCCGGGTCGCCGACGTAGTCAACGCCTTTATTGAAACGTCCCGAAAATTTCGGCGCAATTGTAGCCAGCGGTAGCTCCTGCCAAGCCGCCATACTCAGAATGAAAAATAATTCCAGCGGGCTTTGTGGCTTGTCAGTTTCATCAACAGAAAGTTCAATCACATAATCGTGTTGACAATTATGCTGAATGTAGTGATAAGTATCAGCCGCGGCTAATACTGCCGCTAAGTATTTGCGGGCGATCTTTTCGATAGATTTATGATCAACTGCGATTTTCTGCAGAATGCCCGGAATACCAAAAGGTTGCGTATATTTTTCAGCAAATTTTAAAAATTCCCGAATATCGTTTTCATTGGGCGGAACACCGATGGCATCAGCTACATCCAGCGTAAAAAAATCAGAGGATTCGATAAAATGGGGCACGGTTTCGAGATTGATATGATCGGCATCAACAAAATACCCCTTCGACCAGTTCAAAGCCTGGACCGCTTTCTCGGCCGAATGACGCACATCGGCCGGTTGACTGCCGATTATATTATGTTCGCGAAAAGACTTATTCCAGACTGGTGTGATATTGATGCCCTTTTCGGCGGCTTTGATTATCGCGGTTAATTGGGCTTCAGCTTGATGCCCGAAACGATCCCCTATTCCCAGTGAATATTTTTTCAATTTCATTTTGACTACTTCCTTTTAGCAATTAAAATAACCGGTCTATATTTACGAATTCTTACGAATTTAAAAAATGAAAATTCCGGCAATTAATGTTTTCCGATGTTCTATTTTATCGTAATAATTAAATCATTATCCAGCATTGCCACCGTTTCGTTTAGATAATCCGCGAACTGGCTTTCGGTCTTAATACCGTCCGGCTCCTGTTCCCAGGCGGCTAAGAAATAATACGTCAATTTTCCCGCCGTCGGTTTCAAAATCACAACATAGCTATTTTCATCATCGGTTATCTGGATCAAATCTTGGCGACGGAAAAGCACCGCCAGCCCTAATTTATCATTCGCCAGACTCTGTTTACCATAGGTGGCAAAGTACATCCAGTCACGATTTTGATCAGTCGAACTAAGTAGTGACACGTTTTCCATTTTCACAATGCCGGTACACAGATTGGGCGGCTCGCCAGTAATTTGGATATCGTGACGGGTTAAGCGACTACCGGCGGCAATCGAGAGTTCGGACACCAAATCATATTTTTGACCTCCGATTTGCCAGCCATAATAACGAGTGCGGATGCGCGATTCAAGCACGCCGTCCTGTATAATTTCGCAAATTATACTGTCAGTAACGGCAATCCGCTCGGCTTTCCCTTCATACCACATTTCCAATGTACCGAGACCGAGCGATTCACCGACTTTCAGCACATCCATTCCCCAGGGACACATACTATGATACGATTCAAAGCCATCCTGGCCGATTTCTTGTAAAACCATATCGGGTACTTTCTTGCCAAAGACATCTATGGCATTGCGCCAGTCGAGATAAAAACGATAGCCGACTTTATCGGACTCCCAACCCGGTCCTTCATAACGAATGAACAGCGAATGGTCGGTATGTTCGGGTGGTACCCGCAAATATTTTACATTCTGAAATTGTCCACCTTCATAAATCCGATTGACAAAACGTCCGCCGACTTTATGAGATAATTCCGCCTGCGTTCGCTTGGGATAATTGTGAGTAATCGTTCCTTCCTTAGCATAATGAATTGTGAAGGTTTTCTTCTCGGAAGGAGCAAAATCGGTAACGAATAAAATTTCGGTTTTCTCCGCATTTAGCTGAGAGGGGATTTCCGTCTCACCGGCGAAAATTACCCAAGCGTCCGGATTAAAATCCGGGTATTTGGCTTTTATGTCAGCCAGATTTATTCTAACCATCGCGTCTTTACGAACCTGTTTGGTAGGATTTTTTACAATTATTTTAAAGGAAAGCGACAGGTCTGGACGCTCTTTAGCAGAACGGTCATTACAAGAAAAAACACTTGTTAAAAACAGCATTGCTACGATTATTAATCTTGGTTTAGACATTGGTGACTCCCTGATATTATTTTTATTTTTTAACCTAAAATTCATATCTAATTGTTAATAATTCTAAAATTACGAGCTACGCCTCGCTCGGTAACGTAAGCTTGCGAGGCAATTATTTTCCCTTCTACAAGCCTCATTTCACCCGTCAGGTCTTTTTGGGATATTGGCCGCTCTGCAAAAAATATCAAGCGGCAATTGTCGGTAAAACGCTGAGGCATAATGCTAAATTTAAAGCCGGTCTGACTCATAAAAATCGGATTGCCACCTACCGTCACACTTTCACTAAAAGTTAATTCAACTGTTCGACCATCAATGCGATAAGCTGTAACCGTAACAGGCGCGCTTGATTCCGGATCCCAGCGGTCAGCAAAAGTCCAGGCTGGTGTTATTTCTTCCGGTTGCGGTTTTCCAGGAGCTGTCGCGAGATTATTACGATACCAATCGAAAGCTTTGCCCGCTTTCCGGCAATTAAAGAAATATTTACGTTCGCCCCACAAATAAGGATTATTGCGACTGACATCGTCATAAGTTTTCAGATAGATCGGCTGATCTGCCATATTTTCCGAAAAATTACAATTGATAAGGAAAAATTGAGCGTCGTAATGATGGCGTCCCAGCTGAAAATCCGGTACGCCGTCAAAAGTGGAATTTACTATAACGAATTTCTGATCCGGATCGTAATGACCATCATGCCAGATCGTCGCCGAGGTCTTTACCTCGAAAAATTGCGAATCGCGGATAAAACACCAGCCGCGCGGGCAAACCATATCAACCGCCCCGCGAAAATAACAATTAGAATGGTAATACAAACCCTGCTGATAATTCCAGAGCGAAACAGTATCGCCGCCTTTTCCCAGCAGGTTGCAGTTCCGTAAAATTGTGCGAGTTCCTTTTCCATAAATAGCGAAGGCATGCGGTTCAATCTCCGGCTGAGTATTTTCCACCGTCAAATTTTCCAAAATAATGTCGTCGGCATAGATATTGACGACTGCCGGTCCGATATAATCCTTGCTGGCTTCCCAATCAGTGCGTTTCTGACAGAAACGGATAATGGTGCTGTCGCGATTTTCACCGCGAAGAGTGACATAATTCTGGTCTAATCGAATTTTTTCCTCGTAAGTACCATTTCGAATAAAAATAACCACCCGTTGATAAGCCATATCCGGTAAAGCCGCCAGCGCCGCCGTGATCGAGGTAAATTGTCCCGCGCCACTTTGATCAACAATCATCAGGTTATCGAATTCTTCGGAGGCAGTCACAATTTGAGCCAGACAAATCAGCAGAAACGTCATGACGACAATTTTTCTCATAAAAGACCTGCAGTTATAACGACGCTACCACTTTTTTCAATTACCAGATTTACCTTTTTCCGAAACATTTTAATAATATAATTTATCCAGACTATTTAAATATTCTTCAAGATTAGTGTAACCGTCACCGTCAAAATCGCCGTTACGGTCGTTCGGGTCGTTGGGATTAAAGCCATTTGTCAGTTCCCAGTCGTCTGCCATACCATCTTGATCTGCGTCTTTGACCGGTGTAGTAGAATTCAAGGTCGGCCAGCCGCCAACTTCCCTCTGAGAGTCAATAATGCCATTTTTACCAAAATGAACAATCCCATCCCGAACTTCCGCCACCAGACGTTCATCCACCGCATCGCGTTTGGGCAGAACAGCACCGCAGTTTGCCAATACTAATTCGTATGCCACTTCCGCCGAATGAGTAGCGACCGGCGCCGCCGCAAAAGGTTGATCAACGCGCCCAAAATTGCGAAACTTACCTTGTACACCGCCCGCCCAATTATCCGCCGTAATGGCTGGAAATCCAAACACAAAATTTTCGGCAACGTACCACTGACCGGTGCTGTCCCATGGCTCGACAATTCGGTCGGGACACTCCGAAGCGGGACCGGCTTTATAATAATTGGCGATAATATTCTGATGGCCACCTTCGCCGCCGTAGGCACTATTAAAACTCCAATTGAAAATCACATTATTACGGAAATCAACGTACTCGGCTTCCGGCTTGTGACTATAGCGACTACCATTGAAGCGCGGATTGCGACTGGAATTATGCGCAATTAGATTATGGTGGAAAGTCGCCCCCTGACCGCCCCAGATGCCGCCATAACCGTGGTCGCCTTTGTGATGAATCGAATGAGTAAGGCTCTCGCTGATTAGACACCATTGAACGGTGGAGTTGACATTATCGCGGATCGAAGCGACTTCATCCGTGCCCCAGCTGAACGAACAATGATCTATAATAATATCTTTCTGGAAAATGGCAGAAATGGCGTCGCCTTCAACTTTACATTCGTCACCCAACCTGACACGGAGATAGCGGATTATGACATTATCAGCCGCAATTATCAAAGGGTAATTACGAATACAAATACCGTCGCCCGGCGCAGTTTGACCAGCGATCGTTAGATTGCCATTCTGAATAGTCAGTTCGGATTTTAAAGCAATCGTGCCTGAAACCCTGAAAACAATTGTTCGGGCGCCATTGGTTTCTATTGCGGCTCGCAAACTGCCCGGACCTTTATCATTTAAGTTCGTTACAGGAATGACTTTACCACCGCGGCCACCGGAGGTGAACCGGCTAAATCCTTCCGCGCCAGGAAATGCCAATTGCTGAGCAAATGCCGTTGATTGGCAGACGATAAACAAACCGAGAAACAAGATCAGGTAAAAATCGGTATGATTCAAAGATAGTATTGATAAACGAATTTGTTTTATTAAGGACGATTGATCAGTTGACTGGCGATTGATTTCATTGCAGTTCGCCATTGATATAGACGTCCTTCATCTTTAAGCCTTCCACATTTTTAATAATGTTGGGCTTTTTTACACCGTTAAAACGACAATTACTAAGTTGCACATTAGATATAGGCGACCTTTCATAACCTTGTAAAAATAAAGCATAATCGCTTGCCTGGCTGGTTACATTTTCGACGTAAATGTTACGGACAATCGGCGTATGCTGACCAACGTCTCCTTCGGCATAGTAGAAGTAAATTCGAATAACCGCGTCACTGACAACCCCGACAGTGACGTTGCGCATGTAGATATTCTCAACGATTCCACCCCGCAGGGAATTGGTTTTAATCCGCAAAGCTCGATCCAGGTTAGGACTATCCATAATACAATCTTCCGCAAAGACATTCCGGACGTTGCCCGACATTTCACTGCCGATTACTACACCACCATGCCCGTCTTTCATTCGACAGTCTTGAATAATGATATTTTCGCTCGGGGCTTTGAGACGTCGTCCGTCGCCATTGCGTCCGGATTTTATGGCGATACAATCATCGCCAGTATCGAAATAACAGTCTTTGATCAAGACATTGCGGCAACTTTCGGGATCACAGCCATCGTTATTAGGACCGTGGCTGATGACGGTAACTTTTTTGACGGTTACGTTTTCACACAGCACTGGATGAATTTCCCACATAGGTGATTGCTTAAGCGTAACGCCTTCAATCAGAATATTTTTACACTTATAAAACTGGATAAAATTCGGCCGTAAATAATGGCCTTCACCGAAGATACGTTCTTTTACCGGTACATTTTTATCTGCCATTTCCATCAATAAATCACGGTCTTTTTCCTGATTCGGCATTCCTTCTTTCCAGCCGAATTTCTTGTTCATCACCCAATTCCACCAGGTTTCATTATCAGCCTGACCATCAATGGTACCCGATCCGGTGACAGCCAGATTCTCTTGCTCATAGGCATAGATAAAAGGCGAATAATTCAGACATTCCACCCCTTCAAATCGGGTAAATACGACCGGCAAATATTGATGTATGTCTCGGCTGAATAGAATATTTCCTTCACCGGTAATATGCAGATTGACATTACTTTTCAGATGAATAGCACCCGTCAGAAATTTACCGGACGGTACGACGACGCGTCCGCCTCCGGCTTTATGACAGGCATCAATTGCCTTAGCGAAAGCCTGAGTGCAATCGAATTGACCATCACCGATAGCGCCGTAATCAGTGATGTTGAAATCTTTGGCATTGAATTCGGGGGGAACGATTTTTTCCAGAATTGCTGGTACTTGATTCCAACCCGATTCGGGAGTTTGAGCAATTCCCCAGGTACAAATCATTCCCAACAGAATGATAATTGTCAGATTCAGACGTAGATGGCGATGAACAGGCGATAATTTTTTCATTTTGTACTAGTTACACTTTCATTTATTTATTCAAATAATTATTTCCACTTTTCATCCAGCATTTCCATTTCCAGACTTGCCAGAATAAATGGCCCGACGGCTTTGGGATCGTTGCGCGCAGTTTTGGCGCTCACATAATAATCGTAAGAACCGTCACGGTAAGGTTTACCGCCCAGCCCAGCTACTGCGCAAGCTTGGTTGATATTGACCAGTCCGGCGGAATCCACTTCGATAAACTGATTCAAAATGCCGGAATATCCTTTCTTAACTGCATCAAGGTAAACCGGATCAAGATAGCCGAGCCGAACGCCTTTGGCTAAGGAATAGACAAACATACAGGACGCCGAGGATTCCAAATAATTACCTGGCTGGCCACCTTTATCCAGAACTTGATACCAAACGCCGGTTGTCGGATCCTGCACTTTAACAACAGCATCCGCTAATCGCTTTAAAATAGCGATGATTTCTGGTCGCCCATGATGATCAGCGGGTAAAAAATCGAGCACATCAACCAGCGCCATAGCGTACCAGCCCATCGCGCGTCCCCAAAAATTGGGAGAACAACCGGTTTCTGGATTAGCCCAGGCTTGCTGACCACTCTCGTCCCAGCCATGGTAGAGCAAACCGGTTTGTGGATCGCGCGTTTTTTCTTCGATTAAAATAAATTGCTTGATGACATCATCAAATAATGCCGGCTCATTAAAGACCACCGCATATTGAGCTAAAAAAGGTCCTGCCATATATAAACCGTCCAGCCACATTTGATGCGGATAGATTTTCTTATGCCAGAAACCACCTTCTTTGGTACGCGGATGAGTCGTCATTTGTTGCCGCAAATTCATCAGTGCCTTTTGGTATTTGACCTTGCCGGTTTCGGCATAGAGCCGAAAAAGGGGTTTACCAGCATTGATCCGGTCAAGGTTATACTCTTCTGGACGGTAAGTTAAAATGCGGCCGCTATCGTCAATAAAATATTCATAATAGGACTCGACATACTGGAAATATTTTTGTTCACCGGTTTTTTCCCAAACATCCAGAATGGATTTCATAACCAGTCCGTAAGTATACTCCCATTTAGGTTCGTCTGGACTTTCGAGCAACCATGGTTGCGGATGCCGCTGGATAACCGATTCCGCCATCCGCACCGACCAGGTTGAGGTTGGTTTAATTTCTTGATTCAATGCCGCTCTTCCAATCAGCGGGATAAAGGCGATCAGAATCAAGCCCGACAAATAAAATTTTTTCTTATGGTTATCTTTAGCCTTCATATTTACTCAATTGGTAAAAATATGGGTTGGGAGGACATTACATCCTCCCAACCCATTACCCATTTCAGATTAATATTCTAATAGAAATCACTTCAACAACATCATCTTACGAACATTAACCTGACCAGCACATTCCAGTTTATAAAAATACATACCACCGGCTAAATGACTGGCATCAAAAGTAACTCGATAAGAACCAGCCGGTAAGTGTTTGGCTACCGGTTTGTCCACCATCTGTCCCAACAAGTTATAGATCGTTAGAGTCGTATAACCGGATTTATCCAGATCAAATGCAATCTGAGTAGTCGGGTTGAACGGATTCGGATAGTTCTGCTTGAGCATAAATTTTGACGCTTTTGTAGAGGTATATTCAGCAATAGCCGCATCTTCACCTTTCAACCATTTAGCTTTCAAAATAGGATACCAGTTAAGATCACCAACTGGGTATCCCTTATCAGCACCAGTATAAGCTGGAGATGAGCTCGAGTAAGTCGCATCGAGGGTATCGCGATAGTATTCCAGTAACCGGCGATCATAATCATCACGCTCTACTACAAATAAGTCCGAAGGCGTATTCTTAGTCTTATTGCCTCCTGTCGGGCTCTCATACCAGCGCATCATGTTGGTCATTAACCGCGGCGTGTTGCCTAACGCTATATTAGTCTGCGTAAATGCCTGCGATGCACCCGAACCTAACTTACCATATATATGATCCGATAACGGCGAGCCCGGCCCAAAATTAAAATCATTCAAAAATGCCCAGCCAGAATCACTTATCGCCCAATAATTCTTCGATACCGTCCACTGGGTCGTATCATTCGGCGTCGAGAATATCCATGTTATCTTGTTATTACCGTTCGGATAGGTCTCTCCTGTGTTAGCCCATTCCGCCGCTCGTGTCGCATCCGTCGAGTCCTCACCTAATGCAAAAGCATCCATAAATAAATTATTCGTGATTATTATCTCCGGCCCTACATTGCCAAGCGATAATAAACCATGATAGCCCATCCCATTGATAAAGGTATTATGGTCTATCAAGCCATACATTATCGGACCCTTCGTCGGATCCGTCGTATAATGTCGTACCGCACGATCCTGATAATTCACAAATGTATTATTGACCAATATCAACGAATCAACTCGTACATCTCGCAAATCCAAGCCCTTACCAGCACCTAAATTCGAGGTCGTCAATGCTCCCATATTCGCAAATATCGTGTTCGTCACCTTTACCTTAAATACATTCTGATTAGTACGAATATGATTACCATTGGTATTAGACAATATAGCTCCATCTATGACTATCGAACCTCCCGCGGCTGAGGTGCTGATCAAACCACCCTGTACTCCGCTAACCCGTTCAGGCTCCCATTCATAATAACCAGCTATACAAATATCTTTCAACTCAATATTACCACCATTCAATGTCACAAACCAGCCCGGCGGCCGCGTCGGCGAAGAACCTGTGCCTGTCTCCCACAAATATACAATCGGCTTCTTGCCTGTGCCTTCCTGTGCTCTCAAACGTAAGGTCGCACCAGGCGGCACCGTGAAGGTAGCGTTGGCAAAATAGTATTCATCTCTTTTAAGCTCATATACATGATTTGCCAATAATCCACCCGAGGCTAATGTATCAGCCTTTATCTGATTTTGCAGAAATGTGGCTTCACTTTCACCATCATACGGCTCCAAGATTACTACGACTTCTGTAGGCTGGATAATAACGCCCTGTTCCCATTGAGCTTTTAATTCGGGAAACCAATTTAGGTCACCCACAGGATAATTATTATCGGCTCCTACAAAGGCAGAATGAGTCTCAGGATAGGATGCATCCAAGGTATCGCGGTAGTATTCCAGTAACCGGCGATCATAATCATCCCGCTCCACTACAAATAAGTCCGAAGGCGTATTCTTAGTCTTATTGCCTCCTGTCGGGCTCTCATACCAGCGCATCATGTTGGTCATTAACCGCGGCGTGTTGCCTAACGCTATATTAGTCTGCGTAAATGCCTGCGATGCACCCGAACCTAACTTACCATATATATGATCCGATAACGGCGAGCCCGGCCCAAAATTAAAATCATTCAAAAATGCCCAGCCAGAATCACTTATCGCCCAATAATTCTTCGATACCGTCCACTGGGTCGTATCATTCGGCGTCGAGAATATCCATGTTATCTTGTTATTACCGTTCGGATAGGTCTCTCCTGTGTTAGCCCATTCCGCCGCTCGTGTCGCATCCGTCGAGTCCTCACCTAATGCAAAAGCATCCATAAATAAATTATTCGTGATTATTATCTCCGGCCCTACATTGCCAAGCGATAATAAACCATGATAGCCCATCCCATTGATAAAGGTATTATGGTCTATCAAGCCATACATTATCGGACCCTTCGTCGGATCCGTCGTATAATGTCGTACCGCACGATCCTGATAATTCACAAATGTATTATTGACCAATATCAACGAATCAACTCGTACATCTCGCAAATCCAAGCCCTTACCAGCACCTAAATTCGAGGTCGTCAATGCTCCCATATTCGCAAATATCGTGTTCGTCACCTTTACCTTAAATACATTCTGATTAGTACGAATATGATTACCATTGGTATTAGACAATATAGCTCCATCTATGACTATCGAACCTCCCGCGGCTGAGGTGCTGATCAAACCACCCTGTACTCCGCTAACCCGTTCAGGCTCCCATTCATAATAACCAGCTATACAAATATCTTTCAACTCAATATTACCACCATTCAATGTCACAAACCAGCCCGGCGGCCGCGTCGGCGAAGAACCTGTGCCTGTCTCCCACAAATATACAATCGGCTTCTTGCCTGTGCCTTCCTGTGCTCTCAAACGTAAGGTCGCACCAGGCGGCACCGTGAAGGTAGCATTGGCATAATAGTATCCATCTCTTTGCAGTTCATATACATGATTTGCCAATAATCCACCCGAGGCTAATGTATCAGCCTTTATCTGATTTTGCAGAAATGTGGCTTCCGAACCATCATACGGTACTAACGTAACAATGACATCCTGTCCATACAGTCCTGCAAATAACAGAAAAGTAATGATAACAATTGCCCCAATTTTTTCCTTTAACATAATTTCTCCTTTCATGCTAATTTTTTCGCTTTAATAGATCAATAATTAACTCTTTACTTTTGATTACAACCTCCTTTCTAATAAAAATATTTTCCGGTTTCATTGCTATCAAAGTTTTATGTTAATACCAAAATCGGCAGTTATTCCGTACCTTTCACTATTTCTAAACAATTTCCGATCATATACTCTATTATAGATTGAACTGCCTTCTTCAATATCGGTTAAATTGGATACATTAAGGAATACCGAAATATTATCATTTAATCCCTGTTTCAGGGTCAGGTCTACGCGCGTAAATGGATTATTCACCCGATCACTTAAACCAGAAGCGGAATAGGAAATATTATATTCCCCCTGATGGAAAACCGAAATTCTTCCCGAAAACCTCTTTATATCATAACCCAAAGCAACGTTACCAAAGAATTCCGGCATCCCCTCTAATTTTTGCTTTCTTTCTGTAAGCACATAGAATTTCTTATAGGTTGCCGGTGCAGGCCCTGGCGGATCATAATAGACTGAATCAATTTTTGAAGCCCAGATATAGGCTTCTGAACGTACCACAGAAGCATTATAGCTTAATACAAAATATTTAAGAAATCCGGGTAGATGAGTAAAATTAATCTGATGCTCGAATTCAAATCCCCATACTTTGGTCGGTTTAGGCGAATTATAAGGAAGCGTCAAATTATAAGCCGCTGAGCCCATTTGACTTGACCATTTTATCCCAAAGCGTTGCATAAGGGTATCTTGATAGACTCCTTGATCATCTTTCACCGCTGTCGTATTGAAATTATTCAGCATGTGAAACATATCTTCGATTTCTTTATAATAGGCCGAAACCGAAATTAATCCAATAGCATCGCCAAAAAATGATGTGTTAATCTCATAATTCCATGCTTGGGCGGTCTTCAAATTTGGATTGCCAACATAAACTTGTAAGCTAGTCCCAACCTCAGCCGGACGACCGGCTATATATCTTTCCAGACGCATATTAAAATCAGGCCGAGCAAGAGCTTTATATGCGGCTAACCGTAATTTCATAAAACTGAATGGCGAAATTGCCAGATTAAAATTTGGCAACCAAACAGTTTGGGAACTACTGGAAGTGGTATCGAGAATCGAGTTGGCTGGCACAGGAAAACCCGACACCATATTAGGCATATAACAGGAGATATAATCATTATCTTCATTTTCTACCCGAACACCGGCAATAAAAGTTACCGCTTGACCAATATTTAAAGTATTCATTAGGTAACCGGCACTGACCCTTTCGGTAATATCATAATCATCATATTTTATCAATGGATTAGTCCATACTTCATCTATATTGCCAGTGACATCAACCCCATATCGGTTTAGATACCACCACTGCCGCATCCTATCTCTATCAATCAATGGATCTAATGCATAAGAATCATAAATATTTCTTGATTCGTGGCTACTATAGAATTCTGAAATAGGAATAAAGAGAACCTCTTTATTGTACCATTCTTCAAAATAAGTACCGGAGAAATCTTTTTCTCTAATCGTACCATCGGGCAGTTTTTCATACTTTTGCCATTTACCAAGATAATATGGGGTAAAATATTCACTTCTTACATTTGATCTGTCCTTTATTTTATACTTACCGCCGAATTTAAATTGACCTGAAAAAGTCTGTGCAAAAGAATACTGCCGATCAATATTCAAATATAATGTTCGTTCTTTATCATAATTATGTTGCGGACGATAATACACCCAGTATAAATTAGCTGCCGAAAAATCGTTGACCGCATAATCAATTAATTGCTTAGGATTAGATTGAACTTTTGGTGAAGGATTCATTCCATTAGGCTCGACAAAATATGCTTCATAATCGAAGGTATGACGCGATTCCGATTCACTAAAAGATAAGCCCCAATTTATCCCAAAGTTGAATAGTTTATTATCACCGTGAATAGAACTGCTAAAAGTCTTTATTTCTTGTTCGCGATCTCGATAATCATATTCCGGATTACCAGACTGATCGCCCCCTCCATTGGAAGGATAATCCCTTGAATACCAGAAATAATCCCGTTTGGTTCTTCCAAAAACATTATTAAAACGTATCGAGCCTTCGTCCGGTGTATTAATATCGAGCAAAAGGCTAAATCCATCCCTTTTCCTAATTTCATCAGTAAACTCAAGTATAAAATCATCAATAAAATAACCTGCGTCGGACTGTGTCGGATTCTGATTGTAGTCTAAGGTGATTCTCTCATTGCTCCTGATGCGCTTTTCCATATTACCGGTCATCTGCACGCCCAGAATATTGTTAATAAACCTTTCACCATATTGAACAGATAAATCATATTGATTAGCCGACTTCATCAAATCGTTATAAATACCTTTAAAATCTACTTTTACCTTGCGAGCAATCGGTGCTTTTTTAGTAACAAGATTAATGGTTCCCGCTAAGGCATCCCCGTCTTTGTCCGGAGTTATAGCTTTGTATAATTCAATGCCTGCCAATGTACTCTGTGATAAGGTGCTTAAATCAACCCCTCTACTTGTTTCGTCGGTAGGTGGAATTTTGATTCCATCAATGGTAATGTTTGTAAATTTATCTTCCAAACCACGTAAAATAACTTTATTGGCTTCGCCTCCAGATCGTAGAACCGAAACGCCCGGTAATCTGCCAATAGCCTCGGCGGCATTGGCGTCGGGTAATTCCTGAATCTTTTCCTCCGATACGACGTTGATGATTGTCGCCGATGTAATCTGCTGATTAATGGCTGCCGCTTGGCCTATTGCTTGTCCCCGAACGATTACTTCCTGCCCCCGAATCACATCGGGGCTCAATTTCACGTCCTGGATAACCGTCCCGTCTTCGGGTACTACAACGTTGTATTCCTTATTCTTATAACCGATATATGTAACTCGTAATACATAATTGCCAGATGGCACCGACTCGATGCGATAATTACCCTCGATATCCGTGGCACTCCCCAGAGCCGTTCCTACCAGAAATACATTGGCTCCGACCAAAGTTTTAGATGTCAGCGAATCCGTAACAACTCCGCGAACTGTACTGGCGGGACTGGCAATACTTTTCATCGTAAGAATAATTACCCCTACAATTAACCATTCCTTTTTAAATATTTTGGCTTTCCCCATAAAATTTCACCTCTTTTTTAATTGAGACTTAGCCGCTTGCTGAGAGTCTTTGGTTAATATCTCCCGGCAAATTCCAAAAATCCGATCTACTTTGTTCAAATCAAAAATCGCTTGAAATAGACGCATTATTTCATTAACAATAAAGATAAAAACTGTGAATAACCTTTTTTAACATTGTTAAACATGTCATACAACTTTTTCTTGGCTTTTGTTAAAAATATTGTTAAAGTATCAATAGATGATTAATGAGCAAACCCGCAAAAAATTATTAGAAAAAATTCTGCAGAGTAAAGAGTTCAGCTCTTCTAAGATTTATGCTTCCTACTTGACATACCTATTTGAAGCAGCTGAAAGGGGAAAAAAATTAAAAGAAATTTCGATCGCAATCGAATTTTTCGGCAAAGATGCCAATTTTAATCCAGCCGAAGATACCATCGTCCGTACCCATACTTATAACCTGCGCAAGAAATTGCAAAATTATTACTACGATGAAGGCAAGGACGACAAATATCGTCTGCGAATTCCCAAAGGCCAATACGATGTCATTTTCATTCCGGCTTTAGAAAATACCTACCACCCCAAGCGAATCTTGCGCTTTATGGTTCGTGAATACAAAATAACCCTAATCGTCGCACTACTAATTTTATTAATAATCGCAATAATTTATAATTTT
>JAGNGI010000001.1:51441-77221 GCA_018002295.1 Fidelibacterota bacterium
TTTCATTCCGGCTTTAGAAAATACCTACCACCCCAAGCGAATCTTGCGCTTTATGGTTCGTGAATACAAAATAACCCTAATCGTCGCACTACTAATTTTATTAATAATCGCAATAATTTATAATTTTAACCTTCAAAACCAGCTTGCGTCCTACCGGGTCATTGACAAAAAAGATCCAATCTGGAGCGAGTATCTCCAATCCAAACAACCCGTACTGATTGTTTTGGGCAACCATTTTTTCTTTGACGATTACAGTGAAAAATTCAGAAGCAATATAACCATTCGGCATGGACGCGTCAATTCATACGAAGATTTTAATGCTCTCCAAAGCCAGTTTCCCGAAAATGTACTCAAACCTTCCGATGAACCCTATTTCCCCTATCATAGTATTTGGAGTTTGCCGCCCGTTCTCTCGATCTTAAACTCTGTCGGACAAAAACCAATTTTAAGAAGATCATCCTTGATTACTCCTCAAACATTAGGCGAATACAATATAATTTTCCTCGGCAGTATTAAGACACTTTATATCCTCAAACACACTTTGACTCAATCGCACTTTAGTTTCGAGATTCTGCCTCACATCATCACTTACACCAACGGTGATTCTTGTCGCACCTTCCAAACCAATTTACATTCCACCGGATTGAACGAAGACCTTGTGTTAGCGGTTAAACTACCTGGCCCAGCTGATAATTCCATTTTTATCATCGCTTCCTACCATTCCTTAGGAGCACCCGAAGTCGTTAATCAACTTACTCAGACTGATTCCCGCAAACAAATTGAACAAAAATTTATCGAGAAATACGGCTACATGCCGCGCTATTTCGAGACTTTGTTTCGGGTAAATGGAATAGACAAAACCGCTTACAGCACTGAGATGCTGATCTTCAACGAAATCACCAAAGATTAAACCTCAGTAATCGAGTTAACTATCAAGCCAGTCAAGAATGACTTGACGATTGATTTGATTGCTTTGAGATCATTAAAAGTAACGTCCGACTGAAATATAGAAAAGCCGGTGATTATGAGAACCAATGCCATAATCAGCCGAAATCGGTCCAATCGGTGTCGGTATAACAATCCCAAGACTGATACCTGCTCGAGATTGTCTCCAATCAAAATCACTGAATCCATCCCATACATTGCCAACCATTCCGGACAGACGATAATAGATACCGGAAGTCAAAGGCGCCCTACATCCCAGCCCGAGCACACCTATCATCGAACCCCATAATTCATCCTGATGATAACCAGGCAACGAATTTAATCCACCAAGTCGGAATTGCTCGTAATGATTCAGCACTTTATTCAAATAACCAAGATGAAGAGTAGTCGAAAAAGTATATTTTTCATCGAAAGTTTCATAGGTCACTGATTCGACCGATATTCGATCGAATTGCTTTAAGTGATCTCGTTCGATTGAATGTTCATACCGAATATCATTTACTCGACCAGATTTAGGTAAATCGGGATCATCAACATTATCAACTAATATCCGCAGAGTTAAACTGCCAACCGAGTAGTTATCATGATTAACGCGGGGAATATAATGGATGGTAGAATCGGCAACAGTATTTTCCCATTTCAGACCAAAGGCGGTTAGTCCGACCCGTTTGATCTGGATTCCGGCATTAGCCTCCAGTCCGGTTCGGTATAATTTACCGGATTCGACGCGTCGCCCATCATTATTATAAAGCGGGATACTTTCATTCAAATGATACAAAGAAGTATAACCGGTAAAATTCGAACTAAGCACACGAATAGTTCGGGAATTCCATTCTGCCCGAAACAAAAGGTCACTGATAATCAAATTAACCTGATTGTCAATGCCTCTGCCCAGTAAATTTCGATACTTTCCGGAAATAAAGGCACTCGCTTTACGCTCGCTATCATAACGCGCCCCGAAACTGAATGCCGTGCGTTCGTGTTCTTCAACTTCGACTAATAAATCCGCTCGACTGGAATCAACCTCAGACAAAGACAGGTAAACATTTTTAAATAATCCGGTACTATACAGGTTTTTCATACTGCGTTGTGCCAGTTTTAAATTCCACCGGTCACCTTCTTTTAACTCCATTTCACGCCGTAAAATGTACTCGCGGGTTGCCTGATCACTGGAATATTTAATTTGGTTGATTGAAGTATTATTTAATTTATTTATGGCATTTTCTAAAAAATCCGGTGATTTACAAATATTGTCTGCATAAGGTTGTATTTTTCCCCAATATTTCTGGCAACTGCGATAGCCACTCTCGACTAGAGAATTCAGTGAATCGAAATCGGTCGAAGTAATATGGTCTATCTCTGGTCGGATGAGAACATCAGCCAATTCGAGATTTTTCGTATCAGAAGGATAGGCTAAAGTATTCATCGCCTGCCCAAAAATGTCAAATACATCGAAATTTTCCGCCAGCGGCACTATTTTACTACTAACGTCCACAGCTACAATGAATTCAGCCCCCAAATCGAGTGCCACATCAATCGGGACATTGTCGGTCAAGCCACCATCGGCTAAAAGATATGTTCCATACTTGACCGGCGCTAGAATAATTGGAAAAGCCGAACTGGCAGTAACCGAACGGGCAAGATTGCCGTTACTCAGAACAACCATTTTGCCTGTTTTTAGATCAGTGGCGATGATTCGTAACGGGATTGCCAGACTATCGAAATCCGATCCAGCATAATACTCCGGATAGATCGTCATTTCAAAGATACGTTCTTGTAAAGCTTGCGTTGATAACAAATTACGGGGAAATATCACATTGAAGTTCTCATCAAACCGCAAGGTAAACAACTCTGGTAAAGTCCTAATCTTCTGGGATACAAATTCAATATCGCGAAATGGCTGAGATGCCAAAACTCGGTTCCAGCGTGTATTAGCAATAAATTCCTCGATTTCTTGAGGGGTACTCCCACCAGCATACAAAGCCCCAATAAGAGCCCCAAAACTTGTCCCAACGATAAAATCGGGATAAAAGCCGATTTCCTCCAGTGCTTTAATCACCCCAATTTGGGCAAAACAACGTGCCCCGCCCCCACTTAACACCAACGCAGTTTTAGGCTTATCATCAGCTAAAAGCCTCGAATTAAATATCAGACAGATTATAAGTAAGATTTTACTAAACCTGATATTTTTTAAATTTGAAATCATTGACTGATATAAAACTCATTCGAACGGCGCTGACAATCAGAAAATCAACTACAGAAAAATGCCAGCCAGAATTATTGCTACAACCAGACCGGGCAACATATTAACCACCTTGATGGTCTTAATTTCCAGAATCGTCAACCCGAGACCGATCAGCAATAAACCCCCGACAGCCGTCATTTCATTAATCACAGTTGGATTTAAAACATCACCCAAGAGACCAGCTAAAAGCGTCAAACCACCTTGATAAAGGAACAACGGGATCACAGATAACAAAACTCCAACTCCCAGACCGGCAGACAAAATCATTGAAGAAAATCCATCCAGCAGTGATTTCGCTAATAACAAATTCGGTTCGCCACCCATCCCTTCTTCAAAAGCGCCTAAAATAGTCATTGAACCCATACAGAACATCAGAAAGGCAGTAACCAAACCTTCAGCGAATTTATCATTATCGCTTTTTAAACGACGCTTGAGATTTTCACCGAGATTATTGATTGCCTCCTCTATTTTACATAATTCACCGATCACCGCTCCCAGCGCGCCACTGAAAACCATAATCAAAAAATTAGTAGTTTTCAACGCCATACTGAAACCGAGAAACAAGGTAAATAACCCGATCACTTGGAAGACAATCACTGTAAATTTGCGCGGCAATCGGGTGTGCAACAGTAATCCCAGACTACTGCCCAGTAACACCATCCCGACATTTACCAAAGTGCCCAGCATAACGACATCCGCTCCTAATAGTCGAGAATCTTCGACACTCCCGCCTAATCTTAGCCTTAACTCAGTCTTAACCTTTCCCTTCTACCGGTCCCTCCGGAATAATGATCCACCCCACAATATAGGTAATCAATAATGGAAAAAATCCAGTTAGAATCGTGGCAAAGACCAACGCCAGACGAATTAGGTTCGAGTCAATGTTAAAAATTTCACCTAACCCGCCGCAGATTCCGGCTAACTTTTGGTCAGTTCTCGAACGATAGATTTTCTTCATAAACACTTCTCCGTTAAAATCACTCCAATTTTATTGATTATTTCGGAAGTTGGAAAGCAGGATTTTTAAATAATTGGGTAATTGCGGGTGTTTTCTAATTATTCTCAATAAATATTCAGTGGAATTTCGACAGATATTGACAAAATCCGTCAACCTGCGGGAGCTTATTCAGCGTAAAAGCCAGCTCGGTTTCAGGATTCAGGCAAGTGCCTTTGAAAATAGGATGCGGACTGAGCTTAATTACCCGCTACTAACGACGAACTTCCGTTTCTACCACTTAAGAATACGGGAAATATCGTTAAAAAGAACCAGCACCGTTAAAATTAAGATAATCGCTATACCAATTTGCTGGATGCGCACCTTGGCGTTAACCGAAAGTGGACGGCGTTTAATAGCTTCAATTAAAGTAATCAGAAGATGCCCGCCGTCAAAAGCCGGTACTGGTAAAATGTTAATAAGTGCCAAATTGAGACTTATAATCGCAATCAGGTTTAGAAGGGAGCCAAATCCGAATTTAGCCGTCTCTCCAGCTAATTGGGCAATGAAAATCGGTCCACCGATATTTTTTATAGATTCTTCGCCAGTAATGAGCATTTTCAAGGAAATTACGGTTATCTTAAGCCAGTACCAGGTATTTTGAATACCATTATCAAGCGATTCGAAAAATTTTGCCGGGCGGTGATTCATCGTCGGCGAAATTCCAATCAGACCAACTTCGACTAATTCAGACCCCTTCAATATTTTATTAGCGGCTGGCTTTACCTTCTTTTCGTAAATCGTGCCGCCACTCTGCCATTTAATTAAAATAGAATCATAGGGATGACTGTGAATCAACTCGGTCATACTGCTCCAAGATTCTACCGCTGTGCCATTAATCGCAAGGATTATATCACCAGGTTTGATTCCCAACGAATCCGCCGGTAAACCAGGAGCAACGCTTTCCACGATCGGTTTATCTACCGGTTCATAAATTCCCTCGTGCATAGTCAATCCGCTGAAAATCACGAAAGCAAAAAGGACATTGAAAATTACTCCGCCGGAAATAAAAAGTAGTTTTTGCCAAGTCTTTTTACCGGCGAATGTCCAAGGCTCATTGCTTTCGGCGGCGGTAGTATCAAAACTCTCGTCAATTACGCCGGAGACTTTGACATAGCCGCCCAGAGGAATTGCCGAGAGCTGGTATTCGGTTTCACCGATTTTCTTACTAATTATTTTGGGAGGAAAACCGATTGAAAAGACCTCCACCCGCATACCGGTCAATTTAGCAAAAACAAAATGTCCCAATTCGTGCGCAATAACCACTCCGCCAATTACAATCAAAACCGCTAAAATAGTATAAAGCATCTATAACTCTTCCTTTCTTTACCTTATAAAATTACCAAAAAATTCCCGTGCCATTGGTTCAACATTTAAAATATCTTCTATATTCGGCTTATCAATAACCGGAATCTCATTCAGCGCTTTTTCAATTATATCAGTTATTTCCATAAATCCGATTTTCTCATCCAGAAAAGCATAAACCGCTAGTTCATTGATCACATTCATAATCGCCGGCGCCGTGCCGCCACGCTTTAAAGCCTCAAAAGCAAGCCGTAATGCCGGAAATTTCACGGGGTCCGGCACCTCGAAAGTTAACGGACCTAGTTTAGCCCATTCAATTTTTTCCCAGATAATCGGCAGACGCTCAGGGTAACCGATAGCATATTGAATCGGCAAGCGCATATCGGGTAAACCCAGTTGGGCTTTGATCGAACCATCACAAAATTCCACCATCGAATGAATTACCGATTGCGGATGGATTAAAACCTCGATCTGCTCCGGCTCGACGCCGAATAACCAAAAAGCTTCGATAATCTCAAGGCCTTTATTCATCATTGTCGCTGAATCAATAGTAATTTTTCTCCCCATAGTCCAGGTCGGATGGCGTAGAGCCTCAGCCGGAGTAATACTTTTGAATTCCGCCTGAGGACGGGCGCGGAACGGTCCACCGGATCCAGTCAAAATCAAACGCTTAACACTTGCTTTATCCTCACCGGCTAAACATTGCCAGATGGCACTATGTTCGCTATCAATCGGGAAAAGATTCAAGCCGCTTTGCGCAATTAGGTTCATAATAATTTCACCAGCCATAACCAGTGATTCTTTATTAGAAAGAGCAACGTTACGACCGGCAGTCAAAGCCCGATAGGTCGGTTCTAAACCTGCCATCCCGACAATAGCATTCACCACTAAATCAACATCCCGACGACTGGTTATCTCCAGTATGCCGTCCTTCCCGACTAAAATCTCAATACTCGTACCGGAGAGGTTCTCTTTTAATAATCGGTATTGCGATTCATCTGCGATTGCGACTGCCTTGGGGTGAAATTTCTTAGCCTGTTCAATAAGTAAAGTCCCATTTCGACCAGCAGTAAGGTAATTAACAGTAAATCTATCCCGGCTCGCAGAAATAACCTTTAGAGCATTGACGCCGATCGAACCGGTCGAACCCAGAACTGAGATTGCCCTAATTTTACCTGCTTCCGCCATCTTAGAAATAACTTCCTAGCGCGATACCGCCTGAAACACTTTTCGGCGAAAAAGTTAGGTTGGTACCAATTTGAAAATGCTCACCCAGGTTACGCTGAAGAGTAATATTTACCAGCATAAAATCAATATTTTTCCTAGCTTTGTAATTATCAGTCGAATTCAAGTTATCGGTAACGTGAATTCCGACTTGAGTAAAATGGGCTGTGCCGGCAACGGAAAAAAGCCATTGATTAAACTGAAATAATTTTAAATAGCCCAGAGACATATCTAAAAAATGAAAATCAACCGGGCCTTTGGTGTGGTTGACTCCGCCAATAATCTGATTCGGTGCAGTCGGCTTCCCCCAGACATAAGCGAGGTAAATTCCCATGGAATTTAGAGTTTCCTCTTGCCAGCGGCCAGTACCAATTTGCCCGGCTATAATAAGATCCGGAGTGGCACCTACAGCCATCCCGCAAGTTGGCAGTCCCGCCGGATTTGAAGGTGAATCCAGTAAATCCGGACAATTATAGCGAGCGCTAATTAATACACCCGGGGTGAAAGGACGACTTAAAAGAATACAAGGTAATTCTAATCCGGCACACAATTTGGGCAAAATATTTTGCAATTCGCCACGCACCTGGTTTTTGGGCAGTGCTGTCAGATCTAGCTCATTGGCTGATAAATTGGCGGCAATTAGAAATAATCCAACGAATCGTAAATATTTGAATTTTTGAAATTGCCGAATATTCAATATCAGATAATGCCACGTGAGCTTTTTTTAATGAATTCAATGACATTGCGTACTTCCGGAATCATCAGTTCTGGTGTTTCTTCGATTTTTTTAATAGCATCGGAAACGTTGTATTCACTATTATAGATCAAGGTATAGGCTCGTTTCAAAGCCAAAATAGTTTCAGGAGGAAAATTCCGTCGCTTTAATCCAACTCGATTCAAACCTTCATAACGGAGTGGCTCACGCGCCGCCATAATATAGGGCGGGACATCCTTAGGAACGCGGTAATGTCCACCGATAATTGAGTGCTGACCGATCCGGCTAAATTGCTGAACACCCACTAAACCGCCTACAATAACCCAGTCCTCGATCTCGACATGTCCGGCTAAATTGACAGCATTAGCCAAAATCACTTGATTACCGACAATGCAATCGTGGGCGATATGGACATACGCCATCAAAAGGCAATCGGAACCTACGACTGTTTTCCAATGCTGAGATGTTCCGCGGTTGATCGTCACAAACTCGCGAATGACCGTTCGCTCACCGATTTCGGCAGTGGTTTCCTCACCAGCAAATTTAAGATCCTGGGGAATTTCGGAAATTACGGCATGATGAAAGATTTTACAGTCACGACCGATTCGAGCGCCGGGTAAAATTAATACATGACTTCCAATCTGACAGCCGTCACCAATTTCAACATTGTTGCTGATGATACTGTAGGGACCAATTGAAATATTTTCACCAAGTCGAGCTTGGGAATCAATAATAGCAGTAGGATGAACCTGTTTCATATTCTATAATTCCACTAGCGAAGCCATCATATTTGCCTCAACAGCGACTTCATCATTGACATAAGCGACGCCTCGCATTTTACACATTGATAAACGGGATTGAACCATTTTAACCTCAAGGCGAATCTGGTCGCCCGGCACTACCGGCTTTCGGAATCTGACCTCATCCAATCCGGTAAAATATAATAAGACCTTTTCGGGATTTTCAATCGTATTCAAAAGCATAAATCCGCCAGTCTGCGCCAGGCATTCCAGAACCAGCACCCCCGGCATGACCCGTTTGACCGGAAAGTGCCCCTGAAAAAATGGCTCGTTTATGGTAACGTTTTTAATTGCAGTGACCGATTCACCGGGAACCATATCAACAATTTTATCTACCATTAAGAATGGAAAACGATGCGGAAGAATACGCTCGATGCCGCTAATATCAAATAAAGCCCCTTTAACTTTGCCCTTCTGGTATTTTTTACTAATCATAACCTTTTCGTATTCCTTGCGTATTTTCCGGACAAAGTTAATGTTATGGGCGTGACCACTTCGCGCGGCGATAACGTGTCCCTGAATCGGGACACCCAGCAGGGCAAAATCGCCAATTAAATCAACGATTTTATGCCGCACGGCTTCGTTATAATAACGCAATTCTACCCCATTTAGCGTACCGCCTTGACCAATGGAAATATCACTGGAAATCCCAAATAATTCACGAAGCCGTTCAACTTCACTCGCCTCAATATGCCGGTCCACAAAAACCACGGCGTTATTGACATTACCGCCTTTAATTAAGCCGCGATTTTTAAGTTCTTCAATTTCACTCAAAGTACAAAAAGTGCGAGCGGCGGCATAATCAGTCTCGAATTCGTCTTCGAGCGAATAAGTGGTCGAATACTGCGTGCCGATAGCCGGAATTTCACTGTAGTCAATTAAAAAGGTAATCTGAAATTTTTCAGCGGGTGTGATGTGAATATCAACATGTTTTTTCGGATCAGAGTAGGTCAGAATCTTATCTATGACCAGAATATCTTGCTCCGCTTCTTGTTCTACAATTTCAGCCCGTTTCAAAGCTCGCACAAATTCTATAGCGCTCCCATCACAGACCGGCGGCTCGATGTTATTTATTGCAATTATGATATTATCAATTCCCAAACCAGCTACAGCCGATAAAACGTGCTCAACGGTGTGAACTTGAACCCCGTTCTGCGAGAGAGTCGTGCCGCGCGAAATATCGGTTACATGATTAATATCTGCCACAATTTCGGGACAATTTTCGACATCAGTTCGTACAAATTTAATCCAGGAATTCTCAGGCGCCGGTTTAAAAGTAATAGTACTCTTTACGCCAGTATGGAGTCCAATACCGGAAATCGAGACTTCATTTTTAATAGTTCGCTGATGGCGTGACATAACTTATCCTATATTTTTTCCTTTTCGTAATTCCATTTCTACTTTCTTAAGACGCTCTTTTATTTCGGGTAAAGAACGAATATGGGCTAACTCCTGGGCGGCTTTCAAACGTTCCTGAGCTGGAGAACCGAATAGAAATGTCCCGGCTGGGACATCTTTGGTAACACCCGATTGAGCCGCAATCATAACTCCCGTGCCAATATGCAAATGACCGGCAATGCCAACCTGACCGCCAACGTTTACTCGATCTTCAATAATCGTACTGCCCGCAATGCCGACCTGAGCCGCGAAGAAACAATATTCGCCAATTCTAACGTTATGGGCAATCTGCACCAGATTGTCCAGTTTGGTACCGCGGCCAATGACTGTATCACCGATTGTCCCTCGATCTATGGTTGTATTAGCACCGATCTCTACCTCGTCGTGGATTACAACTCTACCAGCTTGCGGAATTTTCTCAATGCCATTTTCAACGCGTACAAAGCCGAATCCATCACTTCCGATCACAACTCCAGCATGAATGCGCACCTTTTGACCAATTATACATTTATGATAGATACTGACATTCGGATAGATAACCGTTCCGCTACCGATATTTACATATTGACCAACATAACAATGTCCAAAGACCGTGACCTTGTCACTAATTTGCGCACTGGATTCTATGACAACGAATGGCCCAATATATACATCATCTCCAATTCTGGCATCTTTTGCAATCACGGCTGTGGGGTGAATCATAGGAGCTGGCAAAGGCAACTCCGGTCGAAAATGAGCCAGAACAATCGAAAAAGCGAGGTTAGGATTCTTTACCAATATCAAATTAGGAAAATTGCCATTGAAATTCTCATCTACTATCACAGCCGTGGCGGCGGTGCTTGCTAAATATTTCGCATATTTCGGATTAGCTAAAAAAGTAATAGCACCGCTCTGAGCGTTCTGAATTTCGGCAACGTCATTGATAAGAATATTTTCGTCGCCTTTAACTGCGCCGTTTACTAACCGGGCAATCTGCCCTAAGGTTAATTGCATACCTATTGAGTACGTTTTAACTCATAAATGACTTTGTCGGTAACGTCGTGAGCCGGTTCGGCATATAAGATATTGCCAGCAACCGTATCAAAAATAAAATCGTACTTCCCGTCTTTCCCCACCTTGGCTATGACGGTTTTGATTTTTTCCAGAATCGGAGTTACCAATTCGGCTTGTTTCTTGTAAATCTCGCCATCCGGTCCGAGCTTTTCGACCTGAAATTTTTGGATCGTTTCCTGTAATTGGCTGATCTCGGTTTCCTTAGTCTTGCGTCGCGTTTCACTCATCATCATTTTCTGACGATCGTAGTCTTTCTGCAGACTGTCCAATTTAGTAAGCATACCGCGATACTGGTCCTCCAGTTTCTTGGCTTCAATGTCCAGTTTAGTCTGCGCTTCCCGTGCTTCGTCAAATTCACTCAGAATCCGATCGGAATTGACATAACCGACTTTAATTTGAGCCTGCGCTAGGTCACTGGCTCCGATCATCAACAATCCAAGAATAATGAACACTACTTTTTTCACTTTTCCTCCATTGTTACACATTTGTTTTTATTGTTAATAAGCTGTACCAAAAATAAAATGGGTTTTCCACCCTTCAGGTTTACCATAACCGGTCGTACCTTCAGGGTCAATATCGTCAAATCCATAACCAAAATCAATACCTAATAATCCGAGCGCCGGCATATAAAAGCGTATCCCAACACCTACCGACCGTTTAAGGTCAAAAGGATCGGTATCTCGCATATATTTCCAGACATTGCCAGCTTCCGCAAATGCCAAGGCATAAATAGTCGGATTGTTCGCGATGGGCACCCGATATTCAATAGAATATTTCAGCATTGTTTCGCCACCATACGGATAATAATAACCACCGTAATAATAGGTTGGGCCGACTTCATTATCGTCATAACCGCGTAGGGCTGTACCGTAAATCATACCACTGCCGCCCATTATAAATCGCTCGTCGGGTGGCACAGCGGTACCTTTTTTTAATTTATTGATAACTCCAAATTCAACATGATTATACAGTACCAGTTTCCAAATTGTCGGTAGGTAGTAATCCAAGGTAAAAGTATTTTTGGTGAAATGCTCAGTCCCACCTAACAAACCACCGGTCAGGTTTGTTACCCAGCTGAACACAGAACCAGTCGTTGGAAATTCCGGGCGATCACGACTGTCACGACTTATTACCTGAGTAAGTCCGATGCTCGTCGTTCGATCTTTACCTTCCAGCACTTCTTCTAAGTACGCACTTCCGATGTCGGTGTAGCTCTTTTTATAAGCCCCGTACGACCAGCTGATCCGAAAATAATTATCAGGCCAGCGTAAACGTCTCCCCCACCGCAGAGATCCTCCGTAAATCGTCAAATTATACGGATAATAGTAACTACTGCCGCTTCCTCTTTCCGAATAGGAAACACTAGCACCGACTAAATTGGGTGAATCGAAAATCCAGGGGTCAGCGAAACTAAGGGAGAGAGCTTTATACGGCGTAACCGACGTACTATAGACGGAGTAGCTTGTTCCTTGCTGATAACTGATTGCCAACTGTTGACCACGTCCTCGAAAATTGTTGAATTGAAATCCGCCTCCACCCACGAGGCCATAAACCTGGCTTATACTGAAAGATAAATTTGCCTGATCGGTGGATTTCTCCTCCACAGTCAACTCAACATCTACTGCGTTTTCACTAACAGGTACTACATCCGGAGTCACATTCGCGAAATAATTAAGCATATAAATTTCATTTTGACTGCGCATTAAGGCGTCGCGACTAAAAATATCGCCGGGAAACATTCTCAATTCGCGCCGAATAACGTTTTCGTTGGTTTTAGTATTGCCATTAATGTTAATTTGGTCAATTGATACGATCGAATTTTCGGTTATCTCAATGGTAAGGTCAATTTCATTCTCCGCAACCGGAACCTCCAGCGGCATTATTTGACAAAATAAATAACCGCGATCCATATATGCTCCATTGAGGCGATCATAAAGTGCTTTCTGCAACAATTCCTCATTATAATAATCACCCGGTTTAATGCCGAGTAACATTTGGAGCTGCTCAGTGGTGAATACCGTATTTCCACTAAAATTTATATTGCGATATTTATAACGTGGTCCTTCATAAAGATTGATTGTTATCAACATACGCTCCTTATTCGGAGTATAAGAAATCGAATCTGAAATGATTTTAAAATCCCGGAAACCTTCTTTGCGATAAAAGGTGCGCAATTTTTCTTTATCCTCGATATATTTAGTCTCATCGAATTCCCCAGTGCGCAAAATAAATAGATTGCGTTCATGAGTATCTTTCATTACCCGACGTAAACGACTATCCGAAAAATGCTCATTGCCGACAAAGTTGATTTCATCAATCCGAACTTTTTTCCCTTCCTGAATCTTGAGTATCAAGTTTTTACTGTTCTCCTTAGTACCATCGGTGATTTCCGCATCAACTTGAGCCAGGAGATAACCTTCCTTCGTATAAAGAGCCTTGACTTTGCGCTTGACTTCTGCGATCAAGTTAGCCGATAAGACCCTTCCCTGAACTAGGTTAAGTTCTTCTTCTATCTTACTCTTCTTGATTTTCTTATTGCCCTTGACCTCGAACTTCTCCAAACGCGGATATTCTTCCACTTTTATTACCAGAAACACTCCTTCACTCGTTTCCTTATCGAGCAAAATTTGAATATCGGAAAACATCTTGAGCTTCCAAAGTCGTTGAATAGCCTGAGCAATATCTTCTTGAGTAACTCTTCGGCCTTCAACTAATCCGGACTGAATTTTGATGCTGGATTCCGAAATGGTCTTATGACCCTGCACCGCCAGCCCGAGGATCATTATCCCGGCTTCTTCCTGAGCCATTATAAGCGAGAACAGCATTAATATCAATAGAAACAAACTAATCGGCTTAGATTTTATCATACTCAACTTTTTGATGGACTGGTAATTTGTTCACTGGTTTTTCCAAAACGACGTTCTCGCTTCTGATACTCACGGATCGCCAAAAGTAGTTCTTTATTACGGAAATCAGGCCATAAAGTCTCCGTAACATATATCTCGGTATAAGCCATTTGCCAGAGTAAAAAATTACTGAGACGCAGTTCTCCACTCGTTCTGATCAATAAGTCAGGATCGGGCATACCGCGTGTATATAAATAATCGGAAAATAGCTTCTCATCAATATCATCAAGGCTGATTCGCCCTTCCAGCACATCTTTAGCAATGGCACGGGTGGCATCTAATATTTCTACCCGCCCACCGTAACTCAATGCCAGATTCAGGTTCAGTCCGGTATTTTGACTGGTCTTTTCGACTCCTTCCATCAATCCTTTCAACGGATCGTCCGGCAAATCCGTAAGGTGCCCAATTAAAGTCAGACGCACGTTATTTTTATGCAACTCATCTATTTCATTACGGATTGTGTGCAACAGCAAGGTCATAAGGGCAGAAACTTCCGATTTGGGGCGTGACCAGTTCTCCACCGAGAAGGTATATAGAGTCAGCACTTTGATGCCAAGACTACCGCATTCGCGCGTAACTTCCCGAACCGAATTGATTCCTTCGTTGTGACCGGCTACCCGCGGTAGTCCCCGCTGTTTCGCCCAGCGACCGTTCCCATCCATAATGATAGCAATGTGCCGCGGTAAGACCTCCTGGCTCATTACCTCTTCTCGTAATTTGATTATTTCCTGATCTTCTTTGGACATTTGATTCAAAGTTAAATAAACTACAGAAATTATTATATAAAGCCTATAAAGTCAATGAAAACCATTTAAAATTTTGGTGAATTAGGTAATAAAGAATATATCGGCTGGTCTAAATGAACTGTTCAATTTCCAGATTCTCGATTAAGAGAAATGTTTTAGGTTTGTGTTTTCTTAATAGTCATAACTTCGGCTCATTTTACGGCAGGCAATTAGGATTGTTCCTCGTAAAATATTCATTTACTTAAAACGAGCCGTTAATTACTTCTCATTTCCGAGATTTAAAAAATGTTTTTGATTAAAACTTACTCTGTTCTATATTGAATCTAAGAAATTTAAATGATCAAGGCGGTCAATATAAAGTCAAGTGCAGAAAACCGACGAGTACTGATAGCCGATAAAAATCCGGACTTATGTCACACTTTAAGTACCTTTCTGGTTAAAAACGGGTGCAACTGCCAGTCGGCAAACGACAGCGCTACCACTCTGCGTCTGCTGGAAGAATCGGAGTTCGACTTTTTGATTATTGATCTGGATTTAGCGAGATACGATGAGAACTCAATTCTGGACAAAGCTCATATCATCAGTCCCCGCACTTTCATAATTTTAACCACTACGAATGCTTCCGTTGAAACTGCCGTTGGCGCTTTCCGTAAAGGCGCTATTGATTATTTGATAAAACCACTCAATCAGCGCGTCCTGCTCGACCAAATTAACCAAGCTATTCAACTTAGAGAAATTCTAAATGAAAACCGGTTCCTTCGCAGAGAAATTCACAATCAAAAAAATCCCGACCAAATTATCGGCGAAAGTCCCTCAATTAAAAACATTTATCATCTAATTTCCAAGGTCGCCCATTCTTCATCTAACATTCTGATTACCGGCCGGAGCGGTACCGGAAAGGAACTGGTAGCGCGGGCTATTCACCAAAACAGTCCCCGCGCAAACGCACCCTTTATCGCCATTAATTGCGGCGCAATCCCCGAGACACTCTTCGAAAGCGAACTGTTTGGTTTGAAAAAAGGCTCCTTCACCGGAGCAATTATGGATAAAGACGGTGTTTTCCGAGCCGCGAACGGCGGGACACTATTTCTCGATGAAGTCGGCGAAATTCCAATTCATACCCAGGTTAAATTACTCCGCGCCATCGAAAGCAAAGAAATCAAACCCATCGGCAGTACGAACTCACTGATCGTGGACGTCCGGATTCTTTCGGCAACTCAAAAAGATTTACTCAAGGAAATCGAAGAGGGTAACTTCCGCGAAGACCTTTATTACCGCTTGAATATCGTCGAAATTCACCTGCCCTCGCTAGCCGAACGCAAAGAAGATATTCCCCTTCTGGTTGACCATTTTATCTGTACTTATAATAATGAACTCAAACGCAAAGTATTGGGCGCCGACAAAGATACGATGAAAATTCTAATGGATTATAAATGGAAGGGCGAAGTACGCGAACTCGAAAATATCATCGAACGTGCCGTCCTGCTCTGTGAAGGCGATTATATCACTCCGCGCGATTTGCCGCCCGGTCTTAGGGAAGGAAAATCAACCTTCTCGGATATTCCGGACGACCTCAAATCTTCCGTCCGCAATTTTGAACGCCAGCATATTCTAGGAATTCTGCGGCGCGTTGATTTCGACAAGAATAGAACTGCTGAATTACTTGGAATAGGACTTTCTTCTCTTTACCGCAAGATTGAAGAACTCGGCATCGAGCTGTAATCTCTATCTGCTCACACGCAAGATATATAAAGCTGTTTAGAGACGTGATTAATAAGATCGATAGCAGATCGGACACCATTAAATATTATAATCAGCAGTCTTACAGATGACAATCGTATGACCACTGCCTAACTATCAATGCCTCCGGGGTCTGCGCTTTGCGCAAACTTCGCCTGCTCATAATATTTTACAACTAATAAATATATTCGTGGTCATTCGTGTTCATTCGCGGTCAGAATTCTATTGACTTTCGTTACAGGATTAGCTAAGCTCAAACTGTTATTTCAAATTGGGCTACGAAGAACTGGTATTCTCTCCGCTTATCATTTCTTCAACTGAGCAGGCAACTTATGGGGTAGCAGCTTTTTCTTAGAATCGGTTTCGTTCAGTTTGTGATTTCGTCGGAAACGATTAAATTGAAATTGTCGAAAAAAAGGTCAATGAAGAGAAAACTATGATGAAAAATTTGGCAAACAAAATAGTTGCCCTTTTTCTCATTTTATTGATAGTCTTTTCGTTTTCTTGTGAAAATAACGATGAAAAGGATGGAGGAATTAGTATTGAGATTGTTCCAGAATCACCATACAATAGTCCAATCTGGCATCCAGACGGACAATTTATAGGCTTCAATCACACCCCGCTTAAACAGATTATTTATCCTGATGGAAATGAAAGTTTGGATTATCAACAAGTATTTGATTACGATTCGACCGGTTTCTGGCTCATTAATCCGGATGGAACCAATATGCGGAGGATTTTTCCATATACCCTGCACACACCGTCCTGGTCGCCGGATGGGGAATGGATTACATTCGTTTCCGATGGACAAATCTTTAAAATGAGATATACCGGTGAGACATTTGACACGACTACTATCACGCAACTTACATCTGTCGGCCGCAACTTCTTTCCCGACTGGAGTCCGGATGGGAAGTGGATTGCACATGATAGAACGTATTCATATCCGGAAACCGCTGATGTGCAAGGTATATGGCTGCTAAAATCTCTAGATGGGAGTGATAGAATTAAGATTTCAACAGGAAGAATGCCCGATTGGTCACCTGATGGAAATGAGATTATTTTTATTGACTGGTTTGATAGTATACAGGGCGGGATAATAAAGTATAATATACAAACTGGAAACAGAACTCTACTGTTTGATGGTCAGGGTAAAGACATACGTCATGCCAAATATTCTTCCGATGGAAAAAAGATTGCGTTTACAACTTCTCCTTCTCCAACCGGCGCTAATATTTTGATTATGAACATAAATGACGGTGATTTTTACCAGCTAACTTCCGACGGTGTCGATGTGGTTTATGGTCTCCCTTTCAGCTGGTCGCCAGAAGGCAAGAAGATCGTTTACACAAAATATAGATCAACCGATTGGACAATGAACAATGGTGTTCTTTGGATGATTGATGTCGATTCTGGGACAGAAACTCAACTTACTTTTAATCCTTGATCCAAAATGATAATTGATCGGAAGAAGGTGATCGTTATGAGAGTTTAATTAAGCCCCATAGAGCAAGATCCTTTAATGTTACCCCGAAAATGAGTATCATTTTCGGGAATTTTGTTCTAATGAGGGTTTTCTCTTTTAAAAGATATATTCAATTATCTAGCCATATAACTTTTTTAGAAAGGATTATGTTATGAAAAGACTACGGTTTTTAGATTTAGTAATTTTCAGTATTTCGGTTCTGTTTCTTTCCGGCTTTTTGAATATAATACCAGCAGAGAACGATCCGGAAAAAGAAATTCTTGTTTATTTTACTTCCGGAGTTGATCGAGCAGCCAAAGGTGAAGTATCGGCGCAGATAGGGTCAATGATTGTTAAAAATACTCTTGCCAATTTTAATATTGGCGAAGACAAGATAACATCGGCTTTTCCGGATTTTAGCGAATCTGATACGTTGATAAAAACATTAGAAGGACGGACGGTAGGTTTGCCAAACATGGCCAAAATTTTTAGAATTCAAGTTCCTGATGACAAAGCAAGAGAAAGTGTTATTGATTCACTTAAAAAACTTCCGAACGTTCTTTTTGCCGAAGTAAATGGCAGGATTAGTGTCGATTTATTACCCAATGATCAGAACTTTTCTTACCAGTGGGAATTTCAAGCAGGTAGCAGTGTAGGGAAAATTTGTGCGCCTGAGGCATGGGATATTTTTCAGGGAAGTTCAAGCATAAAGATCGCAATAATCGATGAAGGTGTTGATAGGACCCATCCTGATCTAAATGGGAAAGTAAGCGGTCAAACGACGGTGTATGGCTATCACGGAACGCATGTTGCTGGTACTGCAGCGGCACAAACAAACAACAACACAGGAGTTGCAGGAGTCGATTGGAATGCTCAGATTCTGGCAAAAGCATTCAATGATGGGACGGAGGACGGAGACCCGTACATTTATCAAATCGTTACTGAAGCAGTTAATGAAGGATCTCATGTACTCAATAATAGTTGGAAACTTCTTAACAAGAACGGAACCCCCGGTAGATATTCCACAACAGTACGGATTGCATTTGCATATGCATATAAACAAAATCGTATTGCAGTTGCCACCATAGGAAATACCGGTAATACTACCAATACGGTGCAGTACCCAGGGTCATTTGGGCAAGGAATTATCGCCATCGGTGCAACCGATCAAAGTGATGTACATGCCAATTTTTCCACCTACGGAAGTGCAATTGATGTTGCTGCTCCGGGGACTTCAATTCTTTCCACATATAGAGATGGCGCGAGTTTTTCTGATCCAAACTACGATTACCTTAGTGGCACCTCAATGGCAGCATCTCATGTTACCGGTATTGCTTCGTTATTGAAAGGTTATAATTCAGACTTATATAACGATGATATAGAAAATATAATAAAGATTTCTGCTGATGATGTTAACTCATTAAGCTATCCTGGATGGGATCAATATCTTGGTTATGGTCGTGTCAATGCCAAAAAGGCATTGGATTACTTACGTTCGCCATACACAATAAATCACCTGACAGCATCGGGCGGTTATTCGTATAGCAGTACCGGTACATATACTGCAACGATGCTCGGTGTCGAAGGTTTATCGGATGGCGTTTATATTGTCAAACGTTATGAAGTAAGGAAATCAGTAAATTTCGGACAAGTTTTTCAAAGTTCACCCTATGTTTGGGGGCGTGGTGTAGTGACAAATGGATTTTCAGCCGCTAACCCAAATTTCGGAATGGGCTGGTGTGATAAGGTATCTTCTACAAACTCTAGTGCTACGCTAAAAACTTATATTTATAAGGTGTGGACAATTTCTGGGACATATCTCGGCTGGTTCCCAACTACCGTATCAAACATTACCTGGGCATATACTGTTCTCGGAGTTCCCGTTCCATTAACGGTAACCATATCTGGACCAACCTATTTATCGGAGGGTGAAACCGGCACTTTTACGGCTAATCCATCGGGCGGCAGTGGTACATATACAAATTATCAGTGGTGGTATAGATATGACGGAGAGATTGAACCTTTGGAAAAATCAGTGCCGAGCGCGAAACTTCCTCCGGTTGGTACATGGTATTACTTGGAAGACAGAGAAGGAGATCAGAGTATTACTTTTGGGCCATCATATAATTTTTCTCTGAAATGCACAGTAACCGATTCGAAAGGCAGTACTGCAACTGATGTTCACACGGCTATTGTGGAAGGGCTTACCTTAGACCTCTCCATTCCGGATCAATTAACCGTTAGCGATAATTCTCCCAACCCTTTTAATCTTGTTACAACTATAAAATATGGGATACCGGAATCCGGATTAGCAACAATTACGATCTATTCTATTACCGGTCAAAAAGTCAAAACGTTAGTAAACGATCATCTTTCCGCCGGTTATCACCAGGTGCAATGGAATGGAACTAATAATTTCGGCAGTGAAATTGCATCAGGATTGTACATATTGGAACTAAAATCAGGTTCCGACCACGTGATGAAAAAGCTAATGTTTGCAAAATAGCACTTTAGAAATTTTATCAGGTCATTCAAAACTGTATCGCAAAAAAAAGTCCCGCCGGAAGCAATCACCAAGCTGGGCTTTTCAATTATCTCAAATAATCTTACTGTACTACTTTAAGGGCTTCATACGCGGCAGAGATCATTGGTTCAGCGGAGAGTTTTGCCCCGACTGCACCTTCCATCCAATAAATCGGACTAATGCGCCCCTGGACGCACATCCGCTCCATTTCTCTAGCGAGATTTTTGCCTTTGATATATTGCTCGATCTGGAAGGAAATCAAATGACCCAGCGGGTAATCGGGTAGGTAGAGGCCACTATCAATCATATGTGAATAAATTGCCAGGATTTCTGAGTCTTTCTTACCAATTACTGGATAATAATATTCATTCCAGACTCTCTTAGCAATATCAATCACAGCCTGCTCGAATTCCTTCGGTGTAGCTTCAGGATGTTCATAGAGCCAATGCCAAGCATCCATATCAACCAGCGCTACCGCCGCAATTTCAGCCGTCTGCCATAGATCATTAAGAGCGGCGAGGTGCTCACTCTGAGGATCTTTCTCCGATAAGCCCAACACATCCAAGTCGCGCTTCTGGAAAACGAAAGCAAAGGCTTCCGTAAAAGCCGTGTTCGGTACACCCTGCAATAAAGTATGATCAACTTTATTGAGCGAAAAAACCTGCTCGACGCAATGTCCGAGCTCATGGAGAGCAATATTATAACCTTTGTAGTCCATACCATTTTCCGTGACTCTCGTGCGCAGATGCGCATTATCCGAACGACGAGCGGCTCCCATAGCATGTCCGGAACCGCGGGCCGGATCAACTTCAATTTTAGTTTGCAAGAAATTAGCAGTGTTCCGGTCGAAGCCGAGTTTCATCAGGATTTCCGGCAATTGCATTTTAAAAGATTCAGCCGTTGGAAATTTCACCTGAGTAATTTTATCAAGTTCGGCTTCCGTGTATTGAGACTTAGCTCGAAATTGGTTATACCAGATATCGAACGGTTCCAACTCGCGACCAAGCCGCTTGGAAATCAACCGCGCGGTTTGCTTAAGTTCCGGCGCGGTCAATACGTCAACAAAGAGTTGCCGGACGATGTCCTCGGGAATTTCGCGGTCCTCATTGAAACGACGATCAATTTGCGATCGGGAAATTAGGTAATACGGGTCGCAGGCTCTTTCGCCTTGGAAAACGCCCAACCACCTGGCGTAGCGCGTATCCGGCTCAGGTGAGTTGTCAGAGCTGACACCGCTAACCGTATTTTTAGCGACATTCCAATCCACCGCCGGATTGTCTATCACAATCTTTGGAATTTCCTGATTGATGATTTTCAACATTACTTCATAAATCAATTTTTGCCGAGGGAAACCGTCAGATAGCTGATACTGCGCCTTTAATTCATCACGCAAACCCCAATGCGCAATTAATTTCAGCCCCTCAGGAAAAAGTCGCTGTTCATCCTCCGTCAGCAGATTGTGCATATAAATATTATAATTCGTAATATAATTATCGGCGGCAGTGTAGGCTTCATAGCGTTTCTGATTATATTGTGCCGGAACGCGCGAAGTGAATTTCTGCGCTAGACGGACTTCTGCCCACTTCTGCCGGTCCCACTCGGCACCTTCAGCAAGAATCTCTTCCAGAGTATAAACTTTATAGTTCAGTAAAACAAAAAACGCAATTTTGGTAGCGTATAAATCATCTTCGACATGACTGCCGAGATTGAAATTAGCCAGTAAATAATCAATCGGTAGAATAGGACCGGTCGGCACATCCATATACCATCTCAAGTCACGATTCAATTCTACCAGAACACCGCTCATCGTTTCAAAAGTTTTTTCGATATGTTCAAAAGCTTTCAATAGCTCAGCCTGATCGGAAATAAAATTATCCAGACAAAATTGCTTCAGAGTGGCGAGGTCGCCGTCTTCAGCCCGCCAGAAATCGCAAACTTGCTTGACGCCGGTTTCAAGGCGGTCGCGATTTTCCTCTCCGAATTTTCGGACTAAAACGTTTGTCAACTCGGTGCGCTCTTTGATATCGATCATTTTAGCCTCCGGTTTTTTCTCACCGCAATTATGCAAAAAGCTTAATGAAAAGGATAAAAATAAACCTAAAAATATGAGGTTTAACTTTGACAATCTCATTTTAATTCCTCTTATTATTAAACTTAAGAGATATGAACTTCATTACTGAGTTCGTTGATATCGTCGGGCTTGCGCGGAAACCACTGGGCAAGAATCTCGCCAATTCGTTTTACTGCGGATACAACTCCCGAAAGATATTCGCCGTTTTTAAATTTTTCAGCCATTTGTTCGGCAATATCATCCCAGACTTCTTGCTCGACTTTAGCATTAATACCCTCGTCGGCTAAAATCTGGAACTGGCGCTCGGCTAATAAAATAAACAGCAAAATTCCGGTACGGTCGCGAGTCTGATCCATTCTTAGGTTTTTAAATTCTGCATAAGCGAGTTCCGGTAGGCTCATCTTTGAAGTTTTTGGCGGCCTTTTTTCAAAAATGGAGACTCTTATTTCACCGGCAGTATTTTTTTCGGCGCATTCGCAAGCCTTTTTGATAGCCTCCAGATCGCTCGCTGAGAAATACTTTTTAATCAGGCTCATTTATTCCTCATTATAAAAACAATTATTTAACCACCAATTTTACCATCTCCCTGAAGCACCTCCGCCACCAAATCCACCACCGCCTCCCGAAAAACCACCAAATCCACCGCCGGAGCCACCGGAACGCCAGCCACCGCCGCCAAACATATTCGAAAAAAATATCGCCCCGAGCAGATTGCGTCTTCCCCGGCGCCCACCACCAATAAAGAGTGAAATAAATATGATAAAAAAGATCAATGAGGCAAGTGATTTGCCGCGCTCGGCTTGATACTGTTCCCGCTGTCGTGGATCGGCTTGGTATTCATTTTTGGTAGCCATCATAATTGCCCGTAAGCCTTGATCTATTCCGGCGTAATAATTTCCTTTGTTGAATTCTGGTGCTATAACATTGCGGATAATTTGAGAACTGATAAGATCGGTCAGGACGCCCTCCAGACCGTAACCGACTTCGATCCGCATCTGGCGATCTTGAACTGCAATTAGCAACAAAACGCCATTGTCCCTATCGGCAGTACCGAGTTTCCACTGATCGGCGACCCGAATCGAATATTGTTCGATAGGTTCGCCTTCTAAACTATTAATAATCAAAACCGCAATCTGGTTGGAAGTTTCATTCTCAAAGGCGATCAGGTTTTCTTCGAGGCGATTTAACTCGGAAGGAGTAAGAATTCCGGCTAGGTCTGTTACATGCCGCTTCAAAGGCGGTACATCCAGTCCGAAAGCCGTCAGGTTGAAAAGCAATAGTCCAACGAGCGCTGGGATTCGCCAGTTGCGGAATTTTATTTTAAGCATAATCTGTTATTAAAACTCGACTTTGGGGGCAACTTCGGCGCCTTCCTGGGCTTCAAAGTACATTTTTTTCTCAAATCCAAACATTCCGGCAAAAATATTGTTCGGGAAACGGCGGATACGGGTATTGTAAGTCTGCACCGCCTGGTTGAAGCGTTGTCTTTCAACTGCAATACGGTTCTCAGTGCCTTCCAATTGCGATTGGAGTGCCAAGAAATTTTCGTTGGCTTTTAAGTTTGGATAATTTTCAGCCACGGCCATTAAGCGCGATAGGGCTGTGCTAAGCTCGCCCTGTACTTGCTGGAATTTGGCAAAAGCTTCCGGATCGTTCAGCACTTCCGGGGTAACGTTCAAGCTGGTAGCGTTAGCGCGCGCCTGAATGACACTTTCTAAGGTTTCGCGCTCGTGAGCGGCATAGCCTTTGACTGTCTCGACTAAATTAGGAATCAGATCAGCCCGCCGCTGATATTGATTACTTACCTGAGCCCAGGCTTGATTTACACTTTCTTCCAGCGAAACTAAGTTGTTGTAAATATTGATTACTGCGCCGACTATTAGTAGAACGACGACGACCACAGCAATTAAGATAACCCAACCTTTTTTCATATTTTTAACTCCTTTTCAAATTACTCGGTAAATCTAAGAAATTTTTACACATTCGACAATCACCAGGCTAAAAAAGAAATCGGAAATTAATTATAAAAGAACCAGATTGACCTTGACGTGTTGATTAAAGGGTAGTCGTCCAGGTTTGGTGATCTGACTATTCGAAGTTAAATTCCGCCGTTTTTTAATGGTATTTTCATTGGAGTTTAGATGCAAATCGGCATTACCGGACTGCCTTATTCCGGTAAATCAACCCTGTTCGCTACTTTATTAAGTCGCAAAAGCGAATCCGATCCTTTTCACAAAAAAGAAACCGAAAAAGGCATCGTAAAAGTGCCGGATGTCCGACTCGACCGTCTAACGGAAATTTTCAACCCGCGCCGTAAAGTTCCGGCAACTATTGAATATCTGAAAGTCCCCGGGCTGGAAAGTCAATCATCTGCCGCTAAAGGCTTACCGCCTCAGTTTCTCGCTAATTTGAAAACCGTGGACGTGATTCTGCTAATCGTCAGAGCTTTCGACAATCCGCTTTACCCACATCCGCTGAATCGCATTGACCCCCAGGGCGATATTAATTTTGTCAATAGCGAATTTCTGCTAAATGACCTGGCTATCGTCGAAACCCGCATTGAACGTCTCGAGAAACAGCTCAGCAAAGTGCATAATTCATCCTATCAGAAAGAATTGGAACTGCTCCTCAAATGCCGCAATTTTCTCGAAGATGAAAAACCACTGCGTTCTCTGGCGCTTTCACCGGAAGAGGACAAAATCTTGCGCGGATTCCAATTCTTAACTGCTAAACCATTAATCATTGTCCTTAATATAGACGAGAAAGAAATCCAGCAAGCAGATGAAATCACCGAACGTTACGCTTACTTGAAGACTGTCAACACTACTTATACCGTTTTATGTGCGGAACTGGAAAAGGAAATTTCTGAACTCGATCCGGCCGAGCAACCGCTCTTTTTAACCGAACTGGGAATTAGCGAACCAGCCCTCAATCGTCTGATCCGTTTATCTTATGAATTGCTAGGCTATATTTCATTTTTTACCGTCGGTGAGGACGAATGCCGCGCCTGGACAATCGTCAACGGCGACAACGCTCAGAAAGCCGGACGGGCTATTCATTCCGACATTGAACGCGGCTTCATCCGCGCCGAAGTTGTGCATTATACTACCTTATTGGAAAACGGCAATCTTTCTACTTGTCGAGCTAAGGGTTTGATTCGCTCGGAAGGACGCGATTATATCGTCAGAGATGGGGATGTGATCGAATTCCGATTTAATGTTTAAAGAAATTTACCTTATATATCCGCGGAGAGCGCCAAGAACGCAGAGTATTAGTGAAAATTGGTAAATTAAATCTGTATTTAATAATCATGTTAATCTTGTTTATCCTGTTAAAATAAATCCAGTCACAACAGTTTTTCAAACCAGTTTTGCACCGGTTCCAGCGGAACGAAGCTTTCGACTAGTAATTCGGGTTTTTGAGCTTCGATTGACAACCGCCACTCCGGACGCCGCACGACAATTACCGATTGCATTTGATTGACCTTGGCACAGATGAGGTCATGTACCGTATCGCCAATGATAATCACTTTGTTCGGCGGATAGCTCTCGCTAAATAACTCATGAACCTTTCTCAGCGCAAGGCGCGGCAGTTCATTACGGTTGGCGTTGTCATCGCCAAAAACGCCAAAGTCAAAGTAGCGCCATAG
>JAGNGI010000039.1 GCA_018002295.1 Fidelibacterota bacterium
CAAATAGCCCGACTGATTTTAATTACTTCAAGGTTGCTTCGGTATAGAACTTATCGAGTTTATCGCTAATCAAAGCCGGATTAGTCAAAGGCATATCGTCAGAATCTACCCAATAATTAAAAATTTTAACCTTATCGCGATTGCTGAAACTTGGTAAAGGACTCTTATTAGTTGTCGTAATGTGGTTGCCATTTTTATCAACAATAATCAAAGATGGTCGGAAAGCTCCTTTCCGCCCGATAAATTTATCCATTATTTTGACCGCCGCATCATATTCAGCCTGAGTAGCGCGTCCGAGTGCTTCGTAATCGTCAATGATCTTATTATCCCAGGTATGGATCGTTGCATAGCTTTCTGAGATGTACTCCTCGAGGTTAAAACCTTTTTGCATGGTATCGTGTCCAGAAGGCATCAGAATTATTTTTCCTCCTCCACCCTCGATATTGGCGGCGTAAATCGGCCGAGCCATTCCGCTTATCCAACCCTGAAGATGTTTCACAAAAATTTTGCCAATTTGAATTGGAGTAATAAAATGCACCAAACCTCGTTCTCGATGACATTGAAGTAGATAGTAAGGTTCTACTCCAGCCCAGAACATTCGTCGCAAGGTTTCGGCGAGTGAACCGAGGTTATCATTGACATGTTTCAACAAAACAGTTTGATTGCGAATCGAATAGCCATGCCGGTGAATACGGTCAATCGCCGATTTGAATTCCGGAGTAATTTCATGATAATGATTAATGTGAGTCATAAAGTAAACGTATTTTCCGGAGTTAGAAGTTGTTTTATCTATAAGAGATAATATATCATCGGTAATAGCCATCGGCAACGTTACTGGAACGCGAGTAGCGATCCTTATAACCCGTAAATGATCAATTTTTGATAAACGGGTTAAGACGTATTCGAGGCGTTCGGGACTAATCATCAAAGCATCGCCACCGGTCACTAAAACTTCATCAATATTAGGATTCCAATCAATATAAAATAGTCCCTTGTCAATATCTTGCCGACTGATAGTAGTAGTACAGTCGAGTGATTTTAGTCTCTGACAATGGGTGCAGTAAGAAGCGCAGCTGGTATTTTCGGCAACGAAGAGCGCAACTCTATTAGGATAACGTTGATAGGCAGAGCCATAACTGCGATTTTCTTCAGCCATCGCGCCTTCACTTCCGGTGTGAGGAAATAAAAGATGAGCCGGAGTAGGAACGGCTTCCCAGAAAATAGGATCCAGCCGATTTTCGGCTTCTTCGCTAGGTAATAGATTGGGGTGGAAAGGATCTTCGGCAATTAGGGACGCATAATAAGGTGTAATGCGCATCGGTTCTTTGCCTTCCGCACGTAATTTGGCGATAGTATGGGCAATTTCACCTTCTTGATAATCGTTTAGCCGAATCACCTGACATAGTTCGTCAACGTCACGGATGGCATTTTTCCTCTGCCAGATGGGATCATGCCATTGCTTTTCAGCAACCTGTTGCCAGAGTGAAATTGAATGAAAATCGCGTGGCTCGGTTAAATAAGATGCGGGCATCGTTAATTTCTCCTAAGTTTTATGTAGCTTAAATTATTATAAAATGTCATTATTCTTTTGGAATCTAAAAAACAGTCGTTTTTTATGCAAATATACCATTTGCTATTAGAAATCGAGAGCGGTACCGATGAAGTAGGATATTTTCGAGGCTAAAATAAATAGCCGGTTAGAAATTATTATGCCGGGGTCATCTACGTTTATATAAATTTATATTGGGTTAAAATTCTAATGTACCGGGCTGACGGTCAGGGAGAATTTATCAAATTGGTTATTTATCATCTAACAGGCACCGGCAATTATTGGCAAATTGAGCGGAAAGTCTTAGATTCTCAACGCTTTCAATTTTATAATCGGAATGAAAAAATATGGAACAGCTTAACGATGTCGAATTGCTGACGGCTTTAACTACAGCTCAGAAGCGGCTTAATAAAGAAATTGGGCGAGTGATAGTCGGCCAGCAGGAAATTATTAACCAAATTGTGATTTCACTCCTTTCGCGGGGACATTGTCTTTTGATTGGTGTGCCGGGATTAGCCAAGACGCTGATGATTAAAACCTTAGCGCAGGCGCTTGACCTGCAATTCAGGCGTATTCAATTTACACCTGATTTAATGCCGTCCGACATTACCGGCACCGAAGTTATCGAAGAAGATAAGCTGACCGGCGCTCGCGCTTTTCGATTTTTCAAAGGGCCGATTTTTGGCAATATTATTCTCGCTGACGAAATCAACCGCACTCCACCTAAAACCCAATCTGCTTTGCTGGAAGCGATGCAGGAACATCGCGTTACCGCCGCCGGTGAAACGCACCAATTGGAGGAGCCGTTTTTTGTATTAGCGACTCAGAATCCGATTGAGCAAGAGGGCACCTACCCGTTGCCGGAAGCGCAGCTTGATCGTTTTATGTTTAGTTTAAAGGTTGAATACCCGACCTTTCAAGAAGAACTGGAGATTGTCAAGTCAACCACAGTTGATGCCGACTCCACACCGGAAATTGTCATTCATCGAGCCGAAATTCTGCAATTTCAGCATCTTGTTAGACGAGTGCCGGTGGCTTCGAACGTTATTGAATTTGCGGTGAAGCTGGTAACTGCTACGCGGCCTACTAATTCCAGCGCGCCTGATTTTATTCACAAATGGGTAGAATGGGGAGCAGGACCGCGTGCCAGCCAGTATTTGATTCTCGGCGCTAAAGCGAATGCCGTTCTGGAAGGTCGTCCAACTCCGTCAATTCAGGACGTAATTAAGATGGCGAAGCCGGTGCTGAGGCATCGTATAATTCCGAACTTTAATGCCGAAGCCGAGGGAATTAATACCGATCACATTATTCAAAAGTTACTCGAGACTATCGGGTAATCTGGGGAATGTTTTTATAAATGGCAGAAGAAAGACGGGATAAACGGCGTTATCTTGAACCGGCAGTCATTGCTCGGTTGGATAATATGGCTTTGCGCGCCAGACTGGTAGTGGAAGGCTTTATAATCGGCCTCCATCGGAGTCCTTATCATGGCTTTTCGATCGAATTTGCCGAACATCGACCCTATATGCCGGGCGATGAAATCAAACATATAGACTGGAAGCTTTACGGTAAAACCGATCGCTTTTATATAAAAGAATTCGAAGAAGAAACCAATCTTAAGTCCTATATTATTCTCGATAAAAGCGGTTCGATGGGCTACCAATCAACCGCCGTTTCCAAGCTGGCTTATGGCAGCTATTTAGCCGCCGCGCTGGGATATTTATTACTTAAACAACAAGATGCAGTTAGCCTGACTCTTTTTGATACCGAAATTACTACCTACTTACCACCCGTCGCTAAAAAGAGTCACTTGAATTTAGTACTCGGCGCATTGGAGAAGGTCACCGCCGGTTCGGAAACTTCCATAGCCCCACTCCTGCATTCCGCCGCTGAAAAGATTAAGAAACGCGGGCTGATTATTCTTATTTCAGATTTGTTGGACGACCCTTCAAGCGTAATCAATGCCCTGAAGCATTTTCGCCATCGCCGTCACGAAGTAATCGTGTTTCAAGTTCTTGACCCTCAAGAAATCGAGTTTGGTTTCAATCGCCAGACTAAATTCGTTGATCTGGAAAATCGTGACGCGTTATTGACTGAACCCGGTCAGGTGAGATTAGCATATCGGCAGGCGATCAATAATTTTATTGAGGATTATAAAATCCAATGCCGGGCGAATAATATTGATCATGTCTTATTAACTACCGACCGCCCTCTGGATTTAGCCTTGACCGAATATTTAAATAAACGCGCCCGAATTGGTTAGAAAACAAAAAAGCCGGATCTTTAGTCCGGCTTTTTAAAAAATTAATCAGCAGGCTTATTCCAGCGATTTTTGTATCATACGATACTTCTCAGCCTCTTCCATATTACCTTGATTATATAACGATTTCCAGAGAACTTCATACCCGAATACATTATTTGGGTCTAGCTCGATAATTTTACGAGCGTAATATTCCGCTTCCACCCAGTCCTTATCTCTAAAAACCGCCTCGGTTACGCGGATTAGTAATTCCAGGTTAGTGGGATCGTTAGCGATAACCTTTTGAAATTGATATTTAGCTTCATCGAATCGGCCGAGCTTAGTCAGTAATTGAGCGGCGATGTAAACCAGATCGAGATTGGTGGGATCATTTTCGATTAATTTATTAATTATATCAAGGGCTTCTTCATCGCGTCCCACGTCGGATAGGAACTGGATTTTAAGGATTTGCAATTCAATATTGTCCGGATGTTCAGCGATAATTTTATCTAACTGAGCGAAAATTTCCTCCTGACGGGTGCTATCCCAGGCAACTTGAAAATAATAATTGACGACATCCTCATCGAAAAGATTTTTATCCAGCATCATTTTGCCATATTTCTCGACATTAGCAGAGTCATTCAGAATATAAAAACATTTTACCAAGCCATTATAAGTTGGAATTTCATCAGACTTGAATTCCAATGCACGAATGAACTGCTGAGCGGCAAGATTCAAGAGCGAGTCTTTTTCAGCCGGTAGAAAAGCTTTTAAAGCGCTGTTGAACAAGTTGGCGCCTTCGGTGTGTAACTCAGCCCACATCCCTCTAATATTGTCGTCAGCCTCTTTTGCCTTGGTAGGATCGATTTGCTTGGCTTTTTCGAACATCTGTTTGGCTTCATCATAACGTTTAGTCGGGCGATAAATTGCGCTACCCAATAAGAGATAGGCTTGGGCATTATCCGGATATTTCTGGATTGCTTGCAGTAATTGTTCCTCGGCGGCTTGCAGATTATTCTGCTGGAGATAAACTTTAGCCGAAGTAATTTCCGGCGGATCGCAAGCATCCAGAACGAACAAACAAGCCAGTAATAAGACAAAAACAAAAGAAATTTTTCTCGGTTTCATTATTCTTACTCCTTTATCAATCTGAATATTTTTTCCAAATCACATTAAAATTTACAAAAATGCTCACAAAATTCAACTACTCATTTAAACGGTAGGGCGGTCGGTAAATGCCTTTTTCAGTAATTATTGCCGTAATTAGCCGTGCCGGAGTAATATCGAAAGCCGGTGAAATTGCCGAGCAACCGACTGGGGCGATTGGTTGGCCATTTATTTCCTTGACTTCAGTACCATCACGTTCTTCAATCTGAATCGCCGCGCCGGATGGAGTGAGTGGATCAATGCTTGAAGTAGGCGCGGCTACATAAAACGGAATCCGGTAGTATTGAGCCGCGATAGCCAGCAGAGCCGTTCCGATTTTGTTAGCCGTATCACCATTAGCCGCAATCCGATCGGCGCCGACGATAACCGCATCAACTCGGTTTCTTGCCATAACAAAGGCGGCCATATTATCGCTAATCAAGGTAAAGGGCACTTTTTCCTGGGAGAGTTCCCAAGCGGTCAGACGAGCGCCCTGCAACCTTGGGCGGGTTTCATCCACATAAACGTGAATTTTTTTGCCACTCTGGTGGGCACTAATAATTATCCCTAAAGCGGTTCCCAGTCCGCCGGTTGCCAGCCCGCCGGCATTGCAATGCGTGATAACTCGAACATCATCAGGTAAAAGTGACAGACCACGAGAAGCAATTTGACGGCACGTCTGAATATCTTCAGTATGAATGGTATGGGCTTCGTTAAGTAAAATGGTTTGAATTTCAGTTAATTTCCGGTGGCGATTGAGTTCAGCTAGTCGTTTCAGACGATTTAATGCCCAACCCAGGTTGACGGCAGTCGGGCGGGTTCCATACAGTCGGTCAGAAATTATCTCTAACTGACGGAAAAATTCTTCATGATTACCTAAGATAAACTTTTTAAGCCCCAGCGCTAAACCATAGGCGGCGGCAATGCCGATAGCTGGAGCGCCACGAATAACCATACGGCGAATCGCGTCCGCCATTTCGTGGTCGTCATGAATCTCGATCAGTTTATATTCAAACGGCAGGCGCGTCTGATCTACAATCAGCAGTCGTTCATTTTCCCAAAACAAGGGTTGGATCATAAATGATTATTCCGAATGAGATCAGGCTTTCACTAACCGGCGCAATTCGCGAAATCGCTTTGCGATTTTGGAAGGGTTAAGATTCAATAAACCATCTATACTGAAATTTTCGACACAGAATGAACCCATAACACTGCCGTAAACCACTGCCTTTTTTAGATTGTTGTAATCAATTTTTTCGCAGGTGCCGAGATAACCAAACAGTCCACCCGCAAAACTATCACCGGCTCCGGTAGGATCTACAACCTCTTCAACTGGATAAGCCGGAGTGAAAAATAAGCCTTCAGCCGCGCTGAGAATTGAGCCATATTCTCCCCGCTTGATGATGGTATACCGCACTCCGAGCTTATGCAAATATTTTAAGCCCTTGAACAGGTTAACCTCGCCGGTCAATTCCGCCAGTTCACTATCGTTGATGACCAGAAGGTTAACTCGCGATATGATTTTCATTAGTTCGGCGCGCGTAGTATTAATCCACAAATTCATTGTATCCAGTCCGATGAATTCCGGCTGGGGTAGTTGATTAAGCACCTCCATTTGTAAAGTCGGCTGAATGTTGCCAAGGAAGACGACTGGTGTCTTTTGATAAATGGAGGGAATTTTCGGACTGAAATTAGCGAAGACATTAAGATGAGTATAAAGAGTGTCGCGGTTATTGAGGTCTTGGTGATAACGCCCGCCCCAGCGAAAAGTCGGTCCTGGAGCAATTTCTAAACCGGTAGTATCAATTCCCTGACGGTTCAGCAGGTCAATGGCGGCTTTGGGGTAATCTTCACCGGCGACGCCGACTAAGTTTACTTGTGAGAATTGAGAAGCCGCTAAACTGAAATAAACGGCCGAACCACCCAGGGCATTGAAACGCTTTCCGACTGGGGTTTCGATATCATCGAATGCAACGGAACCAACTACCAGAATAGATTTCTTCAAAACTATTTCCTTATTTTATTATCAATTAACCGCCGAAGCTAAAAATACTTTGGCGCTTTTGCAATATGGTCAGGTAGGTTTATAATAAACGATAAGCATTTGATTCCGGCAGTCCAATATCCTGGATCAACCGAATAGTATGCTCAACATCGTAAGGAATGGCTCTAACTTCCAAGGCATCTGTTTCTTCGTCGAAAATTACATACTTGGCAGAGTTATTTTCATCACGCGGCTGACCAACACTGCCGATATTGATGATATATTTCGACTGGCGACTGAGTTGACGACAACCTTTTTTCAAAATGGAAGTATGAATATTTTTATTCTCAGCATCTGATTCATATAATCCGAGTTGATGGGTATGGCCGACGAAAGTAATCCATTCAGGTGTTGAGGCAAAAGCTTTGCGTAATTCGTGTTCTCCGTAATAGTTAATATAATCTTTATATGAGTCCGGGGGAGTGCCGTGTACGAAACGCAGATTGCCTACTGTTAAAAATACCGGCAGGGTTTTTATATATTCCAAGGTCTGCTCTGAGATCAACTGACGGGTTATTATAATTGATTCGAATGCATCAACGGAAAAGTAGTTGAGCAGTTCATCATCCGTGAGAGCAACTTCATGATTACCAACAACCCCCGCGATTTGCAGTTCGCGTAAAAGCTGGGTAACATCTTCTGGTTCGGGACCATAACCGACGAAATCGCCTAAGTCAACGATGCGGTCAATTTGTTGCTGGTCAATATCGGCCAGGACGGCTTCCAGAGACGCCAAGTTGCCGTGAATATCAGCTATGATAGCGAATCGCATTGCTCAAACTTTAAAATTGAAAAATTATTATTAGAAAATGAACCTCTTCCGATAATCGCTTCGCTGGTAAAAACTACATTCATATTAAACCAAGCGCAAATTACATAACAATAATATTCTTTTTTTGTCAAAAAGGCAAGAACATAATCATCACCTACCTCAAATATTTTTAAAGTTTAACCACTTCAAGGTCAGTGTTTTTGAATAAAATAATTTCTTCAATATTTTGATCTATGGTCTATGTTGGATTCCATGGTTGTTAGATTGACAGCCACCACGCCACAGTCAAGGTATTGCAGAGATTCATCTAAGCCAAAAACATATTACCTAAAGGGAACGAGGGGATCTATTTTTTTAATTACTTTTGGCAGGGTATTATTTCGCTTGGGTCTTTATCAATCTCGACTTACCTGGTGGTCGTTTAGGGTAAAATTTAGTGAGTGCTTAGATTCAATCAGTTAAAAACTATATCTGTTCTTCTTAACCTGAACCGGTGGATTGATTATAGGACGATAGGTCAATGTCTATAGACTTCTTAACCGCTTAAAAAATTTTCTTCCGGAAGTGACAGTACGGCTTTTTTCCGGTTTTGGTGTAATAATCCTGGTGATAATCTTCAGCTGGATAAAATGCTCCGGCTTTTTCTATTTTTGTAGCAACGGCGAATCCCTTCCGTTTTAATAACGCATTCAGATCTTCCGCGACTTTCTTTTGAAACTCATCGAGGTAAAAAATATAGGAAAGATACTGTTCGCCCCGATCCGGTCCCTGTCCGTCGGTTTGAGTAAAGTCGTGAATTTCAAAATAGAGTTTCGTCAATTCTTCATAACTTGTAACTGTCGGATCGTAGGTGACCTCAATGGCTTCTTTATGACCAGTCATACCGGAACAAACCTGCTGGTAAGTCGGGTTGATGGTATGTCCGCCGGTATAGCCGACGCGGGTTGCCAGTACGCCCGGCGCCTGCTTGAAATAATATTCTACACCCCAGAAGCATCCCGCGGCGTAAATTGCCAATGCGGTTTCCGAGGTATCTTTTGCCGGAATAAAATTCAGGGCAATCGAATTGACGCAATGGCGGTTGTTCTTAGCTGTAAAATTTTCACCGGTGAAAAAATGTCCGAGATGAGCACCGCAATTGGCACAGACTATTTCAGTGCGCCGACCGTCTTGGTCGAGAACCCGCTTGACGGCGCCGGTAATTTCATCGTCAAAACTTGGCCAGCCGCAACCGGCATCGAATTTATCTCTCGAACGGTAGAGCGGCGCATCACAGCGTTTACAAGTGTATATGCCATCTTCATAAAAGTCATAATATTTACCGGAAAATGGTCGCTCGGTGTCTTTATGAATGATGACTTTTTCTTCATCAGGCGTGAGTTTATGGTATATCATTTTTTCTTCTCCAATATTTTGGTTTATCAAGATTAGGAAAATGCTGAGTAAGATGATTTTCAATTTCAATCCATTTTCTATGAAAACTAATTTTGTTTAAATAACTCACGTTTTAGATTAGAGTAAATGGAATTAGATACATCACGGTCTTAGTTTTATATTTTGAAATCTCTGCGATGAGAAAAATTAAGGAATTTTTTATTTCCGTCAATTATTACCTACGAAGCGCATTTTCCCCGAAGTACAATCTATAACCTCAATTAGTTCAAAGAGTTTATTAGTAAGTGATAAAATTGGTTGTTATTCGCCCGAAAACTGTCTATTTTTGAACTTGTGAAGTATCATTATTGTTATCATTGCGGTACGCCAACAACTTCGCTCGAAATGGAAGGCTACCGACGCGCATTTTGCCCTCAATGTCAGCTCATTCTATATGAAAATCCTCTACCCACTGTCGTTATAATTGCTTATAACGAACAAAATGAAATTGTTTTAATTCGTCGTGCAGTCGAACCAGGACGGGGCGGCTGGAGCCTCCCAGGTGGATTCATCGAAATAGGTGAAACCGCGGCGCAAGCCGCTGTTCGTGAACTTTGCGAAGAAACCGGTTTAAGCGCTACGGAGTTAAAATTGGTTGATGTTGGCACTCACTTGAATGGATTCTATGGTGATATTCTGATGATTGGTTATGCTACACCGGTCCAAGAAGATTTAATTCGTCCTGGCAGTGACGCGGCGGAAGCCGCCTGGTTTAAAATAGACGATCATCCATCTCTGGTTTTTCCTTTTCATGAAGAATTAATTGAAAATTGGCGAATGATAAAATAACCTTGGTTACGAAAAAGCAAAAAGTATTAGTAGCTCTGAGTGGCGGCGTTGACAGCGCAGTGGCGGCGTGGGTGTTATGTCAAGAAGGCTATGAACCGGTAGGAATCACTTTTCGGATGTGGCGAATGAAAGAAGATATTGCCCAGGCAAAAGCCATTGATCGCGCTCGGCAAGTTTGTGAAATATTGAAAATCCCGCATATAATTTTCGATTTAAATGCAGAATTTGAAGAGCAAGTAGTTAAACCATTCGTCAATGAATATTTTCAAGGATTGACTCCGAATCCATGTGTGAATTGCAATCGCGTTATTAAGTGGAATAATCTGCTGAAAATTGCCGACCAGTATGGAATCGAAAAAATCGCCACCGGTCATTATGCCCGTCTTAAATATAATTCAGCAAACAAACGCTACCAAATTTGGAAAGGAGTGGATTCAACCAAGGATCAATCGTATGCTCTCTGGCAAATTCCGCAAACCGCACTGAAACGCACCCTTTTTCCGCTGGGCGAAATGACTAAAAATGCGGTGAAAACAATTGCTGTTGATCATAATCTTATCGTCGGTAAAATCACCGAAAGCCAGAATATTTGTTTTATCCCCGAAGGCGACTATCGTAGTTTCTTGAAGGAATACGCGCCCCAGAAAGTGCAAACCATTGGACGGGGCGAATTGGTGGACGAACGCGGCCGAGTTTTAGGCTGGCATAATGGTTTTTACAATTTTACAATTGGTCAGCGCAAAGGCTTCCGCGTCGGTTTCAAAGAGCGGCGTTATGTAAAAGCCATTAATGCCCCGAAAAATCGAGTTGTGATTGCGCCTGATAAATCGCTTTTCTCTTCGAAAATGGTAATAAAAAATGTCAACTGGGTCGGAATATCCGCCGTAGCTGAATTCGACGGCATAATTAAAATACGTTATAATCATCCGGGCGCTATGGGTCATGGAAAAAGGATTAATGATAACGAATATGAAATTACTTTTATTGAACCGCAAAGAGCGATTTGTCCCGGCCAATCGGCTGTAGTTTATCAGGATGATTGCCTTCTGATGGGCGGAATCATCCAATAAATTCGATGATCAATGTCCGACATATTGGGAAAAATATTTAAATTTTAAGCAAGAAATGGTGAGGAAATGCAAGATAAAGTACGAGTCTCAAATATTCTCGAAATGAAACAAAAAGGCGTGAAAATCACATCCTTAACGGCTTATGATTTTACAATGGCGCACTTAATGGACGAATCGGGTGTTGATATTATCCTGGTCGGCGATTCCTGCGGGAATGTTTGCGCCGGATACGAAACTACTTTACCGGTGACAATGGATGAAATGGTCTATCACGTGCAATGTGTGCGGCGCGGAGTCAAACGGGCTTTGCTGGTAGCCGATATGCCGTTTATGTCCTATCAGGAAAGTGTCGAACAGGCACTCCATAACGCTGGGCGCTTTATGAAAGAATGCGGCGCAGAAGCAGTAAAACTCGAAGGTGGTGAACCGATTTGTCCTGTTGTTGAAAAAATGGTCGAAATCGGAATTCCGGTTATGGGACATCTTGGTTTTACTCCGCAAAGTGTCCATAAATTCGGTGGATTTGGTGTGCGAGGTAAAGAAACTGAAGAAGCCAAATATATTGAAAAATCAGCGCTTGCCTTACAGGACGCCGGGGCATTTGCCATTGTGCTGGAGAAAATTCCAGCCAAACTGGCGGCAGATGTTACCGCTCAGCTAAGAATTCCCACGATTGGTATTGGCGCCGGAAAAGAATGCGATGGGCAGGTCCTGGTGTCTTATGATATGCTCGGATTATTCGATCAGGTTAAATATAAATTCGTGCGCCGATACGCTAATCTGGCGGATGAAATTCGCCGAGCGACGACAGCCTTTGGTAACGATGTACGCAATGGCAATTTTCCGGACGAATCTGAAAGTTATTGAAGCAGCTCAAAATTAAATAAAATATGCAGATATTGACTAAAATCGAAGATATTCGTCAGGAATTATTAGTAATTCGAACCAGCGCGAAGAAAATCGCGCTTGTACCGACGATGGGCTACTTACATGAGGGGCATCTCTCACTAGTAGATGTCGCTAAAGCCAATGCCGATGTGGTCGTTATGAGCATTTTCGTTAATCCGACTCAATTTGCTCCAAATGAAGATCTGGTACGCTATCCACGAGATATCGAGCGTGATGAGCGTTTAGCCCGGGAACGCGGAGTGGATTATATTTTTCATCCGGAAGTGGCTGAAATGTACCCCGATCCTTATTTTACTTATGTTGTGACCGAGCAATTGGCAAAAGTCCTGTGTGGAATCAGTCGCCCTACCCATTTTCGGGGAGTCACAACAGTTGTTGCCAAGCTGTTCAATATCATCCAGCCTGATGTGGCTGTATTTGGTCAGAAAGATGCCCAGCAAGCGGTTATTGTAAAACAGATGGTCCGGGATTTAAATTTTCCGATCCAAATTATAGTGGCGCCTATAGTTCGTGAATCGGACGGACTGGCAATGAGTTCAAGAAATGTTTATCTCACTCCGGAGGAAAGGCAACAAGCTCCGATTATTTTCAAAGCTTTGCAAGCCGCCCGAGAAAATGTCAAGAATGGTCTGACCGACGCCAACCATGTCCGTGACCAAATTACTAAAATGATTCAGACTTCGCCACTGGCGCGGATTGATTATGTCGAAATTATTGATGATCAAACGCTGACGCCGGTTGAAACGGTAAAGCCGGGAACTTTCGCCGCGGTAGCCGTGTATTATGGCAAGACGCGTTTGATAGATAATATTTATTTGAAAGAAAGATAATTTTAAAGAAGTGTGAGTTTGGTCTTGACAAAATCCCGTAAAAGATTTAAAATGTAGTATGAAAAATGTCAATGGCGGTGTTAAGATGAAAAGAAATTTTTTAACAGTAACGATGTTGGCGATTTTTCTCGGAACGAGCGGGTTTGCTCAGCTGAAGACTCAGATTCAAAGGTCACCTACAATCGGCGAAGCAATTCATTTGCCCGGTATTTCATCCGCAATATCCAATTATAGCCTATTTGATCCCAGCCGGTTTAAAATGCAACAGTCTTATTCTTTATCCTATTCGACCTTTGGTAATCAATCGATGTCGGTAGGAGTTTACCAAAATGCGATGTCCTTTTTGCTCTCGAACAAATTTTTACTGAACACCCGCTTTGGATTTTATCATAATCCGCTACAATTAGGGACGTTTAACGCTACCTCAAATAATATGCTCGATAATTTAATATTTGGAGCTGACCTAATATATCGTCCCAAGGAAAACGCCACCTTTATGATTCGTTTTGACCGCAGACCATATTACTATCCGTATGAGTATTACAATCCTTACTTGGGATATTAAGAGTGGCACGTAGTCGTAATCGTCGCAAACGCCCTACCTCTCGTAAAAACAAACGCCGGGCAGTTGACCTCCAAAAATGGTTTCTCAATCTGGCAATTTTTTCTATTTCGGTAGTTATTGTTGGTTTTATTTTCTCGATGGGAAAACGCTTTAACAATCCAAATGAAAAATTAACTATGTCGCAGGTGAATGTAATTCCACCCGATGAAAGACCGGTACCGTACATTGTTATTGAAGTCTTAAATGGAACTGATGTACCCGGTTTAGCTCAAAAATTCACCAACTTTCTACGGCAAAATGGCTATGATGTTATTTCAACCGGTAACGCTGATTATTCTGGTTACGAAAAAACTATGCTGATAACCCGTACGGCGGATGTTACCAAATTGCGGGAAGTGAACGGAACTTTACTGCTTGATTCCGATCAATTGTTTCAGAAAATAGACTCAACCTTGCAGGTTGACCTGACTTTGATTGTCGGCAAAGATTACCAACGCTTGCCAGTTTATTCTAAAATAATAGCTATCGGAGAGACGTTTTAATTTTTGAAAACCTCTCAGAATACTACAGATAAAAATCAATCCTACCCTTTAGCCCGGCAAATTGCGGACATCGCAGTTGATAAGAAAGCGCGTGATGTTGTCATAATAGATTTGCGACCGTTGACTTCGATAACGGATTATTTTGTGATCTGTACCGGCGCGGTTGATCAGCACGTCAAAGCCATCGTTGATGAAATTGATGATCGTCTGCGACCGGCTGAAAAGCCCTGGCACATCGAAGGTTACCAGCACCTCAGCTGGGTTTTGATGGACTATGTCAATGTCGTGGTGCATGTTTTCAATCCTGAGGCGCGTGCGTATTATAATCTTGAAAGACTCTGGGCAGATGCCGCCACGGAAATAATTAGTGATGATTCTGCCGATTGATCGTCGAGTATAATCGGCAATGTTTTTAAATTTTTATTAAAAAAAATATTGATGAGTCTGACGGCTGAAATTATTCGTCTGGCTGAGAATTCCGGATTGGCGCGTGTGGGAATTTCTCCGCCTTTTTTAGACTATAAATATATCACTTTTTTCCAGCAATGGATTGATGCGGGATTTTTAGGCACGATGAGCTGGATGCGGAAATATTACGATTTTCAGAATTATCAGAAAACGTACTTCAGCTGGGCAAAGTCGGTACTGGTAGTAGCGGATAATTATTTTCAAGCGTTAGAATGGCCAGCGGGGATTCCTCAAATTGCGCGTTATGCCTGGGGACGTGACTATCACAAAGTCATTAAACAAAAACTGACAAAAGTCAGTCGTGAAATTAATTCATTGGAACCGGCAGCTGTAACCCGTATTTATGTTGATTCTGGGCCGGTAATGCAAAAAATCTTCGCTTGGCAAGCTGGCTTAGGCTGGATTGGGAAAAACAATTTGCTGATTGTCCCGGATCTTGGTTCGTATTGTTTCATCGGGATAGTTTTTCTGAATCTCGAGCTAGGCTTTAACGAGCCGATGTCTAGTCTTTGTGGTGATTGTCAACTTTGTCTGGATGCTTGTCCAAATAAAGCCCTGGTGGATGAACGTTTATTGGATGCTCGGCTTTGCACGGCGTATCTGACCATCGAGAAGGATGGCGAATTTTCGGCAACCGAAGCGGAGAATTTACACGGATGGGTTTATGGTTGCGATACTTGTCAGAAAATTTGCCCGTTTAATCAAAAATGGAATCGGCCGGGTGATGCCCAATATTGTGAATATTACCCAAAATTTAGTAAGTCACTAACTGAGTGGCTGAAGTTGACGGAAGAAGAATTCAGCGAAATCTTCGGGGATAGTCCAATTCGCCGAATTGGCTTTGCTAATTGGCGACGCAATCTACTGGCACTCCGCAAGTAAATTAAATTTGTTCGGTAATGTCGTTTGCACGGGAATAGACGGGCGATTAAATTTGGAGCGATTTTTTAAAGGAATAGAATGATTGAACATATCCGCGGTTTGCTGGAAACGGCTCTGCGCCAAAACGGTATTGAATACCGCGAACCGATCCAGCTCGAGCGGCCTAAGCAGGAAACCTTTGGACATTATACCACAAATCTGGCTTTAGCCTTAGCCAAAATCCAGCATCAGCCGCCGCTGGCAATTGCCGAAAAATTGATTGCAACACTTCCGCAATCCGAGTATATCGAATATGTTGAGTATAAGGCACCCGGGTTTATCAATTTTTTCCTTAGTCCGCGTGTGCTTCAGCGAATAGTTGCCGAAATTCTTAAAGCCGGTGAAAATTATGGCAAACTCGATATTGGAAAAAATCAGCGTGTGCAAGTCGAGTTTGTCAGCGCTAATCCGACCGGCCCGCTGACCGTTGGCCACGGTCGTCAGGCGGTTCTGGGCGACACCGTAGCGCGTATTCTGGAATGGGTTGGTTACCGCGTTGATCGTGAATATTATTATAACGATGCCGGGCGGCAAATGCGCATACTGGGGCATTCGGTCTATTGGCGTTATCGCCAATTGCTGGGTTGGGAAGGCGAATTTCCCGAAGACCATTATCAAGGCGAGTATATCGTAGAGATTGCCCGGGAAGTGTTGAACAAATATGGTGATAGTTTGCAAGACGATCCTGATCACGAGGCTTTCAGAATTACGGCGGAGGAGAAAATTTTCGCCGATATTAAGCAAACTCTAGAGCGACTTGGCGTAGTATTTGACAGTTTTTATAATGAAAAAAGCCTATATGAAAATGGACAGGTGAACGCCGTTCTGGAAAAAATGAAAGCCATCGGTGCCAGCTATGAAAAGGATGGCGCCATCTGGTTTCGGGCGGGTCTTTATGGAGGCACAGACGACCGCGTTCTCTGGAAAAGTGTCGTAGATGAAGCTACCTATCGTTTACCGGACATTGCCTATCACGTTACCAAATTTGAGCGCGGCTATGATTTGATAATTGACATCTTCGGCGCTGATCATCATGCTACTTATCCAGATGTCCTAGCGGGTTTGCGCGCCCTGGGCTATGATACTTCGCGGATTAAAGTCTTAATTCACCAGTTTGTTACTTTGATTAAAGGCGGTGAAAAAGTTAAGATGTCAACTCGCAAAGCGAACTATGTTACTCTGGATGAATTGATTGACGATGTCGGCCCGGATGTGGCGCGTTATTTCTTTCTGATGCGCGGTATGAAAAGCCATTTGAATTTCGACCTCGATTTGGCTAAGACTGAAAGTGAGGAAAATCCGGTTTTTTATTTACAATATGCGCATGCCCGGATTTGCAGTATTTTGCGAAATGCGGCTACGAAAAAACTCGCAGGAGGAAATGATTTCAATATGGCTTTATTGAAGGAAGAAGAAACTCTGAGTTTGCTCAATGCGCTCGGCGAATTCAAAGAAGTCATTGAAATTTGCGTTAGCACTCTCGAGCCACAACATCTGACAACTTATTTGCAAAAGGTTGCCACGGCTTTTCATAAATTTTATACAATTCATCGCGTCATTTCAAACGATGCGGAGTTGTCGCAGGCGCGATTAGCACTGGTCAAAGCCGTTCAGATAGTTATGGCTAATGGATTGGCGTTGTTGGGAATTTCCGCACCGGAACGTATGTAGTAGAATTTTTAGCCGCTAATCAAAAATTGAGCCAAACAGAATTCCGGTGCTTGATTTAAGCGGGTAAAATCTTTAAATTGCTCGACGAAATTTGAAGAACGGACTATAAAAATGCGAGTTGATCTAAAAACGGCGGAGAAAATAGCTAATTTGGCGCGTCTGACTTTGAACGAGGAGGAACTCGAGCGATATGCCGCTCAGATGGACCAGATTTTGGAATACATCGAGCAATTGCAAAACTTGGACACAAGCAACGTCAAGCCACTGTCTCACGTCCAGGAAATGACTAACGTTTTTCGAAGCGATGATGTCAAACCATCTCTATCTCAAGAGGCTGTTTTTGCTAATGCTCCGCAGGAAAAAGCCGGCTACTTCATTGTTCCTAAAGTAATCAAGGACATTAATCCATGAAAGTGCTGGGGGTCATTCCCGCACGTTTTGCGGCTACCCGCCTACCCGGCAAGCCGCTGATTAACCTCCACGGAAAAACGCTTATCCAGAGAGTATATGAAAATGCCCGTAATTCTCAATTGATTAATCAATTAATCGTGGCTACCGATGACCAGCGGATTTTTGAACATGTTAAATCGTTCGATGGTGAATGCCGGATAACTCCGGTTGAATTGCCTTCCGGCACTGACCGTTGCGCCTTTGTGGCGCGGGATAATGAATCTGATATTGTCGTCAATATTCAAGGTGATGAACCTTTTCTACCGGCTGAAATTATTGACCGAACTGTACAAAGTTTGATTGACGATCCAACTCTGCCAGTTGCCACTGCCGCGTGCTATAACATTACGCAAGTCGAATTATCCGATCCTAATGTCGTTAAAGTACTGGTTAATAAACGAGATGAAGCCATTTACTTTAGCCGGGCAAATATTCCTTACATCCGTGATAAATCAGTCCCGTTAATAAATCACCCGGCGCTGGTGCACCTCGGACTATATGTTTACCGCGCCGATTTTTTGCAAAAATTTACCGGCTTACCGGTGACAATTCTGGAACAATTAGAAAAGCTCGAACAATTACGCATTCTCGAGAATGGTTATCGCATTAAAGTTGTACGAACAAATCAGAAATCGCTGAGTATTGATACTCCTGACGATTTTGAACAAGCCCAAAAATATCTGGAAGAATATGAAAACTGACCAAACTACAAAGTACATTTTCGTTACCGGGGGCGTTATCTCCGGTCTTGGCAAGGGCATTGCCTGCGCCTCCATCGGATACCTCCTGAAATCACGTGGTTTTAAGGTAACCATTCAGAAATTCGATCCGTATATTAACATTGATCCCGGAACGATGAGCCCATTCCAGCATGGCGAGGTTTTTGTCCTGGAAGATGGTTCCGAGACTGACCTCGATCTGGGCCATTATGAGCGTTTCATTGATGAAAATATGAACACGCGCAATAGCAATACTTCAGGAAAAATTTACTATGAAGTGATTAATCGCGAACGGCGCGGTGATTATCTGGGAGCGACGGTTCAGGTCATTCCGCATATCACGGATGAAATCAAACGCCGCATAACGGCGGTTAATGTCAATTCTGCTTATGATGTTGTCATTTGCGAAATCGGCGGCACGGTCGGCGATATTGAAAGTCAGCCGTTTCTGGAAGCTATTCGCCAGTTTCGTTTTGAATCGGGGCGGGGCAATTGCATCAATGTTCACCTGACTCTCGTGCCATACATTGAAACCAGTGGAGAAATTAAAACCAAACCGACTCAGCATAGTGTTATGCGTCTGCGCGAGATTGGTATTCAACCTGACATCCTGCTATGCCGCTCGAAATTTCACCTCGATGAAAGCATTCACAAAAAGATTGCGCTTTTTTGTAATGTTGTACCGGAAGCGGTTATTGATGCTATTGATGCCGAAACAATTTATGAGATTCCACTGATTTTTGATCAACAAAGGCTGGGTGATCAAATTACCGACCTATTGAATTTGCCACGCCGGAAACCGGACCTTAAAGACTTGGAGAAGTTCGTCCAGGCAATCAAAAACCCGCGGGACGAGGTCAATATTGCCATTTGTGGAAAATATACTCAGTTGCACGATGCTTATAAGTCTATTATCGAGTCCTTCAATCATGCCGGTGCGGAGAATAATACGCGCGTTAATATTGTCTGGATTGAATCGGAAGACTTGACCAATGACTGCGAAACTGTCCATAAACTAAAAAATGTTGATGGCATTCTGGTTCCGGGTGGTTTTGGCGAACGCGGCGTCAAGGGCAAGATTAATGCGATTAAATTTGCTCGTGAAAATAACATTCCATTTCTCGGAATTTGTCTCGGATTACAATGCGCCGTGGTCGAATTTGCTCGCAATGTATGTGGCTGGTTGGACGCCGATAGTACGGAGTTCAACGAAAGTACCCAGCATCCAGTCATTGACCTTATGGAGGAACAGAAGCGCGTTTTCAATAAGGGCGGTACTATGCGTCTCGGTGCTTATACCGCGGAAGTCATTCCCGGTACTTTAGCCTATGAAATTTATAAAAATAAGCAAATTTCCGAGCGCCATCGTCATCGCTATGAAGTCAATAATGCTTATTTGGATGAAATAGTCAAAGCCGGTTTGGTGGTCGGGGCAGTCAATAAAGAACTGGATCTGGTTGAGATGATTGAGTTAAAAAATCATCCCTGGTTCGTCGCTTGTCAATTTCATCCGGAATTGAAGTCGCGCATTAATAAAGCCCATCCGATTTTTCGGGAATTTGTGCGTGCGGCGCGGAAATACCATAACCAAAAAGCGGAAAATGCCAGAAGTCAAAGTTAAAAATATCACCATTGGCAATCGCCGCCCATTGGCTTTTATTCTTGGTCCCTGTGTGATCGAAAGCCGTGATCACACTTTGAGAATGGCTGAAAAGCTAAAAGCGCTTTCGGAAGAACTTGATTTTCCGCTAATCTATAAATCTTCTTTCGATAAAGCTAATCGCAGTTCGATTGAGAGCTTTCGCGGACCTGGATTGGAAGCTGGTCTGGCGATCTTAGCAGAAGTAAAACAGCAACTTGGCTTACCGATTCTGACTGATATCCATGAACCATTTCAGGCCGAAATCGTCGCTAAAGTCGTGGATGTATTGCAAATTCCGGCTTTTTTGTGCCGGCAGACTGACCTTATACTGGCGGCGGGTCGAACCGGAAAAGTGGTTAATGTGAAAAAAGGACAGTTCTTGGCGCCTCAGGATGTCGTCAATATTGTGCGCAAAATCGAATCAACCGGCAATCATTCAATTTTGCTCACCGAGCGGGGAGTCTCCTTCGGATATGGCGGATTAATTACCGACGTCCGCGCGGTGCCGATTATGCAAGAAACCGGCTACCCGGTAATTTTCGATGCCACCCACAGCGCCCAAATTCCCGGCGGTAATGTTACCGGCGGAGCGC
>JAGNGI010000040.1 GCA_018002295.1 Fidelibacterota bacterium
CTCGATAACATCGCCGCAGTCGTCGAGCGGAGTGGCTTGCGGGCTTGTCTTTGCTATGAAATTTCTGACCGCAACGGCCGGAAGACTTTCCATGACAGCTTACAGGAAAATCTTGCCTTTATCGAATCTCATCGCGATCAGCGACGATTACGAGGAATTCTCGGCTTGCATGCCAATTTTACTTTATCAGAAAAATCAATGGTTGAAATTGCTCAGTACTACGACCCGGAAATTGGTATTCATATTCATTGCGCAGAAGATAAAATAGATAGAGAATATTGTCGTGAATTAGGTTATGATGGACCGGTCAGTCGGCTAAAACATTTTGGATTACTGGGTAAAAAATCCATTCTGGCGCACGGCGTTCATCTCGATCAAGCAGAACTGACTGAAGTTGCTCGGAGTGGTAGTATTATCGTACATAATCCCGAATCGAATGCCGATAATTCCGTCGGGCGATTGAATTTACCCCCGGCAGATGACGTTTCGATTGGACTGGGTACGGATGGGATGACTTCCGCGATGCTGGCGACCTGTCGCGCCGGTTATTTAATCCAACGCCAAGCTGGAGTTGCCGACACTCAAATCCTCAATTACTTACTGCAATGTTTATTCAAAACCAATTCCACGTTTTCCAGTCAATTTATCGGCTTCCAATTAGGTCAAATTGTAGCAGGTGCGGCGGCGGATATTACGGTTTTCGATTATATACCGGTTACGCCGTTTAACTCGGACAATATTTTCCGTCATATTATTTATGGAATGCCCAGCGCTCGCGCGGATATGGTTATGGTGGATGGTCAACAAATCTACACCGACGGAGTATTTTTAACTCTCGATGAAGAATTAATTCGTGAAGAAGCCCAGAAAGCCAGTCAAAGAGTTTGGAAACAATTCGCTGAAACCAATGTGTTAAATTTTAAATGATAATTAGTTCAACAATATATTGCTAAAGTATCAGGAGGATCTATGACTAAAAGTTTTATGATCATCGTCGTAAACCTGCGTAAAAAAGAAGCGGTCAATGTCCAGAAAATTTTGACCGAATGGGGTTGCTTGATCCGAACCCGACTCGGTCTGCACGAAGGTGTATTGGATCAATGTTCGGATGTCGGTTCGATTATTCTGGAGCTCGTCGGCGAAAGAGATAAACACATCGAATTAGCCCGCAAACTCAACCTGCTATCTGGTGTCAAAGCCCAGTATATCGAGATTCCCGTTGAGATGTGAATTTTCAATTTAGAAAGGTAAATATATGGGTATTTTAAAAAGAATTGCGATTCTCACCAGTGGAGGTGATGCGCCGGGGATGAATGCCTGCGTAAGAGCCGTAGTACGAACAGCCATTTATGATGGTATTGATGTTTTCGGAGTATATGGTGGATTCGAAGGTTTGATTAACGGCGATGTTATTCCGTTGAACCGACGTTCGGTAAGCAATATGATTCAAAAAGGTGGCACTTTCCTCAAAACTTCTCGTAGTGAGGCATTTCGTCATAAATCGGGTCGCAAACGCGCCGCTGAACACTTGGCTGAATGGAAAATTAACGGTCTGATAGTAGTCGGTGGAGATGGCAGTTTCCGAGGCACCCACGATCTTTATGAAGAAAGCGGAATCCAGGTTGTAGGTATACCAGCTACAATTGACAATGATATTTATGGTACTGATATAACTATCGGCTACGATACAGCCGTAAACACGGCTCTCGATTCAATTGATAAAATTCGGGATACAGCCGCATCGCACGACCGACTCTTCATTGTCGAAGTTATGGGACGGAGCGCCGGATTTATTGCTTTAGAAGTCGGGATTTGTGGTGGAGCAGAGGAGATTCTAGTGCCAGAAACCAAGGTGACTCTGGAGAATCTTGGTAATTTGATAAAAACCTGGGCGATCGCCGGGAAAACCAGCAGTCTAATTGTAGTAGCGGAAGGTGATGAACTCGGTAATGCCCATGAGATTGCCGCCAAATTATACCAGCAGTATCACACGATTTGTCATGTTTGTGTGCTCGGACATATTCAGCGTGGCGGTAGCCCTACCGCAACCGACCGTTTATTAGCCAGTCGGTTAGGCTATCATGCAGTTAAGGCACTTGAGGATGGCAAGTCCGATGTTATGGTCGGCTGGATAAATAACTCGGTGACATTTATTCCTTTACCGGAAAGCTGGGAGAAGAAAAAACCACTCGATGAAGAGCTAATAAAGATTTATCGCATCCTATCAACTTGATTAGGCAAATTCCAAGCTTTTAAACGGTATCCTGCTTAACGCTAGCGCTATTTATTGGGAATAGACGGGCTGGCGAGTTTAGTTATTACCTCACGGGTGTTGTTTCAAAATTACGAATAGAAATAATCTATTACCATCGTCCCAGTTGAGGGATTTCACCGTCAAAATGACTGAAAAATTGACCTGAATGTCACAAGCGTGATAGTTCGAACTATTCACTTTAGGATCGGAATGAATTTAAAGCGTTGTAAATATATTGGAATACAATCGGCAGGCGTTGATAAAAATATGGTAGGAATTGGATTCGAGGAAAAGTTAATTGCGCTTAATTTGAGAAGTAAATATTGAATCAACTCCGGAATGAAACATCAAAAATCGAGAAGAAACATAGCTAATCTAACCAGTATCTACTTATTTTCGGGCTTTGGAAAATAATCTCGTTTTTTTTTAGCAATGTTTTAAATTAGAGGTAATTTTGGGGTGAGTGTAAATTAAAGTTGAGTAAAACAAAAAATCTAATGAATAGTTGGCGTCAATTGGCGATTGCTACTTATACAGCGCCTAAGGATAGCCGTATTTATGGAACTTATGAGGTAGATGTCACCTCAGTTCTCCAGTATATCAAGGAGAAAAGGGAAGCCGGAATTCATCTGACTATAACCTATTTTGTAGCGGCGGCGATTGTTCGGGCTCTTTATGAAGATATGCCGGAAGTTAATTGTTTTATCCGACGGGGACAGGTAGTCGCCCGCGAGAATGCCGATGTCTTTTTATCGGTAAATGTCGGCGGGGAGGCGATGACCGGTTTGGTATTGAGAAAATGCCAGGAACTGTCCGCTACTGAAATTGGCCAGATCACCCAGAAAGTTGTTGAAAAAAAGCGTGATGGCGAGGAAGAAGAAGGTGCTTTTGCCGCCAAAGATAAATTGGCTAAAATTCCCTGGCCTTTTCGGCGGCCTGTATTTCTATTTATAAAATGGTGGATTTTCGATATGGGGTGGACATTTCCATTTTTGAAAATCAAACCAGATCCGTTCGGGAGTATTATGTTGACTAATATCGGAACTTTTGGTCTGCATACTGGAATGCCAGCGCTTTTTCCAATTGGTAAACTTCCGGCAGTTGTCGCGATGGGGAAAATAGCGAAAAAGCCGGTGGTGATTAATGATCAGATTGTCATTAGAGACATTTTACCGCTGACTGGGACTTTCGATCATCGGATTGTGGACGGTTACCAGGCTGGGGTATTAACCAAAGGTGTCGAGAGGCGTCTGCAAGATCCGGAGGCTCTAAATCGCCCGAATAATCCAAACAATTCTAACTGAATAATTTTTACAAAGGAGATTGAAAATGTTTGAAATTGAAAACAAAATCCTATCTGCCATCGAAAAGGCAGGTAAACCACTAAAAGCCGGAGAGGTAGCCGAATTGACCGGTTTAGCCAAAGATGAAGTCGCCAAGGTTATTGCGGGCTTAAAGAAACAGGGTAAAGTCGAATCGCCCAAAGCGTGCTACTACCAGGTGAAGAAAAGTTGACGGATAGCCGATAAGAGCCAATCAGCTAACTCGGCCTGGATTTTATTCCAATTAATATTTATATCGTGAGAATAGAAAGTATTATACTGAATGCCGAATGGCATCTGATAGATAACTCAACTGATGATTTTAAAATGCATTAATTAATTGGAGGAAGAGAAATGGATTTATGGAATTTTACATTGAATTTTAAGGATATAGTCCTCGATTTTTCTTTTATGAGTGTATTTTTAGTTGCAGGGACGGTTTTTCGGCGCTACGGTCTTTTTTTCCAGAAATATTTGGTGCCCAATAATCTGATTGCCGGTTTTCTCGGATTAATTCTTGGCTCGCAAGTATTGAACATTATCCCAATATCTGGTGATAGGATGGGATTATATGTTTATCATTTGCTGGCGTTGACTTTTGTATCTATTGGTTTGCGCGGTGAAAAAACTTCCTGGGGTAAGGGACCTCTAAGTTTTTCACTAAGTATGCTGTCGAGTTACATTATTCAGGGCTTAATCGGTATGTTGGTATGCTTTGGGTTCGTATATACTATTCGTCCCGACCTTTTTATAGGGCTTGGACTGCTATTGCCGATGGGATTTGGAATGGGACCGGGACAGGCCTTTACAATAGGTAAAGGTTGGGAAAAGTACGGTTTCACCGGCGGCGGAATGGCTGGTTTAACGATTGCGGCTATCGGATATTTAGTCGCTTATTTTGCCGGTATGGTCATTGTCAATAAAGGTATTAAGCGGGGCGAAACGGCTTTAATCGCAGGGGTGGATGCAATTACCTCTGATATGCGCACCGGCGTTATTAAGCATGGTAAAAAACAAATTGCTGGTTTTTTGACCTTATCAATGGAAGCGATTGAGCCGCTGGCTTTTCAGGTGGCGGTAATTGGGGTTGTATATTTAATATCGTTTTGGGTGGCTAAAGGGGTGGAAATTGCATTGCTTAAAATTGGGGCCGGCGGATTCGTTGCAACCGTTTGGGCTTTTCATTTTGTAATTGCCCTCTTGGTGGCGCTGGTGATGCGTAAGTTTTTAGATAAAATCAAAAAAAGCTACTTGATTGATCCGGGGCTTATGACTCGCACGGCCGGGCTTTTCGTTGATTATCTGATTGTTGGTTCGATCTGCGGTATTAGCCTGAAGGTAGTCTGGATGTATTGGGCGCCGATTTTAATTATGTCGGTCATCGGAGGCTTTGCCACTTATTATTTACTGAAATATGTCTGTTATCGAGCATTTGATGATTACCATTTTGAACGCTTTGCGGCGATTTTTGCGGAAATGACCGGAACGTTGAACTCCGGCCTAGTAATGATTCGGGTAACCGATCCGGAATTCAAGACGCCGGTAGCCGAAGATTTGGTCTATTCCAGCGGCATTGCGCTATTTCTGGGTTTGCCACTTTTAATACTGCTAAATGTGCCGATGAATTTTTTCAATAATAGCCTCAAAGGTTACTGGATTACATTCGGGCTTTTAATAGTATATGGTGTAATTTTGTGGATATTCTGGCGGGCAATAGGTTTTATTCATTTTAAGAAAAATCCTAAATCCAAGGTTTAATAAGATTGTTGAAAATTTGCTTAATTTATGTTAAAATTGAATCCGATTTGATGATCTGTTTTAGTTGAAACAATATAAGGAGCATTAATTGAAAAAGAGAATCGGAATATTGACAGGTGGCGGCGATGTACCTGGTTTAAATCCGGCAATTCGCGGCATTACTTTAAGGGCATTAAAAGAGGGCTTTGAGGTTATTGGTATCCGACGCGGCTGGGCGGGGATGATCAATATCATTCGAGATAAAGAGGCTGACAACAGCCAGAATTTCATCATGCTGAATCAGGAAATCGTCAACAAAGCCGGGCGCACCGGTGGGACATTTTTACATACTTCCCGCACGCGGCCAAGTAGTGTTAAATTGGATGCTGTGCCGGAGCATTTGCGGGATAAATATACAGCTGAGGTTAATGATCTGACCCCTGAAGTACTTAAAAACCTCGATTTTCTCGGGATTGATTACCTAATTCCGATCGGCGGGGACGATACCCTGAGCTACGGCGTCACTTTGCATAAAGCGGGGGTGAAGGTGATTGGTGTTCCCAAAACTATGGATAATGATGTCCCCGGTACGGATTATTGCATCGGTTTCAGTACTTGCGTGACGCGGACGCTGGAGTTGACTCATAGTTTGCGGACTTCAGCCGGTTCACACGAACGTTTTCTGGTAATCGAAGTTTTCGGACGCTATGCCGGTTTTACAGCTTTGCTTCCGACTCTAGCTGGGGCTGCCAACCGCTGTGTAATTCCCGAGTATAAATTCAATATGGAGCGCTTAACCGAGCTATTGGTGCAGGATCGCTTTACTAATCCCAGTCGCTATTCGGTGGTTCTAGTTTCAGAAGGTGCTATGATGCAGAATCAGGATCAGATGATGTTCCAGAGCGAAGAGACTGATGCCTTTGGTCATAAAAAACTGGGCGGAATCGGGGATGTAGTTGCAAGGCAGCTTAAAGAACTATCCGGAAAATATAATAACGGTCATAAAATTAACGTCATCAGCCAGAAACTCGGTTATTTGGTGCGATGCGGTGATCCAGATGCCCTCGATTCGATCGTGCCGATGGCTTATGGTAATATCGCATTTGAGTTGATTATGAATGGTCGTTCCGGACTACTGGTCAACTTGCGTAATGGTGTCTATGGTCATACGGACCTGGAGGTTGTTACTAGCACCAAAAAAGTAGTAGATGTAGAAAAATTTTATGAAACCGATCGCCTGCGTCCTAAGTATAAGAGTTTTGAAAACAAATCGTTTTTTATCATGACCAGCGATAAGTAAACAAAGTTTCCCTCCTCCCTCCTCTCTATGAGGACACCGCAAAAGGGCAATCGCATGATTGCCCTTTTTGCTTTTGAAAGGAGCGGCAAGGTGATATTTTTTGGGCTTCACTTTTTTATTGGAACCATAATTTATCCTTTAACTGATTTATGGTGTTGAAGCTGATTATGATGATGAAATGGATAGCATTAGGTTAAGAAGGGTCAATCTTTCCTCCCTTTTTAAGACTAATTGAAAATATTCCCTTCATTTTTTTCCGAAAAAATACGTGTGGCTCTGCAATTACCTCCCTTATAGAGATAGCGGTTGCTTTTCTGGGCATTTCGGTCGTAACTTTCTTTAGTTTTGAAAGTGATGAATTTACTAATTCAAAAAAACCCAGCAATAATTCAAATAATTTTATAAACATTAAAATATTCAATGGAGAATCACCATGTCTAAAACTATGAAAACTATGGATGGCAATACAGCGGCAACTCATATAGCCTATGCTCTTAGTGAAGTTGCGGCTATTTATCCGATTACACCATCGTCTGTGATGGGAGAACTGGCTGACGAATGGTCGGCGCAAGGTCGGAAAAATATTTTCGGACAGCCCCTGCGAGTGGTTGAAATGCAGAGTGAAGCCGGTGCGGCGGGAGCCGTGCACGGCAGTCTTTCAGCTGGCGCGCTGACTACAACCTTTACCGCTTCGCAGGGTCTTCTATTAATGATTCCTAATATGTTTAAGATTGCTGGTGAATTGATGCCAGCCGTGTTTCATGTTTCGGCGCGAGCGGTAGCCGGGCAAGCACTCTCGATTTACGGTGATCATTCGGACGTTATGGCTACTCGCACGACCGGTTTCGGTTTAATGGCATCCGGATCGGTGCAAGAGGTGATGGATTTATCACTGGTTACTCATTTAGCTTCGCTGAAAGCCAGCCTGCCGTTTGTCAGTTTCTTTGATGGTTTTCGCACCAGCCATGAAATTCAGAAAATCGAGGTCATAGATTATGAAACAATTAAGTCATTAGTTGATTTTGATGACATTGATCGTTTCCGAGCCCGCTGTTTGAATCCAGAACACCCGCAATTACGTGGCACGGCTCAGAATCCGGACATCTTTTTTCAAGTAGCTGAATTGGCTAATAAATATTACGATGCCGTTCCCGAAATCGTCGCTGAAATGATGCAGAAAGTCGGGAAAGTTACCGGCCGTCATTATAACCTATTCGATTATGCCGGTGATCCGAATGCGGAGCGAGTGGTGGTTATAATGGGTTCCGGGTCCGAGACCGTTCAGGGTGTTGCTGAATACTTAAATGCCAGAGGCGAGAAAGTCGGCGTATTAAAGGTTCACCTGTATCGTCCCTTCTCGGCTAAGCATTTTATGGCGGCTTTGCCCAAGAGTGCTAAGCGGATTGCTGTGCTGGATCGTACCAAAGAATCCGGCGCTTTTGGTGAACCGCTTTATACCGATGTGTGTGCTGTTTTACAGCGAGAAAAAGATAATCGCTTAGTCGTTGGCGGGCGCTACGGCGTTGGCCAAAAAGAATTCAGTCCGGCGATGGCAAAAGCCGTTTTCGACAATCTGAAACTGCCCGAGCCGAAAAACGGTTTTACGGTGGGCATCGAAGATGATGTAACCTTCCGCAGTTTGCCAGTTACCGAAGATATTGACACTGTGCCGGAAGGTACCGTCCAATCTATTTTCTGGGGTTTTGGCTCGGATGGAACGGTCGGTGCCAATAAGGACGCGATTAAAATTATCGGCGACAATACCGATTTATACGCGCAGGGCTATTTCTCTTACGATTCGAAAAAATCGGGTGGTTTGACGGTCAGCTATTTGCGTTTCGGACCAAAAGAATTACATACACCCTATCGGATTAATCTGGCAGATTATGTCGCCTGTCATAAACAGAGTTATGTCAATAATTACGATATGCTGGTTAATCTTAAACCGGGTGGCATTTTCGTACTGAATACGCTTTGGGATGACGCCGAGCTGGACGCTAATTTGCCAGCCGCTATGAAACGGGCGATCGCAACCAAGAAAGTTCGGTTCTATGCGGTAGATGCCAATAGAATTGCCGGTGAAGTGGGACTCGGAGGTCGCATCAATATGGTAATGCAGACAGCCTTCTTCGCGCTGTCCAAAGTTTTGCCTTTCGAGGAAGCCATCAAGCACTTAAAAAATGCTATTCAGAAAACTTACGGTGCCAAGGGTGAAAAAATCGTCAAGATGAACTGGCAGGCTGTAGATTCTGCCATCAATGCCATTCGTGAAGTAAAATACCCAGCATCTTGGGCGGAAGCCAAAGAGACGGCCGAATCGCCAAAACCTGTGCCGGATTTTGTTAAAAAAGTTTTACAGCCGATAAATGCCTTTAATGGTGACAATTTGCCAAGTAGCGTATTCACGCCGGGTGGCATTTTCCCGACGGCAACAACCAAATATGAAAAGCGCGGAATCGCCATCGAAGTTCCAGAATGGATCAAGGAAAATTGTACCCAATGCAATCAGTGCAGTTTTGTCTGCCCACATGCTGTAATTCGTCCGGTACTGGTCACTCCGGAAGAAAAAGCCAAAGCACCCAAGACTTTCGAGACCATTAAAGCCATAGGCAAAGGCCTCGAAAATTACGAGTATCGTATGCAGGTCTCGGTGCTGGATTGCACCGGTTGCGGTAACTGTGCCGACGTCTGCCCGGGACGTAAAAATGAAAAAGCTCTAGTGATGAAGCCGTTCGAGTCTCAGCTGGAACAGAAAGAGAACTGGGAATATTTTGAAACTATTCCAGTCAAGGCTAATGCGATGCGGAAAGATACCATCAAGGGTAGTCAATTCCAGCAACCGCTTTTTGAATTTTCCGGCGCCTGCGGAGGATGTGGTGAAACGCCTTATCTCAAAGTCATTACTCAATTATTCGGCGACCGGATGATTATCGCGAATGCCACCGGTTGTTCGTCAATTTATAGCGGTAGCGTGGTTTGTCCTTATTGTGTCAATGAAACAGGATATGGACCAGCCTGGGCTAATTCCCTCTTTGAAGACAATGCCGAATATGGTTTCGGAATGGCTTTAGCCACTATTCAGCGTCGTGAATATCTGGCGGAAATTATTAATGAGGCACTCAAATCAGCCGATGGAGAGCTGGCGGAAGCTTTTAAAGCCTGGCTTGATGGCAAAGACGATGCCGAACTCTCGCGCGCGGCGGGCGATCGGATCAAAGCCGCTCTGGCTGATAAATGGGAAGGTAATAAGCTATTGACCGAGATCTGGAAAAATCGTGATATTTTGACTAAGAAATCAATCTGGATTATTGGCGGTGATGGTTGGGCTTATGATATCGGCTACGGTGGTCTCGATCACGTTATTGCTATGGGATATGATGTCAATATTTTGGTGCTCGATACAGAAGTCTATTCTAATACCGGTGGGCAGTCGTCCAAAGCAACGCCTTTAGGTTCAGTCGCCAAATTTGCTTACTCCGGTAAAAAGACTTCCAAAAAAGACCTTGGTATGTTAGCCATTAATTATAAAAATGTCTATGTGGCTTCGGTGGCGATGGGCGCCAGCGCCAACCAATTCTTAAAATCCGCGCTGGAAGCCGAGAAATATCCGGGTCCTTCTTTGATAATTGCTTATTGTCCCTGCATCAATCATGGTATTTACAAGGGAATGCTCTCCCAGGAAGAATCCAGACAAGCCGTCGAGTGCGGTTACTGGCCGCTTTACCGTTATAATCCTTTACTAAAAGCCGAAGGTAAAAATCCGTTCCAGCTCGAAAGCAAGGAACCCAATGGTAAGCTAATGGAATTTTTAGATGGCGAAGTGCGTTATGCCACCCTCAAGAAATCTTTCCCAGAGGAATCGGAAAAGCTTAGAAAAGCCTTGTCTGAAGAAGTAATAGAGCGCTATCAAAAATATAAACGAATGGCGGAAGAAAGCTAAGTTTAGAATAACTGTGATGATGAAAAAAGGGCGCTAGGCAATCAAGTTCTCTTAAGTGCTTCTATGTGCTTATAAGAAATTAATATACTTCTCTTAGGCTTCAGTAGTTCAATACTTATTCAGTCAACCACGCACTCATGTTATCGAAATTAGTCCGGCTTTGCGGAACATTTTCTCTTCAATTAATATTGTGATTAACTGACCAGGTTGGTAAATTGACGAGCATTTTAAAAGTTTTATTATGACATTTCTTAATTTTTTATTCCCTCCAGATGATCCTCTGTCTGATATTTTAAAGAAAATCTCCACCGTGGCTGAGTGTAATCATAAGCGCGTCTTTTTGGTCGGCGGTGTGGTGCGTGACCGGTTATTGGGAATTGATACTAAAGACATTGATATTTCCGTTATCGGTAATGGGATAGAATTTGCGCACAAACTGGCAAAAAGTCTGAAAGTTGACAATGTTATTGAATACCCACGCTTTGGCACTGCTATGATACCCTATCATGATAAATTGATCGAAGTTGCTACGGCTCGGATGGAGGAATACGAAACCTCGTCGCGCAAACCTCAGATTATCGAAAGTAGTTTACGTGACGATTTAGCCCGCCGCGACTTTACGATCAATGCGATGGCACTTTCCTTGAATCGGGAAAATTACCTAGAGTTGACGGATTATTTCGAAGGTCTAAAAGACCTCAATGCCGGAATTATTCGTACTCCGCTGGACCCGATTACCACTTTTTCCGAAGACCCGCTGAGAATGTTGAGAGCCGTTCGTTTCGCCACTCAGTTGAACTTTCGGATCGAGCCAAATATTTTCAAAGCCATTGAGAGGGTTCGCGAACGAATCAAAATTATTTCGCAGGAACGCATTACCGACGAACTTACTAAAATCCTAAAAGTGCCGGAGGAACCATCACGCGGTTTTGAATTGCTGAAAGAATCTACTTTGCTGGATTTGATTCTTCCGGAAATTGCGGCGCTCGATGGAGTTGATCAACGCAATGGTTATCACCATAAAGATGTTTTCAAGCATACTTTACAGGTGCTGGACAATATTGCTCAGGTGAGTTCAAAATTTGAATTGCGTCTAACGGCTCTCTTGCATGACGTAGCCAAGCCTTTAACTAAGCAATTTTTTCCCGACAAGGGCTGGACATTTTACGGGCATGAAGAATTAGGCGCGCAAATGATTGGTGAAATCGGGAAGCGACTCCGCTTACCGAACAAAACAATCGAATACGCCGCCAAACTGACTCGTTTACATTTACGGCCGATCGCCATTGCTTCGGAAGGAATTACCGACAGTGCCGTGCGACGCCTCATCGTCGAAGCCGGAGATGAATTAGATGATCTGATATTGCTATGTCGGGCAGACATTACCTCAAAAAATATTCAAAAAGTTGAAGTTTATCGCGCGAATTTCGACCGAGTTGTCAATCTAATCGAGAGCGTGCGGGAAAAAGACCGTCTGCGGGCTTTCCAATCGCCGGTACGCGGAGAGGAAATTATGCGGTTCTGTAATCTGCCACCCGGGCCGGCGGTCGGATTTATCAAATCGGCGATCGAAGAGGCAATTTTGGAGGGCGAGATTGACAATACCTATGACGCCGCTCACACATTTCTGGAGAAAAATTGGGAAAAATTGCTTAAAAAGTTCAACTTAAAGCCGAAAGCCTGACAACCTTTAGTATGTTTATTTATCTAAAACACGATTTTTTATCACCAATGGAGTAGAAATCAAAATGAGCGATGACGAGAATAAGACTATTTTTGGTAAAATAATTTCTATTTTCTGGGAACCATCGGCAACCTTCCGGGCTCTGGTGATCAAAGTTAGCTGGCTGGATATTGTCGTGCCGCTTCTGCTGGTCCTGCTGGTAGCGCTGGCCGTGATGCCATATATAACGCCGCTGGCGGTTGAGGAGCAGAAAGACTATATCGCCCAGAGTGATCGTCTGACTGAAGAACAAAAAGCCCAGGCTTACGACCGAATAGATCAGCAGGCTGGCTCGGCTCGCGCTTATATTACTAGTGCCGTCTTCCTGGTGATCCGAACCGCCGTGGTGGCTGGAGTTTTGATTTTGGTTAGCAATTTTCTATTCGGCGGCGAAGTTAAGTATAAAAGTATGCTAGCAGTGAGTGCCTATGCCAATCTGGTGGACATTATCGCTAATGCGGTAAAAGTTCCACTTATGTTATCTCAGCAGACTGTGCGGATTTATACCAGCCCGGCTTTATTTCTCCAGGACAACTCCACTTTTTGGTTTAGGTTTTTCGCCAATCTTGACCTTTTTGTTCTCTGGAAAGTGATTTTACTGGGTATCGGTGTGGGAATAATAACTAAGGTGAAAACCAGTAAGAGTATCTGGACCATCCTCATTTGCTGGATCATTTATTGTCTGGCGGTTGCCGGTCTGGGCGGCTTAGCCAAAGTATAACATAGGTTTTAGGTTGGTAGCTATGAAAAGAGTAATATTTATTTTATTAATTGGGCAAATTCTGGCATACGGTGCCGATTTATTGTCATTAAAGGATTGCATAAATTTGGCAATATCTCAAAATCAGGACTTAAAAATAAGTAATAAACAATTGCAGATGGCGGAAGAAGGTATCCGCAGTACCTATAGCGCTGTTTTACCATCTGTCAGTTTTGATTATTCGGCGACTAAATCCACTGTGGGAGCAGGTGAACGATTTTACCAAGGCGTTTACATTCCAACTAAAGACACGTCTTCCAATTATTTCAGCACGGGTCTTTCTCTCAATCAGAATCTTTACAATGGCGGCAAACGACGGAATCAGATAAAACTCGCCAAAGGGGAAGCGGAGAGTTCTCGATTGAATCTCAATCGCACTCAACAAGCCATTATTGCCAATGTCACCGAAAAATTCTATACAGTTTTAAAGGCTAAAGAATTATTGAAAGTCTATGAAATGACTTTGAAAAACAGCCAGGAACAATTGAAAAAAACGGAAGAAATGTACAAAATCGGACAGGTTGCCAAAAAAGACATACTCAAAGCCCAGGTCAGCGAAGGTGAAAGCCGTCTGAATTTGATTAAACAGCAAACCTCAATGAAAAACGCTTTGAACGATTTGAAAATGGCAATTGGTCTCGCGTCCGATTATGCTCTGGATGTTTACGAAGATTCATACCTCAAGCCTGAGATAATTGACCAGGCTGTAGCCGAGCAAAAAGCGCTGGAAAATAATCCCGAGTTGAAATCCCTCCAAATCCAGAAATCGAACTCCTATTTGAATTATAAAATCGCGCAAGGCGATCTTTTGCCGTCGGTGAATGGTTCTTTTTCCTATGGACGAGACGGTTCGGAAATCGAACGCACTTACAGTGAATTCGATAAATGGTGGAGAACTTCGCTTAACCTGAATATCAGTTACCCACTTTTTACTGGCTTTAATCGAAAAGCGAACATCCAGCAAAAGAAAATCAACTATAATCTTTATGATGACCAGATAGAAAAGAAAAAACTGGAAATTATCAGTGAAGTAGAGAGGCTAATTCTGACCATTAATACCAATCTGGAAATGATCGCAATCAACGAGATCAATATCCTATCGGCGCAGGAGGATTTGCGTTTGGCGCAGGAGATGTACCGTTTAAATTCGGCTACGCTTCTGGATGTGCTGGATGCCCAGGTTGCTTTCACCAAAGCTCAGGGAAATTTGGTCACGACTAAATATGATGCCAAAATCGCTGAAGTCCAGCTGGCATATTTAATGGGAATATTGCAACAACCGGAGTGAATTATGAAAAAAGGTGGAAAGAAAATTTTAATAACAGTAATAGTAATTATCGTCATTGGTGCAATCGTTTTGCTCAATATGAATAAGAATAAGGAAAAACCACTGGCGGTTCAAACGGAAAAAGTCAAGCGTCAAACCATCGTTCAGACTGTCAACGCCTCCGGTTCTTTACAGCCGGTTTCGCAGGTAAAGATTAGCGCAAATGTCAGTGCCCGAATAATTAATATTACAGTTGAAGAAGGGCAGACGGTAAAGAAAGGCGATTTGCTGGTGGAACTCGATCGGACTCAATACGAAGCCGCCTACGAAAAGGCGGTCTCGACCGTTCAATCAGCTAAAGCCAATCGCAACAAAGTTGCCAGTGAACTAAAGCGCATCAAGGCTCTCTATGAAAGGAATTTAGCGCCGGAAGCAGATATGGAAGCGGCTGAAGCTCAGATGGAATTGGCGGAGAGCCAGGTTGTCCAGGCGGAAGCCGCTCTGAAGCAGGCACTGGACGATCTCGACAAAACCCGTATCACAGCTCCAATGGCTGGAATCATTACCAGCGTGAAAAAAGAAGTCGGCGAAATCGCCCTCGGCTCGGTCTTTCAGGAAGACGTAATCCTCGTCGTTTCGGATATGTCCAAAGTTCAGGTGGAAGTGGATGTGGATGAAACTGACGTTGTCAATGTATCAATCGGCGATACGGCACTAATCGAACTGGATGCTATCCCCAATACGAAATTTAAGGGAGTCGTATCGGAAATTGCCCACTCCGCCACTACGACCGGAGTCGGTACCCAGGAGCAAGTAACCAATTTTCTGGTTAAGATTGCCGTTCTCGGTCAAGATGCTCGCTTCCGACCCGGTATGTCGGCCACCGTGGATATTATTACCGATGTAAAAGAAGATGCGATTGCAGTTCCGATCCAAGCGCTTACGGCGCGACCGCCGCTTGTAAAACCGCCACATGGCGAACAATCCCCAACTGAAAAAACAGAAAAATCACAATATCCGACACCGACTGCGGTTCCCTTCGGACAAATCAAGACTGAGGAAGTCGTGTTCGTCGTGAAATCTCCAGTCGGAGATACAACCAAGACTAATAAACCTTTAAAAGTATCAACCGGCCCAATGGCTGAACAACGCGCTGTTAAAATCGGCATTAGCTCCGACACCCATTTTGAAATCCTCGAAGGTCTTGATGAAGGCGAGGAAATCGTTGTCGGCCCCTATAAAGTCATCAGCAAAGATATCAAAGACGGTTCGATATTAAAAATCACAAACAAAATAGGATAAAGAAGGAGCAAAGCAATGAAAAAGTTATTCATTCTAATGTTTGGATTGGCATTTACTACGTTTTTAAGCGCGGCTGATTCGACCAATACCAATGATCCCTTTGATGAATTGAAAGCAATTCCCACCCAGGATACCCTCCGCGATGAACTTTCTGAAGAAGAAGAAAAATCGCTGGATGAAATCGTCGAGGATGAAAATTGGAAAAGTCGTCTCCCGCTCAACGATTGGAATTGGAATTGGGAAGAGGATGACAAAGAAGCCTATAGAAGGGGTCAGAAACACGGCTATTTCCGTGGCGCGGCTGGCGGTTGGGATATTTTTTACCTGCCGTTGAATTTAGATGATTTGAATCGCTCTCTTAACCCGATCGGCGTCACTGACTTTGATACATATATGATTCTGAACGGTGGTGGCGGCTGGGTATTTTTAGGAAAAAGTATCCGAATTGGGGGATTTGGTGCCGGAGGCGAGGTGATTGCCCATGGCAAACCGGGTGATATTCAGAAAGAAGTTAAACTTTCAATTAGTTTTGGAGGTTTTACAATTGACAAAGTTTTTCACCCCTTTAGTAAAACGGAGCTGTATCTCGGTTTGATGATTGGTGGTGGCAGTAATACCATAAACTTTTATCAACATGGAACGATTGTTTCTTGGGATAGTCTAATTGCCGGCTATACTCCCAATACTCTAACGACATCTCATACTTTTCATGACTATAGCAGTTCTCTTTCAGCCGATTATTTCACCCTTATGCCTACGGTAGGTTTTCGCTATAATATCTTCCGCTGGTTTGCAGTAGGTGGAAATGTCGGATATATCTACACCCATATAGATCAAAAAGGTTGGCGGATGAATCACTATCGCGTTGAAGGTGTGCCGGATCTGAACCTTGATAATGTAATATATCGTTTAAATTTCTATTTCGGTGGCTAATGGATTCTTTAATTGAATTAAAAGATATTGTTAAAATATATAAAGTCGGTAGCGAAGAGGTTCATGCGTTACGCGGTGTGAACCTCTCAATCCAACCGAACGAATATGTCTCGATTATGGGACCATCCGGTTCCGGTAAATCCACCTTGATGAACATTATCGGCTGTCTGGATACTCCGACCTCCGGTCGCTACGAATTAGAAGGCGTACCAGTTCACGAAATGGACGACAATCAGCTGGCTGAAATCCGTAATCGCAAAATTGGCTTCGTGTTTCAGACTTTTAATTTACTACCGCGGGTAAATGCCCTCCATAACGTGGAACTGCCGTTGATTTACAGTGGCATACCGGCGGCTAAAAGGAAAATATTAGCCGAAGCCGCCATTGAGAAAGTTGGTCTTTCTGATCGCAAAAATCACAAACCGAATGAACTATCCGGCGGTCAACGTCAGCGCGTGGCAATCGCTCGAGCATTGGTTAATAATCCGTCTATTATTCTTGCCGATGAACCAACCGGCAATCTGGATTCGGCCACCGGCGAAGAAATCATGCAGATTTTTAAGGATTTGCATGAGGCTGGCAATACCGTCGTAATCATAACTCACGAAAAAGACATTGCCGAAAGAGCCAAGCGGATTGTCCATATTCGCGACGGCAATATCGCTGAAGATATTCGGAATTGAAAACGTGATTTCCTTTTTTATTAAACTCTGGGAAAATGTCAAAATTGCTTTGCGTGCGCTTATGCAGAGCAAAATGCGCACTATTCTGACGACACTCGGAATCGTAATCGGTGTTCTGACGGTCGTTTCGGTGGCTTCGATCATTGAAGGATTGAATCGCGGATTTGCCAGTCAAATCGCCAATCTTGGTAGCAATGCTCTTTATGTCGAGAGATATCCCTGGGCGACTACGGAAGATTTTTCCAAATTCCGCAATCGCCCGAGGCTGACATTAAAGGAAGCCGATTTTATTCGGGAACGGATGCGATTAGCGGAAGCGGTTTCGCCTTCTACCAGTACGCGTCAGGATATTCGTTATCGCAATAGAACCCTAAATGGCATTTCAGTCAATGGCGTCTCGGACCATTATGATGTGGTCACGGGACTTGTGATTGAGGAGGGGCGTTTTTTCTCTTTTGCCGAAATCGAACGCAACAAAAATAATGTCGTTTTAGGCTGGGAAATCAAAGATAAATTATTCGAAAATCGCAACCCCATTGGCGAAAAGATTAAAATCGGCGCAACGACCTATACCGTGATCGGTGTGACCGAGAAACGCGGTAGTTTCTTAGGCGAAAGTCTCGATGCCGAGGTTTATGTCCCGCTGGGCACCGTTTTTAAAAACTTTGGCTGGCACCGTAGTATTTCAATTGCGGTAAAGATAAGTGATCCTGCCAGAGTCGAAGAAGCCAAAGACGAATTGCGTTTTCTAATGCGCCTTGCCCGCAAATTGACACCAACCCAGGAAGATAATTTTTCGATCAATCAACAGGAAGTGCTGACTGATATGTACAATAGATTGACTCGTGGACTTTATACCGCCGCGATCGGGATCGGGACGCTGTCACTACTCGTCGGCGGAATCGGCATTATGAATATTATGCTGGTTTCAGTCACGGAACGTCGCAAAGAAATCGGTATCCGAATGGCGCTCGGCGCCAAGCGCAAAGTCATTACCTTCCAATTTCTGGTCGAATCAGTAATCATTTGCGGCGTCGGCGGTATCATCGCTATTATTTTGAGTTTTATCGTCTCATTAATCATTAGCAAAATCACACCGTTTCCCTCGGCTGTTCCAGCCTGGTCGGTTTTTATGGGCTTAGGATTTTCAGCGGCAGTCGGACTATTTTTCGGAATTTACCCAGCGAGCAAAGCCGCCCGCCTCAATCCAATCGAATGCTTGAGATATGAATAAAATATGAAAACCGTAATTACCAAATTTTTAAATGAATGACTATCGAACGACCACTGAATGATCACAAACGACCACCAAATTAAAACCACCTTTATTCCTGGAAAAAGGTCAAGATGAATTTTGACGAAGGTTTAAAACTCGCTTTTCAGACAGTAAAGTCCAATAAGATGCGCACGTTCTTGACGACGCTGGGAATCGTTATCGGCGTTACGGCCGTTATTGGGATGATGTCCATTATAAATGCTCTGGACCGCTATATGACTAAGAGTCTAAGTAGCATTGGGGGTAATGTTTTCTGGATTCAAAAATATCCGGCCGTACAGGTGGGACATCTCGATCAAAAATATCGCATGCGTAAGGACTTGAAATACGAACACGCCGAAGCCATTAAACGCAGTGCTACCCTGGTTTCGGCGGTTTCAGCGGAATTTTTCCGCTGGGGCAAAACCGTCAAGTATAAAGACAGAGCAACTAATCCCAACGTGTTAGTTTACGGCGGTGACGAGTATTGGGCGGATGTCAACGGGCGCAATATCAGCGAAGGACGAATGATAAGCCTGATGGATGTGCAACATCGTCGGGCAGTAGCTGTATTAGGAGCTGATGTAGCGGAAAAATTATTTCCATTTACCTATCCAATCGGCGAGCAAGTCAAAATTGACGGCATTCGCTATGAAGTCATCGGAGTGATGGAGAAAATGGGTCAGGCGATGATGGGTAACCAGGACAACATCGTCACAATCCCGAACTCGACCTTTATAAAAACCTACGGTGACTGGGGTTCCATTAATATTGCCGTTAAAGCTAAAAGTGCAGAGACGATTCTCGATGCAATGGATCAGGTGACGGCGATATTACGGATTGCGCGCAAAGTTCCGCCCGGAGACGAGAATGATTTCGAGGTGGTAACAGCTGACTCGATTATGAATACCCTGCGTAATCTAACCGGTTTTATATTCATTGCGGCGGTGATTATCTGCGGAATTTCATTGTTAGTCGGCGGGATCGGTATTATGAATATTATGCTGGTTTCGGTGACAGAACGTACCCGGGAAATCGGCATTCGCAAGGCGGTTGGTGCCAAGCGACGTCATATTCTTACTCAATTTATGACTGAGGCGGTTGGCATTTGCCTGTTTGGTGGCTTGATCGGAATTCTATTAGGAGTGGTAGTGGGATTGTTAATTGCCCAGGCATTTAAATTGCCGCCGGTAATTCCTCTCTGGTCAATCTTTGTCGGAATGGGTTTCTCGCTTTTAATTGGTGTGGTTTTCGGAACTTATCCGGCGCTGAAAGCCGCTAAACTCGATCCGATCGAAGCACTCAGGTACGAGTAAA
>JAGNGI010000041.1 GCA_018002295.1 Fidelibacterota bacterium
GGCGTGAGCCTGCACCAGCCCGATCGAAATCGAGTGTTCACCGCCGATACCGACTACAAATTTTCCATCGGCGAGAAGCTGACTGGTTTTTTCGTTGACTTTTTGGACTAAATCCTCCGGCTTTTTGGGGCATTTGAGGAAGGGTAGCGTAGTGATGCCTTGCCGATAAATCTCCGAATCGGTCTCAATATCGTAAAGTTCCATATTAGCCGAGGCGGCCAATAATGCTTCAGGACCTTTAGCGGCCCCTTTTTGCCAAGTGGCTGTTCCGTCGTAAGGAATTGGTAGAATGGCTATCCGGGATTGCTCGTATCGGCAATAATCCGGCTCGAGCGCACCAAATGCTCCAGGTGAAAAGGGAGTCGGCATAGTTTAGGTTAAACTAAGGATGTTGGGGGAAATTTTCGCCGCGTTCCTTTAGGTACCATTTCGGCGACTGGCATTTAAAATACTCGATTATATAGTTGCGAGCCGTCTCAACATCGAATGATTTGCAGGAAAACAGATCGACGAAAACGAATTTTTTCTTAGGGTAAGTGTGTAATGAAATATGGCTTTCGGCGATGATCACGACGCCCGTTATACCTTCGTCACCGGGAAAACGCCCTTCATAACGGAAAACGTAAGGTTGAGTAATTTTGGTCATGCCGATTTTAGGGGGGAGTTCGTTTAATAGCTTGAAACAAGCATCGAGATTATCTAATACTTCTGAATCGCAATCATTCAAATCCAGCATTAAGTGAGGTCCGTAGCCGTATTTGATTTTTTCCATTTCGCATAAACCCTCCATTAATGAGTTACTTACGACAACGAATTTCAATCCGACGATCAACATCGTTTTGAAATCTGTAAAAAAACGCGCTATTATACATTAAAATTTTAATATTTCAAATAAAAATTATTAGGTAAAAAATTAGATGATTTACGACGGAGAAAGTTTTTAATCTTAAATTGATTCATTGCAAAATTAGCTATTGACTTTAATTTTAAAATATTTTAGATTGGAAACGTATGAAACAAAATTCGTTTCCATCGGGTGAAGAAGCCAAAACTAAACTCTCTCCGGCAATTACCTACGCTCGCCGATTCATCCTAGCCAATGGCACCCGCGGCTTGAATATTGACCAAATGGCTGCTGACCTCCACATCGCTAAAAAGACCATTTACAAAGTATTCCCTACCAAAGAACAATTCATCGAGTATGTTCTTCTCGACATTTATCATGAATTGTTTACCGAGACCCGTGCTATCCAGCTAAATGATAATGAGCCGCTTAAGTGTTTTTATGGAATAATGAAAATAATGTTCAAGCATATCTCTCAAATTAATCCGCAAACAATTCTCGATGTAAAATTGTTTTATCCCAAAGTGTGGCAGGAAGTAGAAGAATTCGAACATGAGGTAATCAATCGAATTCTGGATTCTTTTCAAAAGGCAGATAATCTCGGACTATTGCGCAAGAAATTTGACCTCAAATTCACAGCCGATTTAATCGTAAGAATTGTTCAGAACACCTTTCAGCCGGAGATATTCATTAGTGCGCCCTATTCGATTACCGAGATGATAAAAATATTTGTAGATATAATTATGAACGGACTGATGGAGAAACAATTCACCTTTAATTTTTCGGATGATGAATGATTCGCAAAATAATTGAATTTGACCTGAAATATCCGCGAACGATCATTGCTTTCTGTATTCTATTGACTCTATTGATGGGCTGGAACATTCCCAAGATTAAGCTCGAACCGGATATTAAAGCCCTTATGCCGCAGGATTTTGAGATTATCGAAAATATGAAGGAGATGGAAGACACTTTCGGCGGCAATGATTTAGTTGTGGTTTCGATTACTGCGGATAATATCTTTTCTCCAGCAACGCTGGAAAAAATTGAGGCGATAACTTCTGAAATTGAAATGCTGGAAAACGTTGATCAAGTCATTTCGATTACTAATGTTCCGGATATAGTTGGCACTGCCGACGGATTTGAGGTGCGAGAACTAATCGAGGAATTTCCAACCACCGAGTCGGAGATAGATTCGCTGAAAAAGCGCATTATTGGAAATCGAATGATTTATGGGACTTTGGCTTCGGCTGATTTTCAGAAGGCGGGAATCATTGCCTACTTGAAAGTTGCCACTGATGAAAATAGTGACGAGCAGGTTTATCAGATTTTCAACGCTATTAAAAATAAATATACCGGACCGGAGCAGATTCACATTGCCGGATTGCCTTTGACTCGTCGAGAGGTATCGGCGACGATGGCCGCGGACGTCAAGAAACTCTTTCCGTATGGTATTATTTTGATGATTTTCCTGCTGGTGTTGACTTTTCACAGTTGGACTGGAGCATTTCTACCGTTTACCGTCGTAATTATGAGTATTGTATTTACTGTCGGTTTAATGGTTTTGTTCAATATTAAAATGACAATCGTCGAGATGATGATTCCGGTAATGCTCATCGCCATTGCTAATAGTTATAGTATTCAGGTTATTACCCAATATTTTGTCGAGCACCTCAAAAATCCGGATGCTGATAAGGACAGTTTAATTCGATTAATCCTGTCGTATCTAACGACGCCAGTTCTGCTTTCCGGATTTACGACACTGGTTGGATTTCTTTGCTTGCTATCACACGTTTTACCACCGGCAAAAAATCTCGGAATATTGTGTGCCTGCGGAACGACTATTGCCTTTATTTATAGCCTGACTTTCATTCCGGCGGCGTTAAAATTGCTTGGTTTTCCGGTAACCTTGAAAACCGCCGGTTCTCGTAAGCGAACCAGTCGGTTTCTGCCGAGCTGGGGGCAATTTTTCACTCGTTATCATAAGCCATTTCTGGGACTTTGCTTGGTGGCAATTATTATCGTCGCAACCGGAATCGGACGTATAATCGTTGATACTAATCCAATTGCCTATTGGAAAAAATCTTCTGAAATTCGTCAAAGCAATGAAGTAATTGACCGAAACTTCGGTGGCAGTTCCACTATATCAGTACTTGCTACTGGCGATATAAAAGACCCTCAGTTTTTAAAGAAGATAGAAAATCTTTGCACCTTTCTGGAGAGTCAGCCGACTGTCACCTGCGCCAATTCGATAGTGGATATGCTTAAGCGGATGAATCAGGCTTTTCACGGCGACAGTGCCGAGTATTATGTTATTCCGGAGACCAGAGAGGAAGTAGCGCAGTATCTTTTTCTCTATTCATTGACTGGCGATACTAAGGATCTGGATCGCTTTGTGGATTACGATTATACCCAGGCGCAAATCCTGGCACGAGTGAACGACTCCAGTTCGAAAGCCTCATATAAATTGTATAAAGATACGCAGAATTATATCGCTGAAAATTTAGGGGCAGAAAATTTCCCTAAAGTTTCTGGAATGGCGCCGCTTATCGGAGTCTTATCGGAGTTGGTTGTTGATGGCCAAATCCGAAGTTTGGTACTTTCAATTATCGCTGTTTTTCTAATTATTGCGATAGCCTTTCGCTCCGTAAAAGCGGGATTGATCGCTATCGTGCCGCTAATTGTGGCGGTTTTGTGTTTGTTCGGGATTATGGGACATATCGGTATTACTCTTAATATTGCGACGGCTTTAATTTCCAGTATTATGATTGGAATTGGGATTGATTACACAATTCACTTTTTATATCGTTTTCGACTGGAAGCGCGCAACGGCGCTGACGCTGAAGAGGCTACTATTCGCACGCTTACAACCAGTGGAAAGGGAATTGTTTATAACGCCATCTCGGTTATTATTGGTTTTATGGTTCTGATGTTATCCGGATTTGAGCCGATCAGCTTTTTCGGATTTCTCATTGTGTTTTCAATTGCCGTTTGTCTTTTTGGCGCCTTGACGATTTTACCGGCTTTATTAGTCCTGACCAAACCGGCTTTTATATTCGGTAAAAGGAGTTTACAGTGACAATAGAACAAAAAGATAAAAATATAGCGCGCGGGCTAACGATAATTTCTGGTGGCATTGTAGTCTATTGGCTATATCAGCTGATTCTCTGGTTAATTCGGTGGTTCAGTACTGTTAGGATTGAAACGTCTGGGATATGGTCGAATTTCGGCGGGTTTTGCCTGGAAAATCTGAGCATTATTCTAGTAGTTTATGTATTTATCTGTTTGCAAATTGCTGGTGTGGTTGAATTTCGTTATCGGAAAAATTTTACGGAGGCTTTTTTCCTAGGAATAATATTTACTCCGATAATTATGTTGATTTATATGAAATTAAAAAAAGGGAAATTTCCTGATGATTCAAAGGAGGTTTAGATGAAAAAGCTTTTTTCTCTAAGTATAATTTGCATCGCCCTTGTGATTTTTTATAGTTCCGCTATAGCCCAAATGACCGGGCGCGACATTATGCTGAAAGTCGAGAAACAGCAGGATACTAAGACGCGGATTGTTAAGTCGAAAATGATCTTGATCAATAAGCAAAATAAGACCCGTGAGCGGGATGTCGTCCAATATGTTAAATCGGTTAACGATCCCAAAGGCGTTGATGATAAAATTCTAATATTTTTCGAATACCCAGCCGACATTCGTGGCACGGGATTACTGATGATTTCCTACTCGGATGTCAATAAAGATGATGACCGCTGGCTTTACCTGCCCGCATTAAAAAAAGTCCGGCGCATCGCTGGTGAAAGCAAGAATGAATATTTCATGGGTACGGATTTTACTTATGATGATATGGGTGGGCGAAGCGTTGATCAGGATAAACACACTCTACTCGGCGAAGAGACGATTGATGGCGTGAAGTGTTACAAAATCGAGTCGGTTCCGGTAGACAAAAATGACATTTATAGTAAAAAAATCGGCTGGGTAATTCCGGACAAATGGGTGCACCTAAAGGTAGATTTCTATGACCGGAAAGGTCAACTGATGAAAACCCTCAAAGCCGATGATATTCGAAATGTCTCCGGCGTCTGGTTGCAGTTTAACCTTGAAATGACCAATTTGGCTGAAAATCACAAAACCATTCTCAAAATTATCGAGGCTAAAATCAACGAACCTATTGATGACCAAATATTTACGATTACAGCCCTCGAACGCGGAGGCATCCGATGAAGCGGGCAATCTTTTGGCTGGTAATTTTGTTAATCTGGTTTGGCAATACAGCCGTAGCGCAAATTACTCTGCGAGGTTTTATTCTCAATCAGGATATGTTTCAAGCTAATGAATCAATGGATGTTATGTTGATTCGCAATCGTCTGAGATTGAACACCGAAACTTTTGGTGAAAATGTTTATGGTTTTGCGTCGCTTGATATTACCAACGACATAGCCGACAGCACGACAACGTTGCCGAATTTACGGGAAGTGTACATTGACATTTATAGCAATTGGCTCGACCTTAGAATCGGCAAACAGCAGGTGGTTTGGGGTAAAACCGACGGATATTTTATCAACGACATCGTCAATCCGCTGGATTTATCCTATTTTCTCCTACAGGATTTTGACGATATTCGCATGGCAACGACTATGCTGAATGCCAAATTGCACTACAGTAATCACTCGTTGGAAGTGCTCGTAATCCCGGAATTCAAGCCGATGAATCTGCTGTTTGAGGGTGCTTGGGGTTATAAGAGGCCACAAATGATGGAATACGTTAGTCCGCTGGGCACAATTGTACTTCCCTTGCATTATCAGAATGAACAAATTCCTGACCTATCGTTAAAAAATGCTGAATATGGTTTGAAATTAAATACCTGGTTTTTGAGAACCGACCTGGCATTTTTATATCTGCGTAGTCGTGAAGATAAGCCTGTGTATTTTACCGAACTTGTTAATGACTCTTCGGGTTTACCAATTCGAGTAGATTTGACACCGACGCATCCTTGGCAGAATTTCTTCGGATTGAATTTCTCCAAGCCAATCGGGGCATTTGTGTTCCGTGGAGAAGGCGGCTATTATCCCGAGCGCCATTTCAACACTCAAGATATGAACTATCTAACAAAAGGAATGATAATCGAGAGGCCTTTTTTACAATTTATGCTTGGTGGCGATTATCAGTTGACATCGGCTTTGGATTTATCTGTTCAAGGAATTAACGAACGAATTCTGGATTATAAAGAGGGTATTCAAGCCGATGAAAATGTCACTATTGGTACGGTGATGCTGAGAGGTCATTTTGTTAATGAAACTGTTTCACCGCTAATTTTAGTGATGTATAATTTCGAGGATTACTCTTCATTGACGCGCTTGAGTATTGATTGGAATTATGCGGATAGCTTTACGATCACGGCGGGAGTAGATTTACTAGCGGGAAAATCTGACACGATTTTTGGGATGTTTGCTAAAAACGATAATGTCTATCTGAAGTTTAAGTACGCTTTTTAATTAAAAGCATACTTTTCAGCCAATATTTTAAATTAAAAAATATCCCTTATAGGAATAGGAGAAGTGTTTTTTCCCAGAATATAGTGGGAAGAAGTTTTAGATAGTTGAGAAGATTTCAACGAACCTCAATCTTTTTAAGAAATTTATTCGTCTTAATGAACATTAGTTACGGTTATCACGGGAGTATTTTGTTCAGCCGGTCCGTCCGTTACTTACCTCGATTTATCAAAAGCTAACAGGTATAAATCGGTGAATGGTAATCGCACTGGAACAAGGGCAACATTCTGTTTTTATTTTGATTGATCGCAATTATGATTGACGACGACGAGTAGGCCGAATCCGCTTTTCCTTTTGATTTGCGTCATTATGGCGAAATATTTTTAAAGAACTTTGGCGTGTTTGGTTACACTCAAACATCTTTCGCCTTACCGAAAGCTATTTTCCATTAATCTGGATTTCTAAAAAGTGGATACCACATCCTTAAAATTTACACCAATATAGAAAAATGAATTTGCATCAATCAAAGCTATTATGTAAAATAAACTATATTGCTTATTTGAATCCCTAAATGTTGAAGTGTGGTGAAATTTTGAGAGAGTGGAAATGGAAATAACGGCTTCAGTTCTCAATAGCATTCTAAAAGACGCACTGACAGTGCTCTCTATTGAAAAGAATCGGATTAACGACCTGAATGTTTTTCCCGTTCCCGACGGTGATACGGGTCTTAATATGGTTCTTACGGTGCAGGGTGGCTTGGCTCATGCCAAAAATTATGCCTCCGACCAATCAACTTTATCGGAATATCTAACCGCCCTTGCCGAAGGAATGACACTAAATAGTCGCGGGTGTTCGGGTGTTATTCTGGCTCTATTTATCCAAGGGGTGGCGAAAAAACTAGCAGACTGGCCTCCAGATCAGAAAATACCTAACACGGAGATTGCGCAAGCACTTATTTCGGGATATAAATACGCCTATGCCGAGACTGCCAACCCGAAAGAAGGCACGATGCTCACTATGATGAGAGTATTTGCAGAGCGGTTTTCTGAACTGGTAATGGATGGCAAGGATGCCCTTTCTATTATCAAAGATATTGTCCCCGATCTGGAAGAAACGTTGGAGAAGACTCCTGAAATGCTCCCCGTTCTTAAAAAAGCAGGTGTGGTGGATTCCGGTGCTATGGGATTTCTGGTGCTTATCAAAGGAGTGGCTACGGGACTGGAATATACGGGTACAAGGATTCGTCCGATTATGAATATTGCCACCATTCTCTCGACAAGCCGTTATATTCGTTCAATTATAAAAGAGCGAAAATATGAGTCTGGAGAAGAACGGAAAAAATTACGACCATTGAATATTTCCCTAAATAATATTAACAATATTTCCTTCGCAAATATTCTGACCAAGTTTAATAATTTGCTCCAGCGCAATAATAACCATCAACTGGCCGAAGAGATTTTAGCGCAAAGTAATGAACTGGATGAAACCTGGAACCCGGATATACAATATCGGTATTGCACTGAATTCATCCTCGAATCAGACGAAATAGGAAAAGATTCACTAAAAAAGAAACTGGAATCATTCGGAGATAGCATCCTCATTATTTCTTCTAGTAATACTTATAAGTGCCATATTCATACTAACAAACCTAAAGACCTTCTTAAATCTTTAGGAAACCTTGGGAATATCTCAGCAACTAAAATAGACGATATGAAGGTTCAGCATAAAAACCTTATATCGGAAGATAAAGAATTCTATGAACGCGATCTGGCGGTGCTACTTATTGTCAATGGAGAGGGATTTGCTAAAATCTTGAAAAGCCTCGGAGCAACCGATATTCTTATGTATAAGCAAGCAAAACCTTCCGTTAACCAAATAGGGAATGCCTTATTCAAAACCAGGGCAAAAAACATCATTGTTGCGGCTGATGACTCAGATATCCTCGCCAGTCTCAAATCTGCCATTACGCTATGCAAAAGTAATATAGAACTTATAGAAACCCAGAGTGTGATTCAGATAATCAGTATGATGTACACATTTTCACCTGAAATGGATATTTTTTCAAATGCCAGTATCATGCGGGAAAACCTCGATAATATTAGGTTTTGCCAAATAGCAAAAGCAACGCGGCAGTTTAAAACCGATTTTGATACAATACCTAAAGGCAACTATTTCAGCCTACATAATAAAAATATCCTCACTCATCATTCCAATTTGATTGATCTTATCAAACTTTCCATAGAAAAAGTGAGGGAAAATGAATCGCTTATTACCTTATACAGAGGCAAAATGGAAAAAAACAACGGATCGCTGATTGCAGAGTTGCAACAAAAATTCACGCAATGCGATTTTGAAATATATTATGGCGGCCAAAATCGCTACAACTATTATATTACTTTTGAATAAGGAGAATCGAATTGGATAAGAAAATACTTATACTAACAGGCGATAATCTCGGATTAAAAAATGAGCAAATTGATTACCCGGACGTTGCGGTAGTAAAATTTCCTGTGGTAATTGATGAAAAAGAATATTTTGAAGACGAAACACACACTGCTCAATATCTCATTGAGCGTTTCAAGAAAGAGAAAATCGTGGCTCGCTCTCAGGCATTGCTGAGAAAAGACATCGTTGAGGTAATTGAAAAGAACAAGGATAAATATGATCTGATTGTTCATGTGTTAATGGGAAGTAATATGTCTTCGGCAACAGTCCAGATGGCAGAAGGAATCCGCAAAGACTATGAAGGCATTATCCCAATTATTAATATTGATACGAAACAAGCCTCTTCCGGAGTTGGGGCGGTACTTCTGCGGGTTATAGAACTCCTAAAAGAGTCGGACAGTGTAGATGAATTTGTCTCGCGCATAGACGAAGTAATAAAAAATACCTACTCGTATTTTTGTGTGCCGGACTTGAATTATATTTATAGAGGGGGAAGAATTGGAAGGGCACAGTCTCTGCTCGGCTCAGTATTGAGGATAATACCAGTAGTGGGGTTATTTGGCGATGAAACTGATTCAGGATTTTTACCTGTAGGAAAAGGAAGAACATACCAAGCCGCTAATAAGATAATTATCAATCATATTAAACAGAAAATGGTTCTAAAGAAGGTGGCTAAAATTGAGCTTATAAATATACTGCATTTTGAAAACAGTGATGCCGATGAGCTCAAGGACTTAGAAAAGCAAATAAATGATAACCTCACTTATCGAAGACTCGTTCATGGACATGCCAGATTTGTTGAGGCTGTTCATGGAGGCCCAGGTACGTGGGGTGGGAGTTTTGTCTTAAAATAAGAAATTAGAATAATGATTTACCAAACAGTAATTCTTGCCATAGTTGCTTATTTTTTGGGATCTATCTCGTTTAGCTATATTTTTACCAAGCTACGCACCGGAAAAGACATTAGAACGGTTGGGGTCAAAAATTCCGGAGCGTTAAATGTATTTGAGAATGTGGGCAAAGGAATAGGCTTGCTCGCAGGAATAGCGGATGCGCTAAAAGCGGTCGTAGTAGTTGTCATCGGCAAACTCATTGGACTTGATACTTTTCCAACCATATTTGCGGCTTCTTTTGCTGTTATTGGGCATTGTTTTCCGATCTACTACAAATTTTATGGTGGCAGAGGGGCTTCTGCCGCTCTTGGGATTCTTTTATGCTTTATTCCGCTCGAAGTACTTATCAGCTGTATTCCCGCGGCTCTCATTGCTTATTGTATCCGTAGAATGGGCTTCACTCCTGTGTTCATCCTCGGCTTTTCTCCTATTGTAGCTGCTATTTTCAAAAAACCAGCTACAATCATTTGGGGAGTCGTATATCTCGTACTCTTAACCGGGGTTCTCAACCTTATCATCAATATCTCAAAAAGAGATGAGAAACTAATTCCAGAAAATTAAATTTCTATAGCAATAAAGATTGCTTCGCTACGTGTAATAAAAAGGATTTTATGAACCGGGAGTGGTTTAGAAGAATTGTTATCTACCAAAAAATAGTCTAATAGGGATGTACTTTTACCACATTGGCAAAATGAATAAAATATCTAGTATTGGCTTAATTTTATACAGCTTACAATTAGCTATAAAAACAAAATACCCCGCCGGAGCGGGATATTTTGTGTAAACTTAATCGGTGATTTCTGTTAACGATGATTACGCATTAACAGTATCAGTAACCGCAGTAGTCGTGTCGACCGGAGCCGGTGCCTCTTCTACTTTGGTCTTTTTCTGGCAACTCACCGTGACGAGCGCCAAACTGGCAACCATCAAAATTACCAGCAATTTTTTCATTTTACTCTCCTTTATAATAATTTTAAAAAACCTTGTCTACCCAGACAAATGTGCATTAATTTTAATATTGGTATGAATAAAAACAAAGAAAAATTATTTGTGATTTAATAAAACGAAAAAATTGATTAAAAATCATACTTCAAAATGTAGCAAGTTTAGAAATTAAAAATGTCTAATTAAAAATTGATTTTTGGTATTATTTTATAGAATCACTGACTTGGATTTTGTTATCAAGAGGGAGATATCGCGATATATATTCTAAATCAGACTTTAAAGAATCATCTATAGCTTCCTGCATAAATTGATCTATTCCGGTGGAATCAACCACCTCCAGCAGGTTGTCTGCCCTGCCTTCGTAGAGGATAACATAATCGAGCGAGTCGATATGACCGGTTTTGTATAACCAATTCAACAGCCATTTACGTCGTCGTTCAGTAAAGTTGGATCCATCATAGGGCGAATGACGACGCGGACTAGGCATGATTGCAACCAAACGGCTGGCTTCGTCAATGCTGACATCAGCCGCAGACTTGCCGAAATAATGCTGGCAGGCGGCTTCCACGCCGTAAATTCCAGGCCCAAATTCGATGATGTTTAAATATAACTCGAGAATACGTCTTTTAGATAGGCGACGTTCCATTTTAAGTGCTATAATTAGCTCCTGGACTTTTCGCGGAATAGACTTTTTAGTCGAAAGGTATAGATTTTTAGCTAATTGTTGGGTAATTGTTGAACCACCAAAGGCATATTTCTTACGTTTCTTATTTTTTTCGAGTGCAAATTTGATGGCTTCCACATCGAAACCAATGTGTTCATAAAACCGAGCATCCTCAGCTAAAATTACTGCATGAATAATATTCGGTGAGATTTTAGTGATAGGAACCCACTGCCAATGGAGTGCAACTTTTTTACCGGCTTTCTGATACTCGGCCGTACGCTGGCGAATAAAAGCGGTGGTTTCTGGATTTTTATGGACAAATTCCGAACCGTCCGGCGCCGCAATATATAATCCAACAAAAATTACTACCGGAATCAAAATTATAAATAAAACAATCTTTAAAATTAGCTTAAGCATAAAATCGAATGGAGTTTACGGAAAATTTGGTATAAGGTAAAAGAGTTTTGATTAATATCGAAAATTAGTGAACAATTCTACAATGCCAGGATTACGGGGATATTTTATTAGAAGGTTTTTACCTCGTTAAAACCATCTTTTTAACTTGCGTAAAAATCCCTGCAGTCAATTTGTAGAAATAAATCCCGCTGGCGACGTTGTTGCCGTGCGAGTCTCGGCCGTTCCAGATCAGGTGATAACGACCGGCTGGCTGGTGATTGTCCGCAAGAGTCGTGATTTTTTGTCCGAGCAAATTGTAAATTTCGAGCCTGACATGGGAATACTGTGGCAATTCATATTCAATAGTTGTTAGCGGATTGAAGGGGTTGGGAAAATTCTGCCTGACTTGAAAAGTTTTGGGTTTTTGAGAATCATCAGGTTTCTCAATGGCCTGAAATTCGCCATGATAGAGATTATCCGGTGAATTTTCCATAAAAGACGGCTGACTGGCATTCATGTCCATCAAACCATCATACCATTGCGGCAGAGTCGGCGGCGTTTCACTCGCTAACATCTCGCGCCAGGCTTCGTCGGTCAGACGGTCAGAGATCGGCTGAATAAACTCGTAGTAGGAGAAAATCGCCCCGCGCGTTAGGCGAATCGTTCCGCCTTCATTGACAAGGACATAGATTTCCAGGGGATAGCCGATGCCTTCTTCCATGCACTGATCGGAGTCGGAATCAGTGTGCACGTCGGCGACAACCGCCATGTCATCGCTGTCATAGTGCCAGGGATCCTCACCTTCGGAGACCAATTTTTGCATGACTTTGCCAAAACAATAAATATTGGCGTATTCCTCATCTGTTAGTGGTGTATTCTCCAGTTCTTTGATCGAAACATCCTGTAAGAAAAGCAGGAGGGATTCAAAAAGAGCAAGTTTATCCCGAAATTTTTCAGTTAACAAGTCCCGGGCCTGCAGTCCGTCTATTGTATAGCGCGTGAGACTTGCCAGACGGGCGTAAAGATGCGGATTGGGTTCTACATAACTCTTCGGCGGACCGGGAGCTATACCACATGGCGACATACTTTGTTTGGCATAAAGGATTGTATCATGCCTTAGTTCTGCCCAGGAAGCCAGAGCCGTCAGGAGTTCTTTGTCCATCCAGGCGATAGTTTGCATGAAAAACGGGTAGCCTTCGCCTTTTTCATATAGTAATGGCATCAGGCAATAGAGCCAATTCCAATACAGATTCTGCGCCCATTCGGCTGGTGAAATAGCCGCAAATTCGGTCTTGAATTCGGTAATTTTTTCAGGATAATTCGGATAGGCAGTTTCGTTATAAAGCGAATCGAGCAGATCGTAAGCCCGGTCCGAACCGAGAATCGCCATGATGTCCAAGCCTTTGGGGAAAGCTCGACCTCCAACTTCTGGTAGTACAAGATGAGCAAACATATATGAATCCGGAATGAACCGCTGACCCATCAGCCTGAACCCTTTGTAGGTTGTAAAAGAGCCGTAAATCCAGTTTGGTATTTTCGGTTCCGGCAATTTTTGAGCTTCCGTCATGAAATTTTCAAGCAGAGTCGAATTAGCCAGACTGTCAGCGGAAAGAGAAAGAAAATCAGAGCCATAAACCTGTGCGGCAATGGTTTTATAATGTAAAATATTGGGATCGTCGGTTTTTCCTACGAAAAATACGGTCGGCTCGTAGATCATTTTCCACAAATCCAATAATGAATTTCCATTCGCGTCCAGATTAAAGAGCATTTGAGTAAGCAACAGAGCCTGGAGGGTGTGTCTCCTCGCCAGGTTGTCGAATTTTGCCGGCTCCATGGTGAAAATCGTCCAGCCCTGCCACATCATAGCTTTGAAGTAAACCGTCAGCGTGTCATTCGTGGTATAATGTCCGCGGGGAATGAATTGACTATAATCCAATAAATTGAAAGGTCCCAAGACGGGCGGAGTGTAAAATCCGTCATGATTGGCGATCAAGGTCAATTCCGAATCCACAAGCGCGGAAACCGGTTCCGGAACTGTGAAATCACTGCCTTTCAATAATTTCTGTGACACGCACAGAAACGCCAGATTGCGCCGTAACGTCTCTTTAATTTCCGGTCCGGTTGCTGTATTATATTGCGATTGGGTGCTGTCAATCAGGGTTTTGGTCAAAAGTTCCAGAGCCGGTACGAATTTTTGAATTTCGATTTCAGCCAGTATTTTATCATAAAGAACATGATAAATATGCAGAACCGCGTCGGTAGTGACGAAAAGCGGCGTGCCATCCCAGGTGCAGTCGTTGTAAATATCATATAATTGTTTGAACTGACTTCTGCGGACTGTGAAGTGGTTTTGAAGTAACAGGGCTGAGTCCACCGCGCTGAATCCATAGAAGTCAGAAAAATTTTCAACATTACTGAAATCGGGTTCGACGCTAAAAAGCGGTACGTCAGGGGTAAAATTGGCAGTATATGGCTGGTAAATCCCAAAATCCGTTTTAATATCATCGGAAATGTTGGCAATCATCTGGGATTGAGCCTGCAATCCGAGAAAACAAAAAGAGAAGCATAGGGCAAGTTTAAATAATTCGCTAAAACGCTTCATTTTTCGCCTCGTTTTTATCTGATTGAAATTTATAGGCAAATTTATTAATAATCAACATCACCAGTTCATCTCGAAACCCAGCGTCCAGCCGTTGGTATTCATAATATCGCCATCGGAGCGAATGAAAAGCTTTGCGCCGGATGAATGTTCGTAAACCATGCCAAAGCGGACAGCATTAGTGCGGGTAAGAGTTTTGGGCGGATTGGAGTCATATCTCTCGTAGCGATTGGTTTCCGGATCGTCATTGGCTAAGGCGTCATTTATCCAATATTTTGAAACAATATTCGGATAAAGTAGATCGCTGTAACTGTTTTCCTTATACAGAGTAAGATTAATATCCGTTCCGAGTAAGACTGAGAATCCTTTAGTAAGATAGGCTTTGACTCCAATTGGCACGCTTAGATTCCAGGCTTTGGTTTCCTGCGAGTAGGAATATTTTTTGGTGTAAGTGTCTAGATTACGGTAAGTGCTGGCGTTGTAAAGCGAATACTCGGTGAAGGAATTGGAGTAGTAATTCGATCTTTCGTCGAAATCTACCTGTGACCATTTTCGTGAAATCTGCACTCCACCGAAAAACGCCCAATCATTTTCGAGACTGTAAATCAGCGCAGTCATAAATTTCCATTGATTGATTGACTCTTCGCCGGAACCGTTCAGATTGAATTCCGCGGCGCTATTAGCCGTATAACGTCGGAAAGCGTAAGTAGTATCGGTAATCCAGTGATCGTAGGTTCGGTCGCTAAATGTGGTATCGTCGGTGGCGTATCGAGTGTTAACGTCTTGATTTTTACTGGTCAATGAAAATGATGAGCGCAGGACGAGATTTTTATTTAATTTCTTTTCCAAAATCAAGGTTAGGTATGGTTTTACCCCGGAAGTTTTATAGGTCAAATCGGTATTCAAAGTGTGTTCACTAAGGCAATAATATGCGGTATTAGTAGCTGTTTCCGAGAACGAGTCCGAAGTATCCTGGGCAATTTCAGATTCCTGGCCGGAACCGAAAAATGCTCCGACGCTAATCCCATAGGTCGTTTTTTCATCGGGATGGTACAAAAAACCGGCGCCTAAATCATAATGGCAGCCATTAATTTCCAGATCTTCGTCGTTCAGAATTCCATACGAGGAATGTGGATGAGTTGCCCATTGCGAATCCAGCAAGTAACCGTCGCGGTGAAAAATATAATGGCCAAGGTGCAAGCCGAGATCAGTTTTAGTCGAAAGCCGGTAGCCGAGAGTAATTTCGGATTGGTTGGCAATAACCGTCTGCTGGTTTTCGTCAGTTTCGAGACGTTGCGGTTCAAAATCGGCATACCGAATGTTGGAATTTGATTCAATAGCCTTATCGAACCAGCCGCCGCTCGTCCACCAGATCGAGTTTCGATAGGGGCCATAGTCGAAGACTGAACGGTTGACAATACCCAGGCTCATGCGTTTATTCAATGGCAGAATCAAAGCTAGATTGTAAAGCTGCGCGATATTGATGTCCTGAACGCTGGTCTGACTGTACCACGATGGCGCAAGATAATAACTGTCTGTCAGAATCCCGGACGACAGCGGATTTAGCGAGGACGTAACACTGTTTTCCAGATTGAAGTCAATGTAAAAAGTCTTTTGTTTTTCGCGCAAAATATAGGCTGGATTCCAGCTCAGATCGCTGAACTTGTCCGGAACCATGCCACTGACTTCCGGCGCGAAAATCGCCATCTGCATCGTGCGAAAACCAATCGGTTCCATCAAATACGGGATCGCAGGCTGGCGGGTGACCGGATCGGGAACCGTTGCAAAAGTAATATTAAGAAGCATCAGGAAGATGTTAAGAGAAAAGAATAATTTGTATGTCTTCATGCTACCTCCTGTTAAAGAGAGTTTAAACCATATCAGCGAGTGCGACTATCTTGCCAGATGAGTTTTTCATTTTTTCGTTCCTGGAAGAAATCAGAACATTCTCCATCGCCGCGTCCTGAAAAGCCTCCGTCTGGCGCACAAATTATATCTCCCTCTGCATTATATAAGGTGCTAAATTGATCACAACATTGCGCTGGAATATAATATACAATTTGACCTTTGTATTTATATTGCCAGATGGACTGTGGGGGATTACCGACTGGTTCATTTTGGAATTTTGTGATAAGATTTTCTACCCAATCAGGATTTTCATTAGGCGAAGTAGAGTATTTACAGCTGCAGTAAAATAAAAGAATAAGAATCAAGAAGATCGCAAAATATTTCATCTTTGGTCCTCTTTATTATGAAACCGGATTCATGATTTTCCCGATGAACAAGATTGTGCCGGAAGCACGCTCGCGGATCGCAAAAATAAAAGGATGATCAACGCGCATTACCGTAATGTCTTCTGTGTCATCCGAGACCGATTTGTATGTAATCTCGACGGATGCCGCCGCCGCGGCCTCGGTGCCTTCTTCATCAACTTCAATAAAAGATTTATGTCTGACTTCGCTGATATATAATTCAGAGCCATATTGGTCGTTGATACGGCTGAAATCAGCCCGATTATCAAATGCGATTCCCATACCAAGTTCTGATAGCTGATCATTTAGCACCTGGAACCATTCGAGTTTGAATTTCGGCAAATACAGACTGACAGTTGTCGTGGATAAGCCTGCGATCAGATTATTCCATTTTTCATCGGTCATGCCACTTATCAACGAGTTTAAATCATCACTGGATTGCGGCAGGAGTACCGTCATGGCAAAAAATCCATTGTTATAAGGCAGGTCAATAATCTGCAGTTCGTCGGCCTCGGCATAATCGAAATCACTACTGAGTGACATCATCTGGCAGTTCGCCGTGTTGTCATTATTTAGATAAAACGGAGCCTCCTGGGTGTGTTCTTCATTGAATTGATATGTCCAGGTTCCCTTAAAATAGATGGCATTCAGCAGAAACATCATCGTATTGGTGTTGATTGGTTTCTCAATGAGCTGCTTGATGAATCCGTCGGTTTGAGCTTCGATCCAGGCATTCATGGTATCAACGGCGGCATCCTGATTGAAATCGAGACCCCGAACGACCGCGTCGAAATACGTCTGGCTAACGTCAATAAATGTGGGTAAAACAGTGAATTCGTTGCGAAACCAAATCGAGTTTGCAATCCTGAATTTGACTTTCGAATCGAGCGATCTCAGTAAATTGATCAGACTTTGATACGATTGGTTGATTTCATCTTCGGTCAAATTTTCGAAGCCGAGTGTCGAATGCATAGCCTCCAGAGTAGAACCTGCCGCGCCATTCGCGGTCATTCCTAAAGCCATCGAAACCGAAACCGGTGACACGAACAGGTTGTTACCATTGGCTTTATTTGATAGAATTTTAAAAAGGTCAAAGCCAAAGGCATTGCTCGATTCAATTAACGTCTGTTCGGATTTACTGATGCTTCTCGGTAACTCTGGAATTTCTACGGAATCCGGAGCCGTGACGTCCGAACAGCTCATTTGCACAGCCACAAAAATTATAAGTATTAAAGAATTACGAGTGGTTTTTTCCATCTTTAATTCTCCTTATTATGAAACCGGATTCATGATTTTCCCGATGAATAGGATCGTGCTGGTGCTTTTCTCGCGCAAAACGAAAATGAACGGACGATTAACGATAAAATAAATCTCTTTTGGACCGGCTGAAGTACATCCGACCGTTATGGCGGTCACTGCCGCGGCTTCGGTGCCCTCTTCGTTAACATCGACAAAGGTTTTGTGTTTAACATCGCTAATATACAGATCGTAATTTGGGTTGATCTTGTCAAAATCAGCCTCAGAAGAACTGAAAGCCTGAATCATTCCCAGAGCTTGCAAAGTTGGGATCAAACCAATCTCGTATTCAGTCTTGAACTTGGGTAGATAAATATTGATTTCAGCTTCGGTCAGACTATTAGTCCATTCTGTCCAGTTTTCCGTGGTTAGCATTGCCGCAATCGAATCGACATCTACTACGGCATTTGGCAGGATAATAGTCATACTGAAGCCAATTTCACCGTAAGTCAGGTCGGCGATCTGAATCTGGTCGTTGGCATAGTAACCATGGGTGGCTTTGTGGCGCATCATCTCACAGGTCGTCTGACTGCCGTCTTTTAGGTAGAATGGCGCGTCCTGTGTTCTTTCCGGGTCAAATTCATAAGTCCAAGTACCTTTGAAATAAATTGCATTGATGAGAAACATCACTGTCCTTGGATTAATCGGCGAATCTACGATAGTTGGGATTTTCTCGTGCGTTTTTTCATTCACCCAGGCGTTGATCATATCAGTCGCATCACTGCGGTCAAAGTCCAGCGCCTGAACGACCGCGTCGAAATAGGTGGTATTTAACTGCAAAAATTCGCTCAGAATCGAAAAACCTGCTCGATACCAGATGGAGTTGGCGATTTCGAATGTTACATCAGGGTCAGCACTCGAGAGAAGTTCTATCAGATTGCGATAGGACTGATTGATCTCTGCGGCTGTCAGGTCGCCGAACTCCAGCATGGAATGCATTTCAGCGCGGGTTTCACCGTCCGCACCGTTATAAGCCATGCCGAGCGCCATTGAAATGCTCAGGGGTGAAATGAAGATATTTTTATCGGTTTCGGAGGAAATAATTTGCCGGAATAACTTCAGACCGAAGTTGTTGTCGGCTTCTGTCACTTTCTTTTCAATGGCGCTCAATTCACGGATCGGTTCTGGTTTGTCACCGCCGGTAATTTTATCAGGACAGCGGTTCAGAGTAAGCAGGGAAAGCAGTGTCAGAATCATAATTTTGTAGTTTGCCATAGAAGCCTCATCATTTATTTTCGCAATACTTAAAAACGACAATTTATTTATGACAAATAGCATTCCAAGACCTTCCGACGGAGAAAATCTGTCCGGTATAGACAAACCCTCAGCTTTCTGAGACTAACATAGAAAATCTGATATTTTTGAGACGCTTAGTTTTTACGGTAGATCAAGCCGCCGCTAATAAACCATTTATTGTAATATATGCCGCTGTAATGAGTTTCATTACGTATTATTGCGGCTCGACCGGTGAGGGCTAAATTCTTCCATAGCGGCAATTCCCACCCGACGAGAAGTTGATTTTGAATGTTCTGCTCCGGATCGGGATTGTAATAAAGGAAATATTGATTTAGATCAGCCCGATATTTTTTCAATAAAACATCTGCAATGACCTGACAATAGACACGCCCAATTTTTCCGGATAGGTAATAATTCAGGCCGACACCGTAATATTCCGAGTAATCATTATTGGAGACGACTGTAATAATTTTCAGGCGCACACCGCTGAGAGCCTGGCGACGATGTTCCAGTCCGATCTGGCCAAAAAATAGTAGATCCTTCTGCCGGGCTGTAGTATCCAAAACGGAGTTCTCGACTGAAAATAGCGGCCGATGG
>JAGNGI010000042.1 GCA_018002295.1 Fidelibacterota bacterium
ATTTACCAATGATTCGCCGTACATAGCGCAATTTCTTCAGCAAATAATCATTATAATTAGCCGTTCCGGGTTTGAGACTATTAATCCTTACCCAAGCCGAACAATGAATATACTCATAGTCCCCAATATAAATGGCAACGTGATTAATTTGCTCCGGATTTGGACCGAAAAACAACAAATCGCCGGGCATTAAATTCTCCAGTAAATTGGTCGTGTCAACCGCAAATCCCTGATTGACTTGCATGTTGGCATCCCTGGCTAATAGATAACCGTTGCGACGATAAACCGTTTGGGTAAAACCACTGCAATCAAAAGCTTTGGGCGAATTGGCACCCCAGAGATAAGGCCTCCCAAGTAAATTCTTGGCAGTCGTTATAATCCCCTCCGCGGTCGGAGTTCTTGCCAGATATTCCGATTCGCTAACCAACATCTGGGACGGAATAAAACCCCGGCGACCGTCAGGAATTTCGACGTGAGTCCATTGCCCTTGCTTGCCAATCATTTTAAATCTATTCCCGAGGACAACATCGGCTACCGGCATAGATTTTCGGTCAGCCTTAGAGTAAATGATGCCCTCGAAATCATCGTAAACGACTTTCGATGCATTTTCCCAGGCGGTCTTTAGTGAGTCGCCGCCAACTGCTAATCGGTCATCCTCCATCCATCCCAGGTAACCATCATCGGTCTTCACCAAAAAACAGCCTTCGGCACTTTTCAATATTTCGACCGTCAATCCCCGTAAGGTTTGCGTTACCATATCGTTAAATACCGATGGTCCACTCCGCAAAGGCTCAACTGAATTAATCACAATGCCGAAATTTCTTCCGTTCACCGTTTCATCGGGCAATATTTTAATGAGATTTTGGATTTTAATAGCTGGCAAAGTTTGTTTTATTTGATTAGTTAAAGCCCGGACTGCCTCGGGATGGTCGGTTTCCCCTACTAGATTATAATCATTATCCTGATAATCAATTTCAATTTTCCATAGCGCGACTCGTTGATCCGGACAATATTTCTTGCGAATTTCTGCAATGATCGTTTCAATTTGTTGCTTGACTTCTGTTGTATCTGCCTGGCAAATTTTACCAATACTAAAAATGAAGAACATTAAGGCAAACAGTTGAATGGTAGTTCGCAAAAAAACCTTTACCTGGCTAAACCAAGTGTCGTTTTATATTTTCCGTCATCCCTGACCGCTAAAATTGCCTCGGAAACGACCTTGTCATATTTTAAATCGGCTTTAAGTTGTCCGGCGATTCCATCCCTGAGCATTGCGAACTGATTCTCAATTCCACGCTGGATCATTAGGCGATTATTTTCGAATTCGGCTTCTTTTAATGAATCAAATATTTCATATACCGGCTGGAAATCAATTTTGACGTTCTTTAAGCGTTCATCTTGGCTAATTATCTTATCCATCTCACGGATGTTCTTTTCGGTTTTTTCGATAAATTGAAATCCCGAATGATCAATATAATTTTTGAATTCTTTGATGATCAACTCGTTAACCTCTTCTGGTAATTCATTATGTTCAGTTTTATACTTAACGGCAAATGAATAAAACTGATTTTGACGCCAGAGTTCGGTTATAAAATCGCTCTGCTCATCGCTTTTAATAACAATATCTGGGGTAATTCCACCCTTGCTTTTTAGCTGACGCTTATGGCGTGAATAAAAGATCGAATCCTGAGACGTACTGGCGGCGATTAACTTTGGATTTTTAATATAATCAGGCTTTTGAATTAATCGCCCACTGGGAAGATAATATTTGGCCGTGGTTATCTTGAGAGAATGCTCTTTATCAACGCGAAAAACTGTCTGTACTAAACCTTTGCCAAAACTGGGCATTCCTACGACGATTCCGCGGTCGAGATCTTGAATTATACCAGCAACAATTTCACTTGCGGAGGCACTGCCGCCGTCAATTAAAACGGCTATTTTTACGGATTCATCCAAGAGTGGTCGGCGACGGGCAACATCAACTCGATTGGAGCTCTCATTCTGACCACGCGTAAATAACAAAGTATCTCCCGGCTGAGTAAACAATTCGGCTACCGCCAGGGCTTCCGTTAATAATCCCCCCGGATTGCCGCGTAAATCTAAGATAAGGGCTTTAAGCTGGTCATGATCTTTAAAATTTTCAATCGCCTGGCGTACTTCCGCCGTTGACCCTTTAGAAAATTCAGCCAATCGAATATAACCGATGCCTTCTTCTAAATAATCGGCATAATAAACATCATAAACCTGAATTTTTGCCCGCTCTAAAATATATACTTTTCCTTCATCAGCCCCCGGACGCCGAATCACTAATTCGACCTTGGTACCGACATTGCCGCGAATCAGGCGGGTGCATTTATCGAGGTCGAGACCGGTTGTCCAGATTGTATCAATTTTTAAAATTTGATCACCAGGCAAAATGTTCGCTTTTTTAGCGGGACTGCCTTCGATCGGTGAAATTACAGTCAGCGTGTCATTGCGCAGACTAATCCGTAAGCCGACTCCGCCATATTCTCCTTTCGATAAAATTTCCAGCGGCTCTTTTTCTTCTTCGGTCATATAAACCGTATAGGGATCGAGCTCACGGGTCATATTCCGAATATTACTTTCGGTTAAAGCGGCGGCATCGAGTGGATCGGCATAATTCAGCAATATTTGCTGAAAGACCGCATTATACAGCTTGTAAGAATCCGAAATCGTTTTATAAATATCCTTCGCCGTAAAAGCCAATAAGACACTTACTGAAACCAGCACGGCAATCCAGATTTTTAAACCTTTTTTAAATGATAATTTCATATTTGCATCTTTCTAATAATTTTATTGAATTTATGCCAAACTTCATCAGCCACCAACTCTTCCGTTTTAGTGCCATCAATTAAACAAACACGATTGGGTTCAGCGGCGGCGATTTTCAAAAATCCCTGCCGGATTTTTTCCTGAAAATTATGTTCTTCCCTTTCGAGACGATCAAGATCGCGCGTACCAAGGCGCTGGAGCCTTTCCGCAACCGGAATATCGAAGATAAAAGTCAAATCGGGTACCAGATTATCAGCGGCGATGCGATTGAGCATATTTATAAAATTTAGGTCTATTCCCCTACCATAGCCCTGATAAGCAGTCGTCGAATCGTAAAACCGATCGCAGACAACGATTTTTCCCGATTCCAAAGCCGGGCGAATCAATTCCCGACAAAGCTGGTGTCGGCTGGCTGAGTAAAGTAAAAGTTCAGTAATGGCAAACATTTCTGAGTTGGATTTACTTAAAAGAATTTCGCGGATTTTTTCACCGATCGGCGTACCGCCCGGTTCCCGAAATAACGCCACTGGAATGTTTTCTCGCTCACACTTTTTTATGAAATATTTAATCTGGGTCGTCTTGCCCGAACCGTCAATCCCTTCGAATGTGATTAGCAGACCTTTAGTCATTAATGAATACTTTTCTATTGAATTTTACTAAAATACTGGAAACTCTATTTTGACATTTGCGCGGCTAATAATTTTAAGAAAAATTGGGGCGGACGGACTGCTTTTCCGGATTGATTAACAAAGGCGTGAATCGTATAGCCGCTAACGAGAGGCTGAGATTCATTTTCACGTAGAATTTCGTAATCAATTCGAAGCCGGGCTGTTGGAATTGCGGAAATGCGAGAAATAATTGTTAGCAAATCATCAAAATGCGCACTTCGATGATAAACGCAGTGGGCTTCCACTACCGGCATCGCATAACCAGCCTGTTCAAATTGACTATACGGGAGTCCAATGGCTCGCATTATCTCATCGCGGGCGGCTTCGAAGTATTCCAGATAGCGTGAATAATAAACAACTCCCAATTGATCAACACTCGAGTAACGAACTCGCAACTGGTAATGGTGTTCTAACATATTAAAAGCCTATCAAATTTTTTATTTGGATTTGGATTTAACGTCAACCACTTTCCACGAACCCATACGGGCATATTTTTCAATTCGCTGATCAACTAATTGATCTATCGGAATCTGCGTTAATTCAGCCAAATACCTGAGCAGGACATCTTTCAAAGTCTGCGCCATCTGATCGGGATTACGATGGGCTCCGCCAAGTGGCTCCGGAATAATTTCATCGGCGATTTTAAATTCGGCAAGATCACGGGCGGTTACCTTCATTGCCTCGGCGGCTAACGGCGCCTTGGAGCTATCTCGATATAAGATCGAAGCACAACCTTCCGGAGTAATGACCGAATACCAGGTATTTTCTAGTAAAAGGATGCGATCGCCTACCCCGATGCCGAGCGCGCCGCCGCTGGCACCTTCGCCGATTACTACCACAATTATCGGAGTACGCAAGCGAGCCATCTCAAATAAGTTACGGGCAATCGCTTCTGCCTGTCCGCGCTCTTCTGCACCAACTCCCGGAAACGCTCCTTGCGTATCAATGAAAGAAATTACCGGACGTTTAAATTTTTCGGCAAGTTTCATAGCCCGGCGGGCTTTGCGATACCCTTCTGGATGCGGCATACCAAAATTCCGGTAAAGGTTTTCCTTAGTGGTTCGCCCTTTCTGCTGACCAATCAAAATGACTTTATAATCTTCAATTTGCGCCAATCCGGCTACAACGGCTTTATCATCGGCGTAATATCGATCGCCATGAATTTCTATGAATTCGGAACAAATTCGTTTGACATAATCCAGGGTATATGGACGCTCTGGATGACGGGCAAGTTGAACTCTCTGCCAGCGAGTTAAATTAGAGTAGGTATTTTGAATCAGGCGGTTGAGTTTGAGCTTGGCTTTTTCAATTTCCGGATTGAGGTCTACCCCGCTGGCCGCACTTTGTGCTCGCAGTTCCTCTATTTTTTTCTCCAATTCGATTATTGGTTTTTCAAAATCAAGAACTATTTCAGCCATTATTTTTTCAAATTTTTAAAACCGTTTTCAAAATAATCTCAACATCCAGAAACAAAGAATGGTTTTGCATATAAAAATGCTCGTAATTCTGCTTGTCGCTTTCGTCGGTGCGATGATTTTTACTTACCCGGAAAAGACTTGTCAGTCCCGGTTTAAAACGCAAATTCCGTTCCCCATTTTCGGCTGGTACCAACTCACTCCCAACTAAACTGATATCGCCTTTTACAACGGAAAACAGTAATGGGAAACGATTTAGGAATGGATGGACATGATTACCATTCCTTTTTACCAAAGTCAGCGCACTGATCTGATGTTGTTCAGCCCCGATAAAATTGGCTTTCTGGAATCTATAACCCAGCAAAAACGCTATCGGAATAACGAACGGAGATAGTAAAATTATACTTATTGAAGAAATTAACAGATCAAAAATCCGCTTGGTAACCCGATTGCCGACATGAAACAAGTTATAGTCGATATTTACCAGTGGTATGTCTTCAATATTTTCAACACTTGATTTCCCTAAAATGTAATCCAGATTGCGCGGAACGATTTTAATATTGGTTCTGTACTTTTTGATTTTATCTACAATCCCCAGAATATCATCGTTATTGAAGCGATCGGTAGTAAAGATAATTTCAGTAGCATGATTAATCCGGATGATTTCAGGTAAATCGCTTACCAATCCCAGAAAAGGAAATCCGGCGATTTCCTCATTCATATAATCTTTATCAACAAAACCCAAAATTTCAAAACCATGTTCTATATGAGTTTTTAACTTACGGGCAATTCGTTCACCTTCTTTACCGGCTCCGACGATAATAGTTCGCCGGGACAGCAGAGCTTTTGACAATGATGATGCCGGTTGAATTACACGACGTCGCTGTAAAAATAATAATAACACCCGCCAGCCTGGTAAAAACAGAGTGACAATGATAAAACTCAATAACAGCATATTCGGCGAATAAATGACGTCCTTAAAAATCAGATTAAAGATCAGAGAAGCAACAAAACTAAGCAAGGAAGCAACAACTGCTCGTGAATAGGATAATTCCCGACGATCATATAAGCCAATAGAATATCCTATTCCCAACCAAACCAGTAAATAAAAAACCAACATTGATAGTAGCGAAGGATAATCAGGGAGAGGCTTGGGTTGTAATTGATGAGCGACCAAAATGGCCGCTACCAAAGCTATCCCGTCTACAATCATTACCATTCGGCGTCGGAAAAATTTCGCTACCAGTGATATTATCCCGCGGAAAAAAATGCCGACTTTGAAAACAATATCAGTGATTATCGAGGAACTTTTCCCCAGATGTTTGCTCGCAAAAATAGCCATTGCTCGGTAAAATGCGATAAAATTATCGAAGGCGGCATGTTTGGCACTTTCGCCTTTATAATGAATAATTTTCGTATCCGGCACATAATAAATTTTCCAGCCGCTTTTTTTGATTCGATAGCAGTAGTCTAAATCCTCACCATAAAGAAAATAGGATTCATCCAATCCGCCAATCTGTTCATATACGGCTCTCCTCATCATTAAAAATGAACCGCTAACCGCATCAACTTCGGTGATTTGATCGGGATCCAGATAGGTAAGATTATAACGCGAAAAAGCCTTCACTTTTGGAAATAGACGGCTCAACCCAAGTAATTTCGGTAACGCCACTGTCAAAGTTGGAAAAGAGCGGCGACAAGCCAGTTGGAGTGAACCGTCAGCGTTCAGTATCTTACATCCGGCGGCTCCAGCCTCTGGATGAGCCCTAAAAAATTCGATCATTACTTTAATTGTATCTTCCTGAAGCATCGTATCCGGATTTAATAACAAAATATATTCGCCACGCGCGATTGCCAATCCTTGATTGCATGCCGCCGCAAATCCTTTGTTAAAATGGTTTTCTATCAATATGATTTCGGGGAATTTATTTTTTATGACATTAACAGTACCGTCAACCGAATCATTATCAACTACGATGATTTCACTTGATAAACCCTCAAGGGCATTCTTCAAAGACAAAAGACACTGTTGAAGAAATTCTTTAACGTTGTAGCTAACAATGATGACCGAGATTTGCATGTTTACAAAGATCTGAAAATCTGCCGTAATTTCAATTTCCAGACCATAAATACAGCTTCCCAAACAATATTTTTTGACATTTTAGACAAGCCTTCGGAACGCTCGATAAAAATTATCGGAATTTCCTTGATTTTAAAACCCGCATCCCAAACCCGGAAGTGCATTTCAATTTGAAAGGAATAGCCGGAGGATTTTACGCGATCTAAATTAATCGCGGCTAAGGCTTCCCGCCGGTAGCATTTAAAACCCGCGGTTGCATCCATAATCGGCATTCGAGTAATCATACGAGTATATTTATTAGCCCCATAACTCAGGAGCAAACGCTTGATAGGCCAATTAATGACATTCACTCCATTACAATAGCGCGATCCGATTACCAGATCATAACCGTTCTCGCATTCTTGAATGAGTCTGGGCACATCGTCCGGATTATGCGACAAATCAGCATCCATCTCCAAAATATATTCATAATCACGTTCAAGTGCCCAGCGGAAACCAGTGATATAAGCCGTCCCTAAACCGAGTTTAGCGGGTCTATTTATCATAAAAATATGAGGATCATCGGCTTGTAATTCCCTTACAATATCGGCGGTTCCATCAGGACTATTATCGTCAATAATTAAAATATCCAGCTCGATCGGTAAAGCCTGTAAACGTTCGATAACGGTGCGAATATTGTCTTTTTCGTTATATGTCGGTATGATTACTAATGACTTCAAATTGTTTTTCTTTCATATTTGTTAGAGCTTCTTTAACCGAATATAAATGAATCCCAAATTCAGATTGAATTTTTTCACATATTAATCCCGCTCGAAAAGGTCGAGGGGCTTTCTGATTCAGCGAACGAGTAGAAACAGCCCGAATCAAAGTCGGATCCAGTTCAAAAACCGCCGCAATTTGCAAAGCAAATTCCAGCCTATTGATATAATCAGCCCCGCCATAGTGATAAAGCCCGTGAATTCCCCGCTCAATCGCCATTTCGATCACTTGCGCCAAGCCGTCAGCCCAGGTAGGATTGCCAAACTGATCATTGACCACATTTATCGGCTCCCGGTGGCTGAGTTTATTCACCACCCAATAAACAAAGCTGGCTTCCTGGTTAGTCGAGCTACCAAAAAGGACATTTGTCCGGAAAACTGTCGCTGGTAATCCTGATTCTAAAACAGCGCGTTCACCGGCTAATTTGGTCTCGCCATAATAATTGATCGGTTTTACCGGATCATTTTCTCTATACGGTCCATTGACGCCATCAAAAATATAATCGGTTGAAATCTGAATAATCGGAGTATTAGATTTTCGTAAAGCGGCTACAAGATTCATTGGGCCGACTGCATTAACTTGCCAGGCGGTTTCGCGGTCGGTTTCAGCGCCATCTACATTTGTATAAGCCGCACAATTGACAACCCAATCCGGTTGAAATTCACTGATAATATTTTCGATTTCTTCCGGCTTTGTGATATCCATTTTGCGGTAGTCAGTTTCTAATTTGTAAATCAGTTTATCATGGAGGTCAGTCGCTAAAACTCTATGTTTCGTTGCTAGCAAACGAGTGCATTTTTCACCTAACATTCCGTTAGCGCCGGTTATTAATATTTTCATTATTAGTTGAGTTTGAAGCCTGCCGCCGCGAATTCGACCAGTTTAGCTTTTATTTTGGCATTGGAGAGCGCCAAAATTCGAGCCGCATAGATAATGGCATTAATGATCCCAGGTTTGCCGATCGCCATCGTGCCCACCGGAATACCGCCCGGCATTTGCACGATGGAATAGAGGGCATCTACCCCGTTCAAAGACGAAGCATTCAAAGGGACGCCAATTACCGGCAAAGTAGTCAGAGCCGCTATAATACCCGGCAAATGCGCCGCCATCCCAGCACAGGCGATAATCAAACGGCCGTTTTCTTTTTCAAACTGCTTTACAAAATTTACCAATTCGTCGTGCTGGCGATGAGCCGAAAGGACTTTTATTTCGCAGTCTAATTCAAAATATTCCAGATACTTGCGCGCTTGTTCGACTGTTTCTAAATCAGAATTGCTTCCGACAATTAATGCTATTTTCTCCATAAACCTACTTGCTCCGCCGTAATTTAATTGACCACCCTATAATTGCCAAATTCCGACTACCGACCAGTTCTAACTCTATTTCCAGGAGCCTTTGTAATCGGTGGTAAAGGTCTTAGCGGTAAGTTCGAGCCCGCGAAATAGGACTGACAATTTTTCACCGGGACCATACATTAGCATGTCAATAATAAAGGTTCGGTCGGTGCGCCAGTCATAAAAGGCATACGTTTCAAATGGACCACCTTGCGTTTCCTCAGTATGATACCAGAGTCCATACATTTTCAAAGCATCATATTCACCAAATTTGAAGAACTGAAATCCGAGGAAGCGTTTTTCGGTCATTATCCCGCCATATAATTTGCCAATCTCATTGCGTTTTTCGTATAGTCCCACATTCGTTAACCATTCCGTCTGAATGCCATCTTCCCAGGTAACCGAAATCCAACGGTACGGCAAACCTCTTCCGAGCCAAACGAAGTTATTTTCGGGCAATTCTCTGATAATGATATAATCGTGCGGAATGCGCATCGTCCAACGATATTTCTGCCAGAGATAATTAGTTAGTTTTTTTTGCTCATAGCGTCCATATATGTAATCCATCTGGACTTCTTCGAATTTCTCTTCAAACTTTCCATAAAGCCAGCCTTTTTGTTCCAAAATACTGCGTTCAACCATCTTCAAATCGCGGCCGGCAATTAAAACAAACATCTGATCTCGAGCCCAGTTATCCGGAATGGCAAACATATGAATGCTATCCTTTTCCGCGGCTATTAAACTTTGCTTTGGTAATATACCACGGGCAATTTCAGCCGCCAGGTCATCTTGAGTTAAATCGGCTACCAAAATGATGTTTTTAAATTTGATATATGATGGAAATTCTTCTACCGGCAACCATTTTGTCGAAAAATAGGGTTGAAATTCCGGCGTCCGTATTCCGTAGGAAAAAGTCGTATCAATTGCCTTACCCAGTACTTCTCGAGTTTGATCGGTAGCAAAAATATAAATATCGTCAACACCGCCGATAGATTCCCGCAGCTGGTTGCAATTCATCAACATCCCGGAAATAATCAAAACTAATAATCCAATTTTTTTATTCATTTTTATACCCCATCAATTATTCAACTTTAAAATTAAACATTCATTGGTATTAAGCCAATAAATCTTTTAATCATTCACCCCACTTCAAATCTATCCGTCGTTCTCTAACTGAAACATCCGTCACCATTACCATCACTTCATCGCCAAGCCGAAAAATGCGTTGACTATATTTACCACGTAGAAGATGATTTTCCGGATCGTAAATATAATAATCATCACTCAGAGTCCGAATGTGTACCAATCCCTCGACCAGAAATTGGGAAATTTCCACAAAAAATCCGAATTCACGCACGCCACTAATGACGCCTTTGTACCATCGACCGATCTTGTCCGCCATAAAACGCACCTGCTTGATTTTCTGGTAAGTCCGCTCGGCTTCCATCGCCTCGATTTCACGTTGGCTGGCAGAACTGGCAATGTGCGGTAATGAACGCCGGTAAAAAGCCAGGTCGTTAGAATCATAATCACCTAAATAGTTTTTCAGCAAACGATGTACCACCAGATCGGGATAACGTCGAATAGGCGCAGTGAAATGGGTATAATGAGGAAACGCCAAACCGAAGTGACTTAACGGTTGATGAGAATAGATTGCTTTAGCCATCGAACGCAGTGTAATTTGTTCAATAAAATTTTTATAGGGCATTTCGGCCAATCCATTTAGAATTTTCTGAATATCCATCGGTTTGAGCTTGGGAGGCTGGTGCAAATCGAGCCCCAAATTTCTCAAAATCTGATACAATTCAGTGATATTCTGTTGCGGCGGTTGGGGATGAATTCGATAGAGAAAAGGCAGTTTTTCATCGCGCCGTTTAATGGATATATATTCAGCGACTGCCCGATTAGCCGCCAGCATAAATTCCTCTATTATTCGGTGACTGTCCAATCTTTCAGAAGGATTGATTTCAATCGGAATCCCAGCCGGTCCCATCTTAAAAACTGGCTCCGGAATGTCGAAGTCTATACTGCCCGCCGCCCGTCGGCGCTCAAAAAGAGTGCGACTAATCTGACGCATATTGGTAAACATATCAAAATATTCACCGCTTTTGGTATCCAGAATCTCCTGCACTTCTTCGTAGCTAAATCGCCTAAACGAGCGAATTATACTCGGAGCAAATGAATACCGCACCACCGCACCTGCACCGTTAAGTGTCAAGATAACCGAAAATGCCAACCGATCTTCTCCCGGTTTCAGACTACACAACTCATCAGAAATTGGCGGCGGCAACATTGGAATAACATTTTCGCCCAGGTAAATACTGGTACCCCGCCGCCGAGCCTCGCGATCGAGTACACTGCCCGGCGTCACATAATGACTAACATCTGCTATATGCACACCCAGAAGCCAATTACCATCTGGACTTTTCTCCAGCGATACAGCATCATCATAGTCCTTCGCATCAGGAGGATCAATCGTAAAAATTAACTTATCACGCAAATCGAGACGATTGTCTGCTTTTATTTTCTGATTTCCGAGGCGGTTGGCTTCCTGCCAAGCTTTATTCGGAAATCGGTCGCTCAGCCGATACATTTTTTTTACGATGATCAAATCATCCTGCGGATTCTCCGGAAAACCAAGAATTTGTTTTAAAGTGGCTCGCGGTCGCAGGCGAGCGTTGCTCCACTCGATGTCCTGGATTTCGACTAATTGACCTTCCCGCAGACCTTTTTCCGAACCTACTAATTCGATCTCCTCAACAGCGGCCGGATGTTCCGGAATCACGACCCAGTGCTTATTTTTCCGCTTCATTGTTCCTATAATTGATTTTTGACCACGATTTAAAACTTTTACCACTTTACCTTCCGGCCGAATTCCATTGCTATACCGCAATTTTTCGATTAGCACCCGGTCATGGTGTAGCGCATTAGCGGTATGATCAGCGCCGATGAAGATTTCTTCGCCCGCGTCAGTATTTACAAAAGCAAAACCGCGTCCGGAGAACGAAATTATTCCTTCCACAAACCGCGCTTTATCGGGAATTCGATACCAACCGGACCGCGGATTTTCAATTTCTCCTTCTATTGCTAATTCTTTCAATATTTGTTTGAATCTAACATACTTATTGGAAGAGATGCCGACTTCTTTAGCGATTTTTTTCTGTTTATAAATATTGCCTTTATTTCTTTGGAGAAATTGAATAATCCGCTCGACAATTTGCGTATCCGTTCTAACTTTCACTGATTTCGGTTTTGGACTGTTATTCTTGTGTTTTCCCATTAAAAATTACTCTCCAAAAATATATGAATTTTGGCGGTTGTAAAAGTATCGCCTTCTCCGAATCCATAATCGAGCCCGATAATTCCCATTCGCGAATCCAAACGCAAGCCGACGCCATAGGAATGAGGAAAATACTTTTTTTCTAAGCCTTCAACCGAACGACGATAATATCCCTGATCGAAAAATATATGCGCCCGACCGTTTTTACCGATAAGCCAGCGAATCTCATTATTGAGCCAGGCAACTTCCGAGCCACCAAACAGCTCGTTAGCATAGCCACGCAAACTGCGGGAACCGCCAAACCAGTAGTAGTCGGAATAAACCGGTACGCCTTCGGATAGCCACTTCCCTCTGAGATTCCAGCCACAGGCGGCTACTAATTGGGACCGAATTTTCACATCCAACTCACCATTTATTTCAGTCTGATATTGCCAGAGGCGACCGACATTATGTTCGATACGACGGCTGAGGAAGGCATTAATCGCAACCATTACTCCCTTTTGGGGATTAAGTGGATAATCGCGACCATCATAGCGGAATGATAATCCCAAACCGCGAGTCGTGAGATCATTTAATCCGAGTAACTGGCGACCGCCTGAGGTCGGCATTGTAGATGTGTAATTGAATTTCAAAGCCCCAGAGCCGTTCTGGAATAATCTGCGGCCGATACCGGCTTCAAAAGAACGTAAAACCACCAGAGTATCTCGCAATATCTGACTGAATTGGCCTTCCGCATTAAAATTGGTGTACCGAATCCACGGCTCGAAATATCTCAGGTCAATTTGTTGAGAATAGCGGTTAGGTTTCGCCCAAAATACGCTAAGACTGCGACCGCGCCCGCTGATATTATTCAAATTAAGATTCATCTCGCCGGTAAAATAACCTTCGGTCGTAGCAGTGGCTGGTATGTAGCCGACTATTCCACTGAAGGTATTGGTCGAATGTTCTGCCAGTTGAACGACCAAGCCAAACTGACCTTCGCGGGTTTTTACTATTTCCGGTTGAGATTGCACCGTCAGAAATGAATAACTCTTAAAATTATTCAGAAAGGCTGAGATTTTTTGCGAATCGGGTGATTTACCAAGGATTGCCGCCGATTCGCGCTTTAATAATTCAGGAGCGGTGCGTTTGACTCCCTCATATATCACCGTATCAATGACAACCCGCTCACCGCGATCCAATCGAAATTCTGGGTTCAGCTTGGTCAGATTTCCTTCAGTTTCAGGCTGAACCGCACTTAAAGTCAATACTGGGTAAAGGTAACCATCTTTTAGCACGGCATCCAGTATTTTATTCGTCAACTCCTCATACGAATCAGCGGTAACCGGATAATTAGTATAATCCCTGGCAATTTCAGTAAAATCAGTCAACTTTTCCTCAAGCGCCCTAACCGTAATTTCTCCGAAAATCACTTCAGCTCGTGAAGTGTCCTGAGCAATTCCCAAAAGCGGTAGAAAACCGACAAATCCGATTATCAAGAAGATGACAATCTGTAAATTTTTTCGCCTATGCCGCTGGTCTGTCATTAAAACGAAAGCCTCACTTCGCCACTTCCTAAATGATATACGCTTCGCTGGGGCTCTTTCCAACCTTCGTAATTAACCCGAATACTAACATTCGAACCGACGCGGTACTCGACAGTTGTCCCCCAACCACCGGTAAGTCCTTCCTTCTTGCCATTGCTCATCTCGTACGGAATTGCTTTCCCTTTAGGGGTTACAGATACTTTATCCAGTTCAACAAATGATTTCCAGCGACCTTTCCCGACAATTTTTCGTTCATAACTCAATCTTACACCAGTTAGGAGCGACTCAATTGGGTCACTTCCTTTCGCTTTGTCACTGTTAAGCGTTATTTCTGTACCGATTAGATGAATCCGATCCAGAAAAGTTGATATGGTTAACTTTTCCCGAACAGTATAAATATCACGTTCCCTAAGAGTATTTATCTCCGATTGACGACTATAATTTTTTAGTGCCGATTCGGACTCGATTGTGGTTTTTCCTAAATAACGATTGCGATAACGCAGAGACCATTCGTTGGTGAATGTTTTTTCTAATCCCCGAACATCAGCCTGAGTTATCAGATCGGAGGAATAAAACCGAAGACGCAAATCGCTTTTTCTTTCCCGCGAACGCAGATTAACATCTTGTTGAATTATGCGGGAATAATTTGCCCAGCTGGTATCAACCTGATTAATATCCGTCGCAAGGTATTTTATTATTCCCTGCGGATCGTGGATTTCCTGCCGGAGACGGACATCAGTCAAGGTAGAAATACGTTTTAGCCAATCACCGAAAATCGGCAATTTGACATTGGTGCCGTCAAATTGAAAACGCAAACCGTCTTCGATACTGGTAATCGGCACTTTGATCGAAGAAGGAAGAATCCGTAAAATGTAGTCGCCTTGCGGATCGGGAACGTAATCGGCATAAGTCGAATCATAAATGTAATCACCCATTCCATCGCCGACATAATAGTAGCGCCATTCCTTTTTGACAGTCTGCTCGTTTTCAATTTTCAGAGTGGTTTCCCAGCGATAAGGTAATTTGCGTGGTTCTTGCTTTAGGGAGAAATCGAGGAGATGAACAACAATATCTGAGTTATTCTGATTATAGAATTTCTTTATACGGTAGATATAATTCCACTGGGATGAGAATGAATGCCAGTTTATCAATTGGCCGTTCAGACCAATATTGCGAGCGTTTGTCCCTTTTATCCAGGTATTTGAATCTGAAAGGTCATCCCGACGGAGAGTCGTCTGAACTTGCCAAGTTAGACGTCCTGGACTCGCTGAGCCAATCCCATAGATTTGTTCCAGAAAGCGGAAATTTTCAGTTCTAATAGTGTCACCTTCTCGTAATTCATAATTTAGTGTAGCAAACGGTTTGACTTTCCATAAATGGGTTATTAACCTGAATCCTCGACGCGTCCAATTAATATCATTAAAGCCGGTTTGGTTACGTTGAATGAATTCTTCGCTGATTTGGACATTTTCCAGCATTTTGTAGCTCAAACCGGCGCTGGCCGCAAATCTATTGGAATTAAAATCACCACGCGAATACTGACCGCCTTCCGTTTTGACCACTAAATTATTTTTCAAAGCGTATTGAATTTGCCCTTCGTAATATTGTTCACCATTGGTCGAATCGGAAGGCAAGTCCCATTTCCTTCGATACTCAACTATTTGATGACGATCAATCGGCTCAAAACCCCAATTTTCCTGTTTATAATGACCAGCGAGAGCAATCTTACTGGATTCGGAAAGCGGAATTATTAGATTTGACGTAAGATCAACCGCTAATCCGGCATTATCCTCATCATTTAGAGGTGAGAATAGGTTTTGATCGAAATCTGAACGTGCCACTTCAGCCTTTATCGCAAAGTTCTGATGCGGATGCCAGTCACTTGCCAAATGGTAAAGCGTCCGACTGGTCGGCAATTTTAACGGTTTGACCGGCAAATAAAGTGCTGAGGCAATCTCGGAAGCCGCCGTCAAGGGATTATTTTTGTCAACCCATTCAAAATAAGTTACCTCTCCGCGGTAAACTTTCTTATAACTGCCAGCCTTTCCCACATTATAAAACGTCGCTGTATGAGTTCCCTGACCGGGACCGGCATAAATCAAGATTGAATCTACTAAAATATAAGAGCCGTTTGTATCGCTCGTAATGGTACTTATGTAAGCGTCTTGAGCGTTGTCACCGAGCGATTTCAGCAATTTTTTATCGGCTCCGCTAAGCACTAATTCAATAGGATTTTCGCGGTCATCTTTTTCAGTGATCGCGGCGGCGGAAACCCTTAATTTCTCATCAAATAAGTTCGTAGTATTTCCAGCCATGTAAATATTTTTCTGGTAAATCAAATCGGAATATTGAAAATCAACACTAATGCGCGATTCCGCTGTAATAATTTGACGAGTCATAAAAGTTATCTCGGCGGTCGAATAATCAATGATATAATCATTGCTTTCGCCGCGGGTTAAAAGGCGACCGTCCAGCCAGACCTTCTCCGTTCCAGCCAGAACGATTATATCGGTTTCGCCGTTTCTGCCGATCAGCTGATACGGACCTTGATTGCTCTCCTCTCCGAGAAAATAATTATGATAATATTGACCTTTGGTAACTGCTCCACTCATAACATTGCGCATCGGCGGCCGCTCGCTTTCCAGATAAACGCCCTGCAATTTGCGATTGTAATTTCCCAAACTGCCGGAGCTATATGCCATTTCATAATCACCAAAAGTCAGGCGTTCATGCGGCAAGACAACGGTAATGAACACTTTATCAATTTCATCAAGGGTTTGCGTATTGCCTTCTGGTTCAATAGGAATATTCTGGTCGGTAATTGTGCCGACAATCGAAATATCCTCCGCAATTTTCCCTTGCAACTCCAGGTTCAAGCCAGACTGAAGCGACATTCCACTCTGACTGCCAAGGGTCACACCGCGGTAAAGCGTACCGGACTTCAGGAAATCGGTGGTCTCGGTAGAATACTGAGCGGGCGGGCGCGCCGGATAATCAGCCGAACTGGGTTCGGCAGTTTCATTACCCGTATAAATGCGCGGCGGCAGGTTAACTATTCTATTAAGCGGCAAATTGAGCGGCAAATATTGATATTTGACAATAAAAAACGCTGAATCAGTTCTTGTAGAATGTAAAGTAATAGCACCGGTCAAAGGATCGAGACTGATTGAATCAGTAACGTTCAATTCAATTGTTTCAGGTATGACAAATCTATGAGATAAATAGACAACCGAATCGCTCGCCGCAATCTTCAAAGTATCCACCTGCCACTGCTGAGCATTAAGAAGCCTCGTAAATATAAATAAAATTCCTACCAGACGAGAGGTAATCGTCCATCGTTTATATGCTTTTCGATATAATGAACTGGCGTGATTCAAAAGTTATATTTTAACCACCAGTTAATCACTAAGGTTTCGACTGAGAAGTTTCAATCGAAAAAACTAAAATTGTACAATTACTGGTCAACAAATAAAGCCGATTATTGGAAAAAGTCGTGGCTATAAAAGGCTCCAGACGATCAAAATCAGTTAAAGTCGGTTCGCCCCAGATTTTCGATTTCGTATAAAACATTCGTAAAAACGGAGTCTGGTCAATCAGAATCAGCCAGTCGTTATTGACGGCTGTCAATCCATAAGCTTTACATTTGTTTATTTTCGAATTATGGAATGGAATTAATCCGAGCGGTGTCCCAAAACGATCGAATTGCACCAAACTGCCGTCTTCCTGTAGCACAGTTAAAATACCTTTGCGATTCATCCGCAGACTTACTGGATGGACCAGCGCATAGACACCATATTCGATCCCACCGAACCAGGTTTGTTCATTTTTTTCGACATAAAGGCGCAAAATCTCAGCCGTTTCACCGGATAAAATGAAGAGTTCATTAATCTGCGAGGCTGTCAAAGACATAGGATAAATTAAGCGGCGAGAATCACTGCGTAAATCCTGAGTCGCAATGTAATTCAATTGCCGATCATACCGCACCAAGCGGTGATTATTCTGGTCGGCAACAATTACATCTAATCCGGAAAAACACAAATCGCGTGGGCAATCGAATTGTCCCAATCCCCATCCAAAACCGCCGTTGCGGTTCAGAATATTGCCATTTTGGTCAAGACGATAAACTTCACTGAATTTGCTTTCCAGTAGATAAATATCGTCGAACTCATTGACGCTGATGGCATTAAACTGCACTCCCTCTCTGACTGATTGCGGAACAATTTCTCTCTCAAACCTGAATTGCGCTTTGATCGTACAATTCCAGATTAAAATAAAAATTAAAAGGCTGATTTTACTTGATCTTTTCATATTCAATCGGTTTTCATAGCGTTAGTTAAATATACAATGTCGCCCGCAAGGTTCAAGGCTTTTTTATAAAAGGATTTGATGCGTTGAAACCAATTTAGCCTCTTCTTAGGAGCTGCAGAAATTGGTTTGGCTAGTCACGCCAATACTTAGACCGCTACGCAGTAAGCACTTGTCTAAAAATCATAGATTCCTAAATAGCCCGTAGGGCTTCAAGTTTTGTAGAAATTATCTAACAAGAAAATCTTTCTACCTCGGAGAGGTTTAACAAATTTTTAAATCAATCTTAATCAAAAAAATCAAACAAATATTGGGAATCAAATCCAATTCCATATTCTTTCAGAAATTCTATATATTCTTCGCGAAAAGTCCTTTTAGAATGATGCGCTTCTTGATTTTGAATATATCTAAAGACGTCATTTATTTGTGATCTACCATAGGAAAAAGCACCATATCCTTCCTGCCAATTAAAATGCCCATAACATAACTTATTTTTATTAATGAAAATTGAAGTATTTCGCTTTATATCATGCATTGTATCAGAAATGGAAATATTAGGATTGAGGCCAATGAACAAATGAGCATGGTCATAATGTCCATTGACTATAATTGATTTATGCCCCAATTTGGTGTTAATACCACTCATGTATTCAAAAACTCGTTTCCGCATATCTGAATTAAGGACGGCATCTCTGTTTTTTACAGCAAAAACTAACTGTAAATAAATTTGGGTGTATACCCCTGATTTCATAAATAACCTCCTTCTTAATTTTGCTTCATTCTTGATATTGATGACATTGATTTTAACAGTATCTGGTATATATCAAAATAGCCAATATTCTTTATCCTCTCCGAGGAATAACTTTTCTGGCTTTTTTATTCTACAAAACTTCGACCGCTACGCGGTATAAGAAAAAAGGTAAAATATCTTGTCCCGCCGAGCGGGACTCCTTCTGAGTTAATCTTATCTAAGAACATGCATCTGCTCGATTCGCTGAAACCAATTCAGCCTCTCCTTAGGAGCTGCAGAAATTGGTTTGGCTAGTCACTTACTTAAAAACGCTCCGAAAACGGCTTGGATTGGTGACGTTCCACTCCGGATTTTTATTCAAATTCTTTTTGATAAAGGTATTGACGCGCTCAGCCCGATCAAAGACCGCGTCATAGCTCCAGTTGGATTCTGGATTCCAGAAATCCGGTGATGTGTTGGCTTCGATGCGCGTCAGCACCCGTCCCAGCGCAGACGGATCATAACCGGAACGATAGGCGTAGATCATTCCGAGTTGATCGGCTTCGATCTCATATTCAATTTGGCGGCGTTTTGTTGCCGTCTCATAGCAATTCAGGGCAATTAGATCGAGTTCATCGGCGGTAGCGTCTTCGGTGACAATCTCTTGGTCTAATTCATTAAATCCCTCGTCAGCTACAATCATCGTTTTGCGTTTGGCAATTTCCTC
>JAGNGI010000043.1:0-3564 GCA_018002295.1 Fidelibacterota bacterium
TACAAGAAAGCTTTGGAATCAATATGCTGGCGCTGGTCAACGGCGTTCCGCGACAGTTGTCTCTGCGAGAAATTCTACAACACTTTATAGATTTCCGGCATGAAATTATCATAAAACGGACACAATTTGACCTTAAGCAAGCCGAGGACAAGGCACATATCCTCGAGGGCTTGAAAATTGCTCTCGATAATATCGATGAAGTAATAGCTATTATTAAAGCATCAAAGTCTCCCGAAGATGCCAAGCAAAATCTTATGATCCGCTTTCGATTTTCGGAACGACAGGCTCAGGCTATTCTGGATATGCGTTTACAAAGACTCACGGGCTTGGAAGTCAATAAAGTCATTGAGGAATACAAAGAGACTCTCAAACTTATCGAAAGACTAAAGTTCATTCTTAGCAATGTCAGTGAACAGATGTTGATAATTAAAAATGAACTAGCTGAAGTAAAGGAAAAATATGGGGATACGCGTCGCACTCAGATTATTACGGACGAGGGCGAATTTTCGGTCGAGGATATGATTGCCGAAGAAGATATGGTGATTACTATTACTCATAATGGATTTATTAAGCGCTTCCCGGTTGATGCTTCGCGGCGCCAGAATCGCGGCGGACGCGGCAGTCTGGGAGCGCAGGCTAAGGACGATGATTTTGTGCGCAACCTATTCATTGCTAATACCCATGATTATCTTTTAGTTTTTACCAATAAGGGACGCTGTTACTGGCTGAAAGTTCATGAAATCCCGCGAGCCGGAAAAGGTAGCCGCGGCCGCGCCATTGTCAATTTGATCAATACTCAGCCCGGCGAAGAAGTTCGGGCGGTGCTGGGAGTGAAAGAATTCGACGATCAACATTTTGTCCTAATGGTAACCCGCAACGGTATAGTTAAAAAAACGGTCTTGTCCGATTTCGGCAATCCACGTAAACCCGGCATTCGAGCCATTAACCTCAATGATAACGATGATCTGCTCGATGTCCAGATCACAAATGGTAATCAGGATATTATTTTAGGGACGGCTTATGGCAAGTCAATCCGTTTCCATGAAAGCGACGTAAGGCCTATGGGACGCACCGCGGCCGGTGTACGAGGCGTTCGTTTGAGCGGCAAAGATGACCGGGTTGTAGGCGTTGTAATTGTTCGTAATGAAAGCGGTACAATTTTAGCCGTGGCTGAAAACGGTTACGGCAAACGGAGCGACATCAAAGAATATCCGGTCATCAGACGAGGTGGCAAAGGAGTCATAACACTCAAGACCTCCGTTCGCAACGGTCGGATGGTAGCCTTGCGCGAGGTGGTTGATACCGACGATTTGATGATTATAACCGCCAAAGGCGTATTGATTCGCCTGCCAGTTGCTACTCTCAGAACCATCAGCCGCAATACTCAGGGCGTTCGGCTAATAAAATTGGACGAAGGTGACACCATTTCAGCCGTTACTCGCGTGGTGGAATCAGAAGATAAAAACAACGGCAATGGCGAGTTGGAAGAATCCGATGAAATTACCCTGCTCGAAAATGACGCGTCTGACGAGGTTGCCGAAACTGATGAACCAGAGTAATCTAATCTAAAAGGATTAGCCTTCTTGGACTCGCAGACCATTCAAAATAACCTTTTGATAATCAAAGAACGCATAGTGCAAGCGGCTCAAAAAACAGGGCGGCGAGCCGAAGACATCCAGATTGTCGCCGTAACCAAAACATTTCCAGCAACATTGGTTCGTCAGGCTTATACCGCCGGTTTACGGATTTTCGGCGAGAATCGCGTTCAAGAAGCCATTCCGAAAATAATAGCCTTGCAAGATTGCCCGGAAATCAGCTGGCATATGATTGGACACCTTCAAAGCAATAAAGTCCGAAAGGCTATCGAGAATTTTGCTATGATTCAATCGGTTGACTCGCTTGATTTGTGTAATAAAATTGCCAACATTAGCCGTACACTGGGACGGAAGGTGGACATTTTACTCGAAGTAAATGTTTCCGGCGAAGCCACTAAATCAGGTTTACCTCCCGAAAAAGTATTTTCCGTTGTGGAACAAGTGGCGGAGATGCCAGAACTCATTTTACACGGATTAATGACGATTGGCCCATTAACGAACGACCGGGATTGGACTCGGCGAGCATTTGCCAATCTTAAAGGCATTTTTGATAAAATTGCTGAGAGTCGGATCAATACCGGTCAATTCAATCTCATTTCTATGGGAATGACCGACGATTATGAAATTGCTATAGAGGAGGGCTCAAATATGATTCGCCTCGGGCGGGCTATTTTTGGGGAGCGCAGAACATCATGATCAAGACCAATGAAATCCGCGACCGCCAATTCCGCAAAGTGTTTCGCGGCTATGATCCGGTTGAGGTTAAATATTTTACCGAAATGTTGGCGGATGAATTTGCTCAGATGGAAGAAAAGCTAGAGAAATTGGAAGCCATAGTAAATGAGTTTGACCAGACTCGCAAAGGACGCGATAAAATTTTGCAAGAGGCTCAAGATCGGGCGGCAAGTATTATCTTGGATGCTGAATCCATTGCTTCTGAAGTAATTGCCAATGCAGAAACCAAGAAGAGGCAAATACAGGAGGCAATTGATCAGCTCAACCTCGAACAGAATAAATTGATACAACGATTACGAAGTGTCTTGAAAAATCAGGCGGAAATACTTACCTGGCTCGAGGAAGCACCAGATTGGTCGGAAGAAGATAACACCCTTAACGAGTCATCTGAGGAAACAACCTGAAAAATTATGTCTCTAAAAAAAATTCATAACGCACTTATAATGAATAAAGCCATATGCCCGCAAATACCAGAGGGTGAGTTAAACTTTAAAATAATTCTTCTCGATAATGGGGCAAATGTTAAAACCTGGCGTGAAGCCGTTCGCTCAGCGATTAAAGATGGCGCTGAACGTTTTTTATTGGTTGGACGAGGTGTGCCAACGCGGCGGTCCGAAAAGTCCGAAGGAATAGTAGTTGTAGATCAGATTAATGTTTCCGGTCAGAATCCCTTGGTTGGTCCTAACGATGAAGAATTCGGGACGCGTTTTCCAGATATGACCGATTTGTACAGCCCGAAATTAACCGAGGATGTCCTTATCGCTGGTAAACAAGCCGGTCTCGTTTTACAGAAAGGTATTCTGCTTGTACCCGTTTCAATGACCAGCTCGACATCTCTGGAAGAACAACTGATAGTGCAAAACGAAATTGCCGCACTTTCTCAGGATGTTTTCGCCGGAGCGATAACCGTTAGGCATGCTAGACGTCAATGCGCTGGACTAATTTTATTTTCAGATATTGATGGTAAACAATTGGGTTTGTTACTTGCTCACCTGGATTGGTAGCTGATTTTAACGTCTCCAACGCCTTCCTCAAGAATAACAATTTTTTATTTTCTCGTATTTTAATAGATTGCCTGCCGAAATGATTCAGCGCATCCGGAACATATATGTTCTTCGTTTTCGGGTGTTTGGGTTTTTGCTGTTAATCCTTCCTGGCATTGTACGGGCTGGGCAACCGGTTACAATAGATAAATTCACCAATCAACCAACTATACGAGCCTGGATTTATTTAG
>JAGNGI010000043.1:3664-19539 GCA_018002295.1 Fidelibacterota bacterium
ATGATGACAACGTCAGCGATGAAGAAGCCGCGGATACCGCCCGAAACAGCCGGCAGAGTGAACATGGAACCGCCGTCTGGAGCTTAGTCGGCGGATATAATCCACCTGATTATCTTGGAGCGGCTTATGGCGCTGAATTTTTACTAGCCAAAACCGAAAGAATTGATACCGAAATTCATCGTGAGGAAGATGATTTTGTCGCCGCGGTGGAGTGGTGTGATTATTGGGGGGCTGACATCGTATCGGTATCTCTCGGGTATCGTGATGGTTTTGCAGATGGTTCTAAATATCCTTATGAATACCTTGATGGCCAAACCGCCGTCACCACTAAGGCTGTTAACTGGGCGTTCGAGCGTGGCATTCTCTGCGTCTGTTGTGCTGGTAACGACGCTAATAATTTTGAGGATGGCGGACTGCTCACACCCGGCGATGCTTTTGGCGCATTGACGGTCGGTGCGGTTGATGCGCAGGGTGAAATAGCCACCTTCAGTTCCCATGGTCCAACCTACGACGGCCGAATCAAACCGGATTTGTGCGCTATGGGCGTTGCGACTTATTACGCCGGTAATTCGCAAGGAGCTTATCGTACAGGGAGCGGAACTTCCTTGGCGACACCGTTGATTGCTGGTGCCGCGGCGCTATTGTTGGAGAGTCAGCCAGAGCTGACCCCCGCAGAAATTATCACGGAACTGAAACGTTATGCCGATCGCACCCAAAACCCAGATAATAGATACGGCTGGGGCATTCCAGATGTCTATCAAAGTATCGTCAATTACCAACCCAAGAGTTTCCCGAAAGGCGAACTATCTTTCGATGAGATTTGGGTTTACCCCAACCCGGCTAATAGCAACATAAATTTTTATTTTATCTGGCATAAAGCCACGCCCGCTACCGCTCCGGCTTACCTACAAGTCATAAATCTCAACGGACAAATCGTTTTTGAAAAAAGGCTGGTTAGCAAATTTGGCGGCCAAAAAGAAGTCATCAATTGGAATTTACATAATCAATCCGGCGCGCGCGTTGGCTCTGGAATTTACTTTGTATGCCTACGAAGCTCTGAATACTTCAAAATAAATAAATTCATTATTGTCCACTAAACAGAAGTTTGACAACCTTTATCGCCGATGTGAATCTAAAGCGGGTAGATGTATGGAAAACGAAGAAGTCGAATTAATCCAGAATATTCAAAGTGGCGATAAAATGGCATTCGCACGTTTAATGGAACAATATGGCGAGCGGGTGATGAGTGTAGCCTTCCGCTTTACTCGCAACTATCAGGATGCGGAAGACCTTTATCAAGAGACCTTTATTAAAGTCTATCAGAATCTGGGAAAATTTCGCTTCGAGAGTGAATTTTTTACCTGGATTTATCGCATACTGGCTAATCAAGCTTTTAATCTATATAATAAACGCAAACGTATGACTTTAGCTAATCCCGGTGAAGACGACTACCTGTGGGAGACCATTCCTGCCGACGCTCAAGACGAAGCCGATCGGGTAACATTCAGCAATTCCATTCAGGACCAAATAGACGCCGCTCTCCAGCAACTGTCTGCAAAACAAAGAGTAGTGTTCATCCTTAAGCATTTTGAAGGGAAAAAAATAAAGGACATTGCGATTTTGCTCGATTGCACCGAGGGAACCGTCAAGCGCTATTTATTCCGCGCAACTCACAAATTACAAACGCTTTTAACTGAATCATAAGAAAGGATTTAGATATGAAGCACGATAAACATTTTAAAGAACTTTCAATCCTATACTTTTACAATGAACTATCGGAATCCGAACGAACTGATTTTAAACATCATCTGGACGAGTGCCAAGTCTGCCAGGCCGAAATAGAACGTCTACAAATTATTGCCAAGAAAATAGACTACGCTAATGAACCGGTGCCCAGCGCCCGACGATTGGAAGCATTGAACAAGCAAGTAATATCAAAAATTTCATCCGAATCGCGCCGACCGAAATTGGTAAATGTCAAAACATATTTTGAGGAAATGTTTGAGACGATTACAATCGGCTTGTCCCGTCCGCGTTATCAACTAATTGCCGCCAGTTTAATTCTGGTAATCGGCATTTTTATTGGAAGAGTAGGGTTTAGAGCCAACTTACCCAAACAACCGGAAATACTTGCCAACTTTGTTAATTACAACTATAAATTCACCGATCCGGAGAAAGAAAATATTCAAAAAGCCTTTACTAACTATTTACTAAAATCAGGGGGGATAGAAGATGCTGACTTACTTCAAAGTGAATATCGAACCAGCCAGAATGGATTAGTAGAAGTTAATGTCAGAGTAAAGGAAGATTTTGCCATTAGAGGTGGATTAGATGATCCCACCATTCAAAACATGTTAATGTATGCCGCCCGTCATAATCAAGATGCCGAAAAACGCCTTTTGGCACTGCGCCTATTGGACCAGATCGAACCCAACCCTATCGTTGACGCTACTTTTGTGGCGGCTATGCTCCATGATAATAATGAATCGGTACGCTTATTTGCCGCCCAATTGTTGGAGAAACGACAGATGACCAAGCAAATTCAGGAAGCATTCCAATTAGTTGCCCTGCGAGATTCAAGCGCATCTCTTCGTAAAATAGCGCTGGAAAATTTGGTTAATAAGGCAGAGCAGGAAGTTGTGCCAGTATTAGCTTTGGTGGCGGCGCGTGATGAATCTGAAGAAATAAGACAGATGGCTCTTTTGGCTTTAGACAAATTTTATGATAAAAACGATCGAGAAAAAAGATAGAGAGCATATTCGATGAAACCGAAAAAATTATTCCTAATTCTATTGATGATTGGCTCAGTCGGCGCCAGCCCCGACAAATTTGAATTTGATGGCAAGCAATATGTCGGAAACATCGTTAAAACTTTTGCAGTCGGTAGTAAGGGCGATCTTGTTATGGAGCGTGTCAGCGGGGATGTCACGATCGAGGGTGAGGCTCGCCGGGACGTGATGATCGTCGAAAAGTTTAAAATAGACGCCTATTCTGAGGTTAATGCGCGCCAAATTTTAAATGAGGAAAAAGCACGCTATCAACAACGAGGCAATAAAGTAATAGTCACTGGCAAGGAACATTCGCGCCGCTACTCCAGCGATTTTATAGTGAAGGTGCCATTGACTTTTAATACGACAGTTCAGACTTCGGGTGGCGACATTAATATTAATAAGGTTAGTGGACTTCAGAATCTAAATACCAGTGGCGGCGACATTGAGATTAGCGAATGCAGTGGTGAATTGAAAAGCCATACCTCGGGTGGTGATATTAAAATTCAACAAGTTGCAGGTAATTTATCCGTCAACACTTCTGGCGGTGATATAGAGATCGAATTATTTGATGGCGAACTCTGGGCTAACACTTCCGGTGGCGATATAAACCTTGATAAAATCCAGGGTAATGGCCAGGTCAGCACTTCTGGTGGAGATATAAATATTGTCAATCTACGGGCGAAAACCTTTTCAGCTAAGACCAGCGGTGGCGATATCGGTGCCGATAAAGTCCAAGCCGAACTTACCCTGCGTACCTCCGGCGGTGATATAATCATTGGCCAGATTGAAGGCAATTTAGAAATTCACACCTCTGGAGGTGATATAGAAGTGCGTCAGGTAAATAAAAATTTGAAGGCTACTACCTCCGGCGGCAACATCGATATTGGACTCATAAAAGGTTATTGTTATGCTCGTACTTCTGGTGGCAATATTGAGGTTGACCGGGCATATGATCTGGAAGCCATTACTTCCGGAGGTGATATCCTAGCCAAAGGAGTCGTCGGATACATCTATGCGCGTACCAGCGGAGGTGATATAGAAGCTCGTAAATTATTTAATTCTGACGTGAAGAATAATGCCATTGATTTGGAAACCAGCGGCGGCGAGATAGAAGTTATTCTACCGGCTAATCTTAATGCCGATATTGATGCTGAAATTACCGTTACCAGTCGTCGTTATGCCGATGTCAATATCCACTCCGATTTTCCGGTTCAGAAGAGTCATGAAATTAAAAGCTCGCGTATATACATCTATGCCAGAGGCAAAATTAACCAAGGTGGCAGTCTAGTCAGGCTTAGGACGATTAACGGCAACATAAACATATTAAAGGCCGATCGAGAATCGAGGTGATGAAAATAATATGAAAAGAAAATTAATTATCCTCTGGATATTCATGATAGCGGTTTTATCAGCGGAAGATTACTTCACGGAACATTATGATATTCCGTATAAAGGTGAAGAAGAGCTGGACGTTAATATCAGCTTTGGTTTGGGGACTCTTGATCTCAAAAGTCACGATGATCCTAAATACCTGGTGCATTCAATAATGACTTATTCACAACGTATTTATAAGCCGATTGTGGATTATAAGATACTGGGCAATCGTGGTCGCCTAAAAATGTCCACCGAAAAGTACGACGAATCCAATAAGAATGATAAAAGAAATCTCAAATCTTCCCAAGTAAATAAAGAATTAAATAAATGGCATTTAGAATTTTCTCAAAAAATACCGATTTACATTGCAGTGGATCTCGGCTTGGGAGAGGGTCGGCTGGATTTTACCGATTTACGGGTGCGGGATTTGAAATTGCATTGTGGGTTGAGTGACGTTAATGTCATATTTAGAGATAAGAATCAGGATAATATGCGGAATATGGTTATTGAGACTGGACTGGGTAGCGTTAATGTTAAGGGTCTTAGTTACGCCAATATGGAACGCTTTAACGTGGAATGTGGTCTCGGCACTACCGAATTGGTGTTTGACGGTAGCCTGAGTCAGGATATTCGAGGTAAGATTGAAGTCGGACTCGGTTCGGTCATTATCGAAGTCCCGGATAATGTGGCGGTTGAAGTCCGTTCGCAAAGTTCCTTCCTGTCATCGCTTAATTTGCATGGTTTTGATCGCATCAGCGAAAACCTATACCGCAGTGGTAACTGGGAAACCGCCAACAAACGAATCTATCTGGAAATTGAGGTTGGACTTGGAAGTGTTGACATCAACTGGTTAGATTAAAGCTCTCCGTTCGTTGCATATAGATCACAATGCGGTCTTTACGACCGCATTTTTATTTTAGCAATACCATGCCCAAGTTGTTAAACCATGAAATTTGGAAGCAGTATTATTCGAGGTAGTTTTCGCGGATCAATAGGAGGATATTAGAATGGGAAACTATCAGATATCTTTTGCTTTCGAGTTCGATTTCGATAGCGGACTTACGCAAGAAAATGGCGTAATCACCTTCTTGAGCCTGAAGAGGCAAATAGTGCGGCTCATCTTCCCCTTCTTCCCAGGGTTCATCTTCAATATCGTCGGTATGGGGGATTGGGAAACCCGGACCAGTTTTAACGATAAAGCCGCCCTGCACCTTCTCTTTTTCTTTCACTCCGGGAGGTAAGAATAAACCGCTTGGCGTTTTGTTCTGATCTTCATCAGGATCGATTAAAACTCGATCGCCAATCAAAATTATTTCATGTTCGCTATGCATTTGATAAAATTTATAAATATATTAAGCCTAAACCAAATGCTATCAAAATTAAAACCGGCCTATTAAAAATTGTAACTCAGCATGGATAATTTTAACTAATTTTCAAAATAGTAAAAGAAAGGAATAATTTGTGGCAAAAGATGTGGTTAACGATGTTGTGATCATTGGCGGAGGACCGTCCGGACTGACGGCGGCTATCTACACCGCGCGCGAAATGCTCAGCACCATCTTATTAGAAAAATCTATGACGGGCGGCATCCCGGCTATAGTTGATCGGATAGAAAATTATCCAGGCTTTCCGGATGGAATAAGTGGTATGGAATTAATGCAAAATATACGGGCTCAGGCGGATCGTTTTGGAACCAATATCAGCGAGTTTGAAGACGTGAGCAAAATTATACCAGGAAGGCAATGCTTTGAAGTAATTTCGGATAATCGTCGTTTTCTTGCTAAAGCGGTAATCATTGCTACCGGAGGGGTTCCCCGCAATCTCGGCATTGCCTCCGAGCAAGAGTTTTTGGGACGGGGAGTGTCCTATTGTGCCACCTGTGACGGGCCATTATATCGCAATGCGGAATTAATTGTAGTGGGAGGTGGAAATGCCGCTATTCAGGAGGCGCTATATTTGACGAAATTTGCTCGAAGGGTGACGGTTATTCACCGGCGCGACAAATTGCGGGCGCAACCGGTATTGCAGGAGCGAGCTTTTAAGAATGAAAAGATCAGATTTATCTGGGATTCGGTGGTTTCCAATATTTTTGGAGCCGAGCAAGTCGAAGGCGTTGAAATCCGCAATGTCAAGAGTGGTGAAAAAATCAGCCTTCCGGCTGAAGGCGTATTCATTTTTATCGGCTGGGTGCCGAATACCGAGTTCGTGCGTGGCTTGGTGAATCTCGATGATGACGGACATATAATAACCGATGCAGAAATGCACACAAACGTTCCGGGAATTATAGCAGTTGGCGACGTGCGCTCCAAGCCATTTCGTCAAATTGCCAATGCCGTTGGCGACGGTGCTGTTGGAGCTCTGTCCGCTTCCAAGTATCTCGAAGGATTACATAATTAGCGGTATCGGAGATCTAAGCTCAGTTATTAAGCAAATCGAATTTTTATAAAAGGAGGCAACGTGAAAGTTCATATACCAAAATCAATCGTCGTAGCGGCTCTTTTTACTACGATGATAGCCTGTAGCACAAGCGAGTTGACCAGAAAGATTCCGCCTACTCCGCCGAGCCTATCCCAATCTCTTGAATTAGATTCTGAAATTGCGCTTGATCCGAAAATTACCAAAGGGAAATTTGATAACGGCTTGACTTATTACATTCGCCAAAATGAGAAGCCGGAAAGGCGCGCAGAACTGCGCTTAGTGGTTAACGCCGGTTCAGTGCTGGAAGAGGAAGATCAGCGGGGATTAGCTCATTTTCTGGAGCATATGGCTTTTAACGGTACAGCCCGTTTTAAGAAGCAAGAGATTATCAATTTTATGGAATTAGCTGGTATGCCATTCGGTTCGCATCTAAATGCTTATACCAGTTTCGATGAAACGGTATATATGCTGACCGTGCCCACTGACCGTGATTCTTTATTGGAAAAGGGTTTTCAAATTTTGGCTGATTGGGCTTCTCAGATTAGTCTGGAAGATGAAGAAATTGATAAAGAACGGGGTGTCATTCGCGAAGAATGGCGGCTTGGGCGCGGAGCCGAAATGCGTATCCAGGAGAAAGAATTTCAGGTAATTTTTTGGGGCTCATTATATGCCGAACGCCATCCAATTGGGCAAATAGCCGTAATTGATACGTTTCATTACGATACATTGCGAAAATTTTATCGCGACTGGTATCGCCCTGACTTGATGGCAGTCATTGCCGTCGGTGATTTTGATGAGAATAGAGTCAAGAATCTCATCGAGCAAAATTTTATTGGCTTAAAATCACCAGCCGATGCACCGCCTCGTCCAATTCCGCCCGTGCCTGATCATACCGAAACCTTGTTTTCAATTCAGACCGACCCCGAGCTAACCCGCAATCAAGTGGATTTGCTTATTAAATTGCCGCGAACAGAACAAAAATATATACGTGACTATCGCCAATCGATTGTTGAAAATTTATACAACAGTATGCTGAATGAACGTCTGGAGGAATTAACCAAAACTGCCGAACCACCTTTTCTAGGAGCGGCGTCTCAAAAGGGGCGATTAGTCCGCTCCAAGGATTGTTATTCCATCGGAGCCGTTGTAAAAGATAATGGCATTGAAGAGGGATTTACGGCTATTCTTACGGAATTGAAACGCGTCCGGGAATTTGGATTTACAGAAACCGAACTAAAACGGGCTAAAAGCACAGCTTTACGTAATATGGAACAGATTTACCGCGAGCGGGATAAGATTTACTCACGCAGTTTTGCCAGTGAATATATACGTAATTTTCTTGATAATGAACCAGTACCGGGGATTGAACTCGAATATGAATTTTACAAAAAATACGTTCCGGAGATAGCACTGCCCGAGGTCAATGTTCTAGCTAAAGAATGGGTTACTGATATTAACCGCGTAGTATTAGTATCTGCCCCCGAGAAACCGGATTTGAAAATACCGACCGAAACCGAATTACGCGAAATTTTCGAAAAGGTGGAGCGGCAGGAAGTGACAGCCTATATTGATGAGGTGGCTGAAAGCGATCTGGTCAGGCAATTGCCGCCGCCCGGTCGCATCCTGCAGGAGACTCACATTGATTCCCTGAATCTTACTGAACTAATATTGAGTAATGGGGTAAAAGTTATCATTAAGCCGACTGATTTTAAAAATGACGAGATTCTGCTTTCGGCTTATAGTCCTGGCGGAACCTCACTGGTTCCCGATTCAAATTATGTTGCCGCAATTAGCAGTGTTCCCATCGTTACTGAGAGTGGCTTGGGAGAATTCAATAGCGTCATGTTATCTAAAAAATTGGCAGGTAAAGTGGTTTCGGTGCAACCGTCTCTGGAGGAATTGACGGAAAATTTCAGTGCCTCAGCCTCGCCTGAAGACCTGGAAACTATGTTCCAACTTATATATCTTTATTTTACTGCGCCACGCAAAGACAGCACTGCCTACCTGTCTTATCTCGAAAAATTGAAAAACTCGATTGTCAATCGCGCCGCCGATCCGTTTGCGGCTTTCAGCGATACAATCAGGGTGACGCTATCTCAGTATCATTTCCGGGCGCGCCCATGGACGATTGCCATGCTGGATGAGATAGATTTGAATAAATCATACAACATTTTCCGAGATCGTTTTGGAGAAGCTGGGGATTTTACTTTTTTCCTAATTGGCAATGTGGAATTAGATTCGGCGAAACAGATGGCTATGCGCTATCTGGCTAATTTACCTACAAATAATCGTGAGGAGAATTGGCGCGACGTAGGTATCCGTCCACCGAACGGCGTGGTGCAGAAGGCGGTTTATAAAGGGCTCGAGAAGCAATCCTACGTCCAGATTACCTTCAGCGGTAATTTTGATTGGAGTCGTCAGAATCGTTTTGAATTAGCAACGGTAACCGATGTTCTGCGAATCAAATTGCGAGAACAAATCAGAGAAGAAAAGGGCGGCACATACGGTATTTATGTTGGTTCCTCTTCCAAGCAATACCCATATCCTGAATTTCGTCTGACTATTCAATTTGGTTGCGACCCGGAGCGAGTGACAGAATTAACCTCCGTCATCTTCCAAGAAATTGAAAACCTAAAGAGCGAACCACTTGGCGATGAAGATCTGGCCAAAATTAGGCAAATTGATTTACGCTCCTACGAGACTAATCTGAAAGAGAACCGCTTTTGGCTGGATAACCTTCATTTCTATTATTTCAACAATGAAAATCCAATGGCGATCCTGCATTATCCTCAATTAGTAGAAGATCTGACGAAGGAAATGGTCCAGAATGCCGCCCGACGCTACCTGCCGCTTGATAACTACGTAGAGGTTGTACTTTATCCGGAGCAGTAAAAGTCGGGAACTATATATGCTAATCTTGGTTGTATCCGCTCATTTTTAAAGGAGAACAATGATGACTAATCTGGAGCTCAACATACTTGGGATTGTCTCAGAGGGCGCAACTCACGCTTATAATATTGAGAAAATTATTGCCGGGCGTGGGATACGCGAACGTACCAACGTTGGATTCTCGACGATTTACGCCGTTTTAAACAAAATGCAGAAAATTGGTCTTCTGATGAGTAATTTGGAACCACAAAAAGGACTACCCAGCCGCAGAATTTATTCAATTACACCCAAGGGGCGTCAGATTTTTAATGAGGAAATCTTCAAAGCCCTTTCCCAACCACAACATCAGCCGTCACTTTTTGAAACCGGTCTAACTTATAGTGGTGTCCTTAATAAGGAGGCGCTCCGAGAGGCGTTAACGCTCTATGATACCGAGCTAGGTCGGCAGATTCAGAACAAAGTTCATGAACTGACCGCTCTCTCAAATACCAATGACCAGGTTCAGCGCGCCCTATTAACCCGACCGCTGGTCATTTTGCAGGCAGAGCGCAAGTGGATTCGCGAATTAATGGGATTACTTTTAACCTAAAGTGGGAGGGATTATTATGGATGTGTGGATTAGCTACCTAACTTCTCATCCGATTATCGGAGTCGCGCTGACTGCCGCATTGGTGTTATTTATCATAATGGTTATAGCGCGCCTGCTCAAGTGGGCAGTCATCTCATTTATCATTCTGGCGCTAGCAGTTGGCTTGACATACAAAATCGCTCAGCCGAAAAAAATCATTGACCGGATTCAGGAAGATGTAGAATCTGTATCTAAGAACGGTGCAGAAAAAGCCAGCGATAAAATCCAGAAGAGCGCTGAAGAAGCTGTTAAGAAAGTCAAGGAAAGCCTCAAGAAAGAGTAATTTTTGCAAATTCATTGATAATCATTGCAAACATTTTTAGCCAGATAATAAAAATGTAAGCCTGAACGCATGATTGTAGGATTGTTTGTATGAATAATTGGGTGGAAAGTAAGAACTTGAGTTCATCCACTCTATTTGGCTTGACTTAAGTTCGGTTTGGAGGCAAAGAGTAGCCAGTCCGGCTTAACGCAAGTTGCGTTTATTTTGTTCGGTAACATATAGTTGTCCACAAGCCGCGGCGATGTCCAGCCCTTTACTGCGTCGAACGGTTACCGCAAAGGGTGCTTGATAAATTTCACGGATAAATTCGTTTAAGTGTTCCTCGCTTGGGGCGCGGTATGGAAATTGCTGATTGTCATTATAGGGAATAAGATTGAGCTTGCAGGGGATCGGGCTGAGCAATTTGACCAAGCGCTGGGCGTCTTTTATAGTATCGTTTAATCCGGCAATCAGGATATATTCAAAAGTCACCCGGCGTCGAGAGACACGAGTATAATTTTTAGCGACACCCAACAGTTCTTTTATGGGATATTTGCGGTTGATAGGGATAATTTTATTCCGCTGTTCATCGGTAGTGGCATTAAGGGAAATTGCCAGTTTAAAGCGCTGGTCTTCAGCGGTAAAGCGCTCGATGCCCGGAATGATACCACAGGTCGAGATTGTAATATGGCGTGCGGAAAGTTCCGGCCCAAGCTCGCTATTGAAAATCCGGGCGGCGCGAATGACATTTTCGTAATTCAAAAAAGGTTCGCCCATACCCATAAAAACCACATTAGTTGCCGGAACGGGCATATTGGCATTGATAAAAAGTAACTGGTCAATGATTTCACCGGCAGTTAGATTGCGTTTCAAGCCCATCACACCGGTGGCGCAGAAAGCACATCCGATTGGACAGCCGACTTGCGAAGACAGGCAGACGGTACGGCGGCGATCTTCCGGCATATAGACCGCCTCAATCAGATTACCGTCAGTTAGTTCGAATAGAAATTTCACCGAACCATCAATCCGGCTATGCACCAAATTTTGCAGACGAACAGAGCTCAATTCAAATCGCTCAGCCAACTTCGTACGAAGCGCCAGAGGAATATTGGACATTTGACTCCAATCGGTAGCTCTTTTTTGATAAAGCCATTGATAAATCTGGCGAGCGCGGTACGGTTTTTCACCCAATGCGGCTAACAGTGAAGTGATTTCTTCCAGATTAAGTCCCTTCAGATTTATTTTAGCCGATGTGCGCATAAGAAACATTAAAAATCATCAAAAGTTAATCAGATTGATTCGGAAAAGTCTAATTTTTTCATTAACCAGTATTCTATAAAAAGTTGTGAAAAGTTTTGGACAAAAATAATAGGATTTCCACAATTGCTTTTTCGGGTTAATTTTGGCAAGAGGTTGTATCTTTAGTTAATGATTCCCATTTTGGAATTGAATTCTCTATCCGTCCTGAGATAAAAATTTTCTACCAACATGAAAACTATTTCATATCATCCAAATAATGTTTAGTATTAATTCCGTCAAATGGCGAAAAAGAGATGGCACAAAATAACGCGGAAATTCTGATTCGGTCCGCCCGTTTATCCGATGCGGACGACTTGGTTGCTTTTAATCGGGCGATGGCTCAAGAGACCGAAAACCGTATTTTGAGCGCGGAAATAATTTCGGCAGGAGTACGTAGTCTGTTCCAACACCCGGAATTAGGCTTTTATATCGTGGCGGAGAGTGACGGACGGATGGTTGGCTGTCTAATGATTACCTACGAATGGAGCGATTGGCGTAATGGGCTTTTCTGGTGGATTCAGAGTGTGTATGTGCCTCCGGAGTTCCGGCGCCGCGGAATTTACCGCAAAATGTACGACTATGTTCAGAATGCCGCCCTCAAAGTCGGTAATGTCTGCGGTTTGCGGCTTTACGTCGAGCGCGATAACCGGATTGCTCAGAAAACCTATCGCAAAATGGGTATGTCCAAGACGGATTATATTTTATTTGAAACCACCGAATTGGCAAAGCGAACCAATAAGTAATCAGGAGAGAATATGAATTTTAGGAAACAATTAAGAACGAGTATATTAGCTATTAGCCTCGCCCTGGCAATCTGGCTAAGCGGCTGTCCCTCACGACCGCTGACTCCGCCGACGGCAAAAATCGAACCCAAAACAACGATTATTCATAGTGATACACTAATTGATAATTATGCCTGGCTAAGGGAAAAATCTAATCCAGAAGTCATCCAATATCTCGAAGATGAAAATGCCTACACTGAGGCAATCATGAAACCGACCAGACGCTTCCAGAAAAAGCTTTACAAGGAAATGTTAGCCCGGATTAAGGAAACGGATGAGTCCGTGCCGGTGAAAATAGATAGCTTTTACTATTACAACCGCATGGTAAAGGGCAATCAGTATCCGATTTATTGCCGCAAGAAAGGTTCGCTGGATGCGAATGAGGAAATCCTACTCGATCAGAACCGGCTAGCCAGCGGGCAGAAATACTGTTCAATCGGAGAGTTCAAAGTAAGTCCCGATCATAGTTTACTGGCATTCGCCGTTGACTTCAATGGTTCAGAAAAGCATATGTTGGTTTTTAAAGACCTAATCAATGGCCAGATGTTGCCGGATACAATTCTTGATGTTTCCTATGGACTGGAATGGGCAAACGATAACCGTACTGTTTTTTATACCACCCTCGATACTATTCTGCGACCGGACAAACTTTGGCGTCATCAACTCGGTCAGACACCGGAAAATGATGTTATGGTTTTTCACGAACCAGATGAGAAGTTTTATCTCGGAATAGCTAAGACGCGCAGTCACGGTTACCTCATTCTAACCTTGGGAAGTCAGATTACAACCGAAGTTCATTACCTATCGGCTGACCAGCCAGATGGACGATTTCGATTATTCTGCCCGCGTAAGACCGGCGTAGAATATTACATTGATCATCATAGCGACAAGTTTTACATTTTAACTAATGAAAATGCCATAAATTTTCGTTTGCTGGAAACTCCAATTGCCAGACCCGAAAAACACAATTGGCAGGAGAAAATTCCTCATCGTCCCAATGTTATGCTGACTGGCATTGATCTTTTCTGCGACCATCTGGTTGTATATGAACGAGAAAACGGTCTGGAAAAAATCCGGGTTGAGAATTTAAATACAGGGGTAATGCATTACGTAGATTTCCCCGAACCAGTCTATACCATTGACGGTGATAATAATCCCGATTACAACACGAAAATATTGCGATTCCGTTATACGTCTTTAGTTACGCCAAATTCAGTTTATGATTATGATATGGAAAGTCAGACTCGTGAATTGAAAAAGCAAGATGAGGTGCTAGGCGGCTACGATCAGACGCAGTATCAATCGGAAAGAATTTATGCGATTGCCGGAGACGGCGTTAAGGTGCCGATTTCTCTAGTTTACAAGAAAGGTATGAAAAAAGACGGTTCAAATCCACTTTTGCTTTACGGTTATGGTGCTTATGGGATTCCCAGCGAAGCGCGTTTTTCTTCAATCCGACTAAGTCTGCTGGATCGTGGATTTATTTATGCAATTGCTCACGTCCGCGGCGGTGGCGAGCTGGGACGTCAGTGGTATGAAGATGGTAAACTTTTAAGAAAGCGTAATACTTTCACCGATTTCATCGCCTGCGCCGAGATGTTGATTGCCGAAAAATATACCTCAGCCGAAAAGTTGGTAATTAATGGTGGAAGCGCCGGCGGCTTGTTGATGGGTGCGGTGGTCAATATGCGTCCGGAATTATTTGAGGTCGTAGTAGCTGAGGTACCGTTTGTGGATTTGATCAATACGATGCTGGATCGTTCGATTCCGCTGACGGTGATTGAATGGGAGGAATGGGGCAATCCCCATCTGGAAAAGTATTACAATTATATGAAATCCTATTCGCCGTACGATAACGTCGGACCTAAAGCCTATCCGCATATGCTAATCACGGCCGGATTGAATGATCCACGCGTAGCCTATTGGGAGCCTGCCAAGTGGACTGCTAAACTGCGGGCAACAAAGACAGATGATAACATTTTACTTCTTAAAACCGATATGGGCAAAGGTCATTTTTCAGCATCCGGGCGCTATGATTACCTAAAGGAAGTAGCCTTTAAATATGCCTTTATTTTCGCTAAACTTGGAATTCGCGAATAATTTAATTCTAAAAGGAAAATCCAATGTCAATTAATGAAACCAAAATCGTCGTTTGCCCCCATTGCCAGCACGAACAAAGTGTAAAAATTTGGCAATCGCTCAATACAGCTCTTGACAAAGAAGTGAAAAAGGAATTATTTGAAGGGAAAATAAACCTGTTGGTCTGTGAAAATTGCCAGCAGAAGACCTTTATTCCAGTGCCGTTTTTATACATTGATCCGGAAAGGCAAATCGCGGTCCATTATTTCCCGACAGCTGTAATACGCGACGAAAAATTTCTGCAACAATTCAATATTGATGGAACCTATGCCGGCGGCGAAAGCACCGGACTGGAGGTGCCAGACTATATGCGCTATCTGCATATTGTATTTAATATGGATGAGTTGGTTACTTTTATCGTTTTTAGAGAAGTATTGTTTGATTTTCATCGTACTGGCAAGGTGTTGTTGGATTGAGTGTTAGCTTAAGCCAGGAGATCGCTTTTTAAGGTATGGTGGAATACGTTAGGGCAATTAGCCGCAATGATACTTAACTATGTCCAATCGTAAAACCTGTTTCTTTGTATTAAAGTTAGTCTTTAAATGGGAGTAAGTATGACAATATTAGGCAATATCCTGTGGATTTTTCTAGGTGGCGGAATCCTAATTTTTTTCTTTTATTTATTTGGCGGTGTGGTGCTATGTCTGACCATCATCGGTATTCCTTTCGGTATGCAATGTATCAAGCTTTCGGTGTTGGGACTAATGCCGTTTGGACAAAAGATAGTCTATAAAGCATCTGAACCGGGCTGTTTGTCAACTTTAATGAATATTATCTGGTTACTTTTTGGCGGTTTAGAGCTGGCGGTAGTGCATTTAGTTTTCGCCGCATTGTGTGCTATCACTATTATCGGTATTCCCTTTGCAAGACAGCATATCAAATTGCTATCACTGGCATTAACTCCTTTTGGTCGGGAAGTTCAGCCGATTCAGAAGGATAGAACATGATTGTCTGATAACCACAGAAAATCATTAATTTTTTATCCCCAAATATAGTCATCTATCTTTAGACTGGCTTATGAATACATTGGATCTCCAATGTGCTTTTTTGACCATTGATAGAAATTTATTTTTAACACTATAATACGGCTATTTTTCAGAAATTTTAACTTACAAAGTGTTATACAACATATTGCGCTTTCAAATTAATCAAAAATGTTTAATAGATATTCGGTTACAGCTAGGTGTGGTTTCTGTTTCTGTCCTCTTATTAGCCTTTGCCTTATCCTCAGCCCTAAAAAACGACTTGCATTTTTAAATATTATTTTTTAGTATTCACATGTGGAAAACGGCACACAATAAAACAATATTTAG